>NZ_CP004393.1:3930000-4230000 GCF_000819565.1 Celeribacter indicus
ATCCATCCGAATGCGATGCGGCTCATCTCCGCCAACCTCGACCGGATCGACGGGGAGATGCGCGAGGATCCGGAGGCGCAGCGGATCTTCCTCGACCTGCTGCTGAAACACGGCAATCCCGAACGCTCGCTACGTCGCATGAACGAGCTCGGCGTGCTCGGCGCCTTCATCCCGGAATTCCAGCATATCGTGGCAATGATGCAGTTCAACATGTATCACAGCTATACGGTGGACGAGCACACGATCCAGTGCATCTCCAACCTCGCGCAGATCGAGCGCGGGGAGCTGTCCGCGGACCTGCCGCTCGCCTCCTCGATCCTCGCCCAGGGGGTCAACCGACGGGTGCTCTATGTCGCGCTCCTGCTTCACGACATCGGCAAGGGCCGGACCGAGGACCATTCGGTGATCGGTGCCCAGATCGCGCGGCGCGTCGCGCCGCGGCTGGGACTGAAACCCGCCGAATGCGAGACCGTGGAATGGCTCGTGCGCTATCACCTCCTGATGTCGGACATGGCGCAGAAACGCGACATCGCCGATCCGCGCACGGTGCGCGATTTCGCCAAGGCGGTGAAGACGCGTGAAAGGCTCGATCTTCTGACCGTGCTGACGGTTTGCGACATCCGCGGCGTGGGACCGGGCGTGTGGAACAACTGGAAGGCGGTCCTCCTGCGCTCGCTGCACGCGCAGACCGCGCATGCGCTCGAGCACGGGCTCGAGGAGATCAACCGCGACGCGCGGGAGGGCGAGGCGAAGAAGGTGCTGCGCGCCGCGCTGTCGGACTGGGATCCCGCCGACCGCCGCGCCGAGCTTCAACGCCATTACGGCACCTACTGGCAGGGCCTGCCCTTTTCCGCACACGAGGTCTTCGCGCGGCTCCTGCGCGACATCCGGGACGACGAGATCCGCATCGACCTGCATCCCGACGAGGACCGCGACGCGACCCGCGCCTGCTTCGCCCTTTCCGACCATCCGGGGATCTTCTCCCGCCTCGCCGGGGCGCTCGCCCTCGTGGGGGCGAACGTGGTGGACGCGCGCACCTATACCTCCAAGGACGGCTATGCCACCGCGGTCTTCTGGATCCAGGACAACGACGGCAATCCCTACGAGGAAAGCCGCCTGCCCCGCCTGCGCCAGATGATCGGCAAGACCCTGCGCGGCGAGATCGTCGCCCGCGACGCGCTCAAGTCCCGCGACAAGATCAAGAAGCGCGAAAGCAAGTTCAACGTGCCCACCTCGATCATCTTCGACAACGAGGGCTCCGAGATCTTCACGATCATCGAGGTCGACACCCGCGACCGGCCGGGGCTGCTGTTCGATCTCACGCGAGTGCTCGCCGGCAACAATATCTCCATCGTCACCGCCCAGATCGCCACCTACGGCGCCCAGGTCGTCGACGTCTTCTATGTGAAGGACATGTTCGGAATGAAGCTCCACGCCGAACCCAAGCGCAGGGCGCTTGAAAAGAAACTGCGCGAGGCGATCGAGCTCGGCGCCGAGAGGGCCCGCTCCGAATGAAGCCCGCACGTCTCGTGACGGGGTTCGTGACCGTCGGCGGCTGGACCTTCCTGAGCCGCCTCCTGGGCTTCGTCCGCGATGCCCTCGTCGCCGCCTATCTCGGCGCGGGCCCTGCGGCAGAAGCCTTCGTCGTCGCCTTCTCGCTGCCGAACATGTTCCGCCGTTTCTTCGCGGAAGGCACTCTCAACGTCGCCTTCGTGCCGATCTTCTCGAAGAAGGTCGAGGCCGGGGAGAACGCGCGCCGCTTCGCCGAGGACACGCTCTCCGCCCTCGCCTTCGCACTCCTCGTGCTGACCGTGGTCGCGACGATCTTCATGCCCCTGCTCGTGACGGCGATGGCCGCCGGCTTCATCGGGGACGAACGGTTCGACCTTGCCGTCGACTACGGGCGCATCGCCTTTCCCTACGTGCTGTTCATCTCGCTCGGCGCGCTGTTCTCGGGGGTGCTGAACGCCACCGGACGCTTCGCCGCCGCAGCCGCGGCGCCGGTGCTCCTGAACATCATCCTGTCGCTCGCCATGATCGGCGCGGCAAAGACCGGCATTCCGGTCGAGCGCGCCCTGATCTGGGCCGTGCCCGTCGCGGGGATCGCCCAGCTCGCCGTCGTCTGGCGCGCGGCCGCGAAGGCCGGCTTCCCGCTGGTCCCGCACCGCCCGCGCTTCACGCCCGAAATCCGGCGCCTGCTCGTGCTGGCGACCCCCGCCGCGCTCGCCGGCGGCGTGGTGCAGATCAACCTGCTGATCGGACGGCAGGTCGCCTCCTTTTCCCAGGACGGCGCGCTGCAATATCTCAACCTTGCCGACCGGCTCTACCAGCTCCCGCTCGGCGTCGTCGCCATCGCCATCGGCATCGTGCTGCTGCCCGATCTCTCGCGCCGGCTCCAGGCGGGCGACGGCAAGGGCGCGCGCGACGCCTACAACCGGGCCTTCGAATTCGCGCTCCTGCTCACCGTGCCCGCCGCCGTCGCGCTCGTCGTAATCCCGGAGCCGCTCATCTCCTTCCTGTTCCAGCGCGGCGCCTTCACCGCGGAGGACGCCCACAAGACCGCGGTGGCGGTCATGATCTACGGCCTCGGCCTGCCCGCCTTCGTGATGCAGAAGGTGCTCCAGCCGCTCTATTTCGCGCGGGAGAACACCCGCACCCCGTTCCGCTTCGCGGTCTTCGCGATGGTGATCAACGCCGCCGTCGCGATCGGCCTCGCCTTCGTCATCGGCTATCTCGCCGCCGCCGTCGCCACGACCGTCGCCGCCTGGGCCATGGTCGCGCTCCTGTGGTTCGGAAAATCCGGAATGGGCGAGGAGGTGACGGCCGATCCCCGGCTGGTCCGCCGCACCCCGCGCATCCTCGCCGCGGCGGTGCTGATGGGGCTGTTGCTCTACGGCACGAACCTCGCCCTCGCGCCGGTGTTCGAGCTCTCGCGCGGCCTGGCCACGCTGCTCCTCGTCTCCGTGGGCATCATCGGCTATTTCGCGATCGCCCATGCCATCGGCGCCACCCGCTTTGCCGAGCTTAGGGGATCGGTGCGGCGCTGACCCGCTCTGCACGCGCAACCGCGCAACTTTTCACCGCACGCGCAACCGCGCAACTTTTCACCGCGCGCGCAACCGCGCAACTTTTCACCGCGCGCGCAACCGCGCGACGATCCGCCCGAAGGCGCCCGGCACCAGCAGCGCGGCGGTGACGAAGCCCGCCACGAATCCCGACAGGTCGGCGATCCAGTCGGGCGTGCCGCCGAACATCAGGCCGAAGACGAGCTGGAGCCCCATCAGGAACCCGATGAGGGTGAAGGCCCGGATCCGGCTCTCCTGCATCCGCCCGAGCCCGATCCAGAGGATGAAGGTATAGGCCCCGACAAAGCCGTAGGCCGCCGGATAGGCCCCGACGAGCTGCACCTGCGTGTTCACCGCCAGCCCGTAGACGAGCGAACCGGCAACCGTCGCGACGGCGAAGATCACGAGCACGGCGAGGTTGCCGAAGGTCTCCCCCACCATCTTGCCGAGCGCGAGGATGAAGACGAGCACCATCAGCGCATGGGTGAAGGAATAGTGGATGAAGGCATAGGAGAGAAAGCGCAGGAGATGTTCGAGCGGCCATTGCCCCTGGGCGCGCATCGCCTCGAAGATCACGTCGAAGAAGCCGTAATCCTCCATCGCCGCGATCCGCCAGCCGACCGCATCGGCCCCGCCGATCAGCCCAAGCGTGCCGAGCTGGAAGACAAGCTCGATCCCGCCCAGCACGAGCGCGATCGCCACGACCATCGGCGGCAGCGCGTTGAAGGGAAGTTCGGGGCGGGTGTCGCTCTGGTGATCTGACATTTCGGGGCTTTCCTTGACGCTTTCGCCGGCCATAGGTAAGCGATGACCACCCATTAATCCAGTGACGGAGTTCCAGATGGACAAGCCTGCCTTTACGCCCCGCGTCTTTTCGGGGATCAAGCCTTCGGGCGGGCTCACCCTCGGCAACTATCTCGGCGCGATCAAGCGTTTCGTGGATATGCAGGGCGGTGAGTTCGAAACCATCTATTGCGTGGTGGATATGCACGCGATCACCGTCTGGCAAAGCCCCGAGGACCTGCGCCACGCGACCCGCGAAGTCGCCGCCGGCTATCTGGCCTCCGGCATTGATCCCGACCGCTCGATCCTGTTCAACCAGTCCCGCGTCTCCGGCCATGCCGAGCTCGGCTGGCTGTTCAACTGCGTCGCCCGCGTCGGCTGGATGAACCGCATGACCCAGTTCAAGGACAAGGCGGGCAAGAACGCGGAGAACGTCTCCCTCGGCCTCTACGCCTATCCCTCGCTCATGGCCGCCGACATCCTGCTCTACCACGCCACCCACGTCCCCGTGGGCGAGGACCAGAAACAGCATGTCGAATTGACCCGCGACATCGCGGCGAAGTTCAACCACGACTACAAGGTGGACTTCTTCCCGGAGACGGTGCCGGTGATCGAGGGCCCCGCGATGCGCGTGATGAACCTGCGCGACGGCACGAAGAAGATGTCGAAATCGGGCGAAAGCGACATGGAACGCATCAACATGACCGACGATGCCGACTCCATCGCGAAGAAATTCAGGAAGGCGAAGACCGATCCCGAACCGCTCCCCGAGGAGATGGACGGGCTCGACAGCCGGCCCGAGGCGCGCAACCTCGTGAACATCTACGCCGGCCTTGCCAACATGACCGCCGACTCCGTGCTCGCGGAATATGGCGGCGAAGGCTGGGGCCGGTTCAAACCCGCCCTGGCCGAACTCGCGGTCGAACGGCTCGCCCCGATCTCCGGCGAGATGAAGCGCCTGATGGACGATCCGGCGGAAATCGACCGGATCATGGAAAAGGGCGCGGAAAAGGCCCGCGAGATCGCCCAGCCGATCCTCGAGAAGACCTTCGACATCATGGGCTTCGTCCGCTGACGCGTTCGAGTGGCCGCACACCTCCGGTGCGACATGGGCTTCGTCCGCTGACGCGTCCGAGTGGCCGCACACCTCCGGTGTGACATGGGCTTCGTCCGCTGACGCGGCCCGAAACCCCCATCACGAAAGGGCGCCTCGCCGGGCGCCCTTTTGCGTTTCCTTTGTGCCCCAAATACTCAGATCAGCTTGACCTGCGTGCCCAGCGCGACGCGGGGATAGAGATCCGCGATCATCTCGTTGTAAAGGCCGATGCAACCGTCCGACGACCGGCGGCCGATCTTGCGCGTGTCATGGGTGCCGTGGATGCGGTAATATTGCCAGGACAGGTAGAGCGCATGGGTGCCGAGCGGATTGTCCGGCCCCGCGGGCACCACCTTCGGGAGAGAGGGATCGCGTTCGCGCATCGATGGCGTCGGTGTCCAGGTCGGGCCCTCCACCTTGCGGATCACTTCGGTATAGCCGCGTTTCGTCAGATCTTCGGAGATGGGAACCGAGGTCGGATAGAGCTTGTAGGTCGCCCCGTCCCCGCTCCAGAAATGCAGCGCGCGGCTCACCGTGTCGGCGACGATCGCACCCTGGCCGAGTTCGCTGAAATGCTCGCGCCAGTCCGCGCGGCGGAAGCTCGAGATGTTGCGGCGCGCCTCCTTCTTCCCCTGCAATTCCTCCGGCAGGGTCAGGCCGATTTCCTGCGCCCCTGCTCCGGAGGCAAGGAAGGGGGTCGCAAGGAGGGGGGCGGAGAGGGCGAGTTTCAGAAAGCCGCGCTTGCTCAGGGGGATCATGACGGGTCGGTCCTCGTGCGTTGTTCTCATTCCAGGGTCGCGCCCACCATGCGGCGCCCGGACATATTCGCAATTCACGATAAGGTGCGTGCACGGAGAGCGCCGCGGATTGCGGCAGCGATGTCACACGCGCGTTTCATTGCGCCGCTAGGGTCCTCCCGCGGCGCCTCCCGTTCGGCCCTGTCCCCCGGCTGACGCGCAGTGCCCTTGCGCAGATGCGCCCGCGCGGGCTGATCGTCTTCCCCGACGGATCAGATCCCGTCCCCTCCCGTGCGACCGGGAGGGGACGGCCCCCGCGACACATCGCGCAAGCTGTTGCCTTGACGGCGCGCCTCGGTCATCATCGCGCCGGACCCGCCCGAATGCCGGGACAAAGGACAGATCGACCATGCGCAAGTTCCTCGTCATCCTCGACGACAGCCGCGAATGCCTCAACGCCATGCGCTTTGCCGCCATGCGCGCGGCGAAGACAGGCGGCGGGGTGACGATCCTGTCGATCATCCCGCCAGAGGAGTTCAACCACTGGATCGGCGTGGCCGACCTGATGCGCGAGGAGACCCGCGAACGGATCGTCGCCCATTACGAGGTCTTCGCCAAATGGATGCGCGACCGCCAGGGCGTCGAGCCGGATCTGGTGATCCGGGAGGGCGAGGCGGTGCATGAAATCCTCTCCCAGATCCGCGAGGATCCCGAGATCGGCGTGCTCGTGCTCGGCGCCGGGACGGAGAAATCCGGCCCCGGTCCGCTCGTGAACGCCATGTCGAAACAGGCGGGTTACCTGCCGATCCCGATGACGCTGGTGCCCGGCGAGATGTCGAAGGAAAAGCTCGAAAGCGTGACCTGACATGACCATGCCATGGACCTACCGCCACGCCCAGAAGGAGTTCCGGTCCTTCCTTGCCGATGCGAAGGGCCGGATGGGACATGTGATGGAGAGCGACAATATGACCTATACGGCGGTCGACGGCGTTCTTCAGGT
Source organism: Celeribacter indicus (assembly GCF_000819565.1). NCBI lineage: Bacteria > Pseudomonadati > Pseudomonadota > Alphaproteobacteria > Rhodobacterales > Roseobacteraceae > Celeribacter > Celeribacter indicus. The sequence goes on from NZ_CP004393.1 coordinate 3,936,682, forward strand.
CTTCCGGCGCCGGCTCACCCCGCCGCAGGTGATCGCTTTCGGCGATGCGATCCCCTCCCTTCTCCGGGCGATGCTCGTCTATAACTGGCGCGTCGACGCCGTGCCCCTGCCCTTCGGCACCCGCGCGGAGATGATCCGCGAAGCGCAATCGCTGCGAAAGGCCCACAATATCACGCCGCTGAACGTGATCGAGGCCACGGCCTATGCGCTGTGGCGTCATTCTTCGCATCACGATCTGGAACGCGTCCTCGCGGGCATCAGCCCCGAGGCCGTCGCCTTCTGGACGGTTCCGGGCGTTTCGGCCAAGGAGCTTGAACAAAGGATTATCTGAGGCTAATATTTAGAACCGTTCTAAAACTTGACTTTCGGCGCGCGAAAGCGCATATCCGACCTCATCAGTAAGGAATACGCGCCATGTTCATCCAGACCGAATCCACGCCGAACCCGGCAACGCTGAAATTCCTGCCGGGCCAGGCGGTTCTCGACAGCGGCACCGCCGATTTCCCGACCGAGGAGGCCGCGAAGACCTCTCCCCTCGCCAGCCGCATCTTCGCGGTGGGCAATATCGCGGGCGTGTTCTTCGGCTCCGACTTCGTCACCGTGACGAAGGACGAGGCGACCGACTGGGATCATGTGAAGCCTGCGATCCTCGGCGCGATCATGGAACATTTCCAGTCCGGCGCCCCGGTGATGGAAGGCGAAGGCGCGGTTCCCGCCGGCCATGCCGCCCATGACGGACCCGACAGCGACATCGTCCAGCAGATCAAGGAACTGCTCGATACGCGCGTGCGGCCCGCGGTGGCGCAGGACGGCGGCGACATCACCTTCCACGGCTTCGACCGCGGCGTGGTCTACCTGCATATGCAGGGTGCCTGTGCCGGCTGCCCCTCCTCGACCCTGACGCTCAAGATGGGCATCGAGAACCTGCTGCGCCACTACATCCCCGAAGTGCTCGAAGTGCGCCCCGTCGCCGCCTGACCGGCGCCGGAGTGTCGGCCTTCGGCCCTGCCCGCCTGGCCGAGATCCACACGGCCAGCTTCACGACGCCCCGCCCCTGGTCCGAACGGGACTTCGCGGAACTCCTTCCCCTGCGCGGCGTGTTCCTCGTCACCTGCGGCGGCCCCGGCTTTGCTCTCGGACGCGCGGTGGCTGGGGAAGCGGAACTTCTGACCATCGCGGTGATGCCCGACGCCCGCGGGCAGGGGGCAGGACGGCGGCTCCTGCGCGACTACGAGGCGACGGCGCAGGCGGCGGGGGCGCGCATGTCCTTTCTCGAGGTCGCCGAGGACAACCTCCCGGCGATCACGCTCTACCGCTCCGCCGGATATCGCGAATCCGGCCGGCGCGGCGGCTATTACGTCACCCCCGACGGCGACCGGATCGACGCGCTTCTCCTCGAAAAGCGGATCGGGGAGATGTGACCCAACGGAACGGCGCGCACGGATGTCCAATCTCTGCGCATCGGACGACCAAACGGTCAAATTCCCGAAAAACCCTATTGACCCTCCTGCGGCGACACGCCCTAATCCCTCTTATCGGCGGGAAAAACTGCCCGCTCCATGGGCATGTGACCAGGCTTCGGGCAGACGCGCCGGAGCGTGGGGACGGCCCCAAGACAAGGACCTGACGGGAGATGACCATGACCCTCAAGACGACTTTCCTCGGCGCGGCGGCCGCCCTCGCCCTGACTTCCGGGGCGGCCCTTGCCGAACCGGCGATCATCTTCGACCTCGGCGGGAAATTCGACAAATCCTTCAATGAAAGCTCCTTCACCGGGGCCGAACGCTGGAAAGAGGAAACCGGAGGCTCCTATCGCGACGTCGAGCTTCAGTCCGACGCGCAGCGCGAACAGGCCCTGCGCCGCTTCGCCGAGAACGGCTTCAACCCGATCGTGATGGCCGGCTTCTCCTTCGCGAGCGCGCTCGAAACCGTCGCGGCCGACTTCCCGGACACGAAATTCACCATCATCGACGGCGCGGTGGAAGCGCCGAACGTCCGCTCCGTGGTCTTCAAGGAGGAGGAAGGCTCCTACCTCGCGGGGATCGCGGCGGCCTATGCGGCCGAGGGCAATACCGTCTCCTTCGTCGGCGGCATGGACATCCCGCTCATCTCCAAGTTCGCCTGCGGCTATGCCGAAGGGTTCAAGTCGGTGAAACCCGAGGGCCGGGTGATCGTGAACATGACCGGCACCACGCCGGCGGCCTGGAACGACCCGGTGAAGGGCGGCGAACTGACGCGCGCGCAGAAGGCGGCCGGCTCCGAGGTGGTCTTTGCCGCGGCGGGCGGCACCGGCCTCGGCGTGCTCCAGACAGCGGCCGACGAGGACATGCTCGCCATCGGCGTGGACAGCAACCAGAACTATCTCCAGCCGGGCCATGTGCTGACCTCGATGGTCAAGCGCGTCGACAATGCCGTATATGACGCCTTCACCCAGGGCGAGGAACTCCAGACCGGGCTGATCGTGATGGGGCTCGAGAACGAGGGCGTGGCGCTGGCGATGGACGAATACAATGCCGATCTCATCACCGAGGAGATGCAGGCCGCGATCAACGAGGCGACGCAGAAGATCGTCTCCGGCGAAATCGTTGTGCACGACTACATGTCCGACGACTCCTGCCCGGCGTTCTGAGGCGGTGTCGCGATGAGCGCCCAGACGGATACGGGGCGGCAGGCAACTGCCGCCCCCACCGCATCCGCCGCCCCCGCGATCGAATTGCGCGGGATCTCCAAGGCGTTCGGCCCGGTGCAGGCCAACAGGGACATCTCCATCTCCGTCGCCAAGGGGTCCATCCACGGGATCATCGGCGAGAACGGCGCGGGGAAATCCACGCTCATGTCCATCCTCTACGGGTTCTACAAGGCCGACGCGGGGGAGATCCTGATCGACGGGCGCAGGGTGGAGATCACCGACAGCCAGGCGGCCATCGCCGCCGGGATCGGCATGGTTTTCCAGCATTTCAAGCTGGTCGAGAATTTCACCGTGCTTGAGAACGTCATCCTCGGCGCCGAGGAGGGCGGGCTCCTGAAACCGTCGCTCGCCAAGGCCCGCAGGCTGCTGAAACAGCTCTCCGACGAATACGAGCTCTCGGTCGAACCGGACGCGCTGATCGAGGATCTCTCCGTCGGCCATCAGCAGCGGGTCGAGATCCTGAAGGCGCTCTACCGGCAGGCCGACATCCTGATCCTCGACGAACCGACCGGCGTGCTGACGCCTGCGGAGGCCGACCACCTGTTCCGCATTCTCGAGGGGCTGAGGGACGAGGGCAAGACCATCATCCTGATCACCCACAAGCTGCGCGAGATCATGGAGATCACCGACACCGTGTCGGTCATGCGACGCGGGGAGATGACGGCGACGGTGAAGACGGCGGAAACATCGCCCGAGGAGCTCGCCGAGCTGATGGTCGGGCGCAAGGTCCTGCTGCGCGTCGACAAGAAACCCGCGCGCCCCGGCAAGCCGACGCTCGAGATCGAAAACCTGCACGTCGTGGACGACCAGGGCGTGGAGCGGGTGAAGGGCATCGACCTCAGCGTGCGCGCGGGCGAGATCCTCGGCATCGCGGGCGTCGCGGGCAATGGCCAGACCGAACTGCTCGAGGTGCTCGGCGGCTACATGGCCGGCACCGGCACGATCCGCGTGAACGGCGAGGAGATCGACCTCACCGGCGCGCATTCCGACGGCCAGTCGCGGCGCAGGCGCGGCATCTCCCACGTTCCCGAGGATCGCCATGACGAGGGGCTGATCCTCGAATTCCAGGCCTGGGAGAACATGGTCTTCGGCTATCACCACGCCCCGGAATACCAGAAGAACCGCCTCCTGATGGACAATGCCGGCATCCGCGAGATGACCCGGCGGCAGATGGAGAAGTTCGACGTCCGCCCGCCCGACCCGCGGCTCGAGGCCAAGAGCTTTTCCGGCGGCAACCAGCAGAAGATCGTGCTGGCGCGCGAGATCGACCGCAATCCCGACCTGCTCCTCGTGGGCCAGCCGACGCGCGGCGTCGATATCGGGGCGATCGAATTCATCCACCAGCAGATCGTGCAACTGCGCGACGAGGGCAAGGCCATCCTCCTCGTCTCGGTCGAGCTCGACGAGATCCTGTCCCTGTCGGACCGCATCGCGGTGATGTTCGACGGGCGGATCATGGGCGAGCGCCTGCCCGCGGAGACGAGTGAGGGCGAGCTCGGCCTCCTGATGGCCGGGATCACCGGAGGGGACGACCAATGACGAAAATGCCGAAATGGGCGGATGCCGTCCTCATCCCGCTGATCTCCATCCTGCTGGCCTTCTTCTTTTCCGGCCTCGTGATCTGGGCGATCGGCAAGGATCCCTTCATGGCGATCCGCACGATGGTTCAGGGCGCCTTCGGCAATACAAACGGGCTCGGCTACACGCTCTATTACACGACGAATTTCATCTTTACCGGCCTGTCGGTGGCGGTGGCCTATCACGCGGGGCTGTTCAACATCGGCTCCGAAGGCCAGGCGATGCTCGGCGGGCTCGGCGTCGCGCTCGTCTGCCTCAACGTGCCCTGGCCGCACTGGACGCTCGCCCTGCCCGGCGCGATGATCGGCGGCGCGCTGTTCGGCGCCGCCTGGGCGTTCATCCCGGCCTGGCTCCAGGCGAAACGGGGCAGCCATATCGTGATCACGACGATCATGTTCAATTTCATCGCCTCCGCGCTCGTCGGCTATATCCTGCTGAACCACCTGAAGGTTCCCGGCGCCATGGCGACCGAGAGCGCGCGCTTCGGGGCCGGCGCCCACCTGCCGACCTTCCACGAGATGCTCGCCCCCTTCGGGATCGGGTTCAACCGCAACGCGCCCGCGAACATCTCCTTCGTGGTCGCGATCCTCGCCGCGATCGCCTTCTATGTCCTGATCTGGCGCACGCGGCTCGGCTACGAGATCCGCGCCTATGGCCAGTCGGAGACGGCGGCGAAATACGCGGGCATCAACCCGGTGCGCATCGTCATCATCGCCATGCTGATCTCCGGCGCGCTCGCGGGGCTCATGGCGATCAACAACGTGATGGGAGAGGCCGAGCGGCTGATCGACAACGCGGTCGAGGGCGCGGGGTTCATCGGGATCGCGGTCGCGCTCATGGGGCGCAACCATCCCGTCGGCATCGTGCTCGCCGCCCTCCTGTTCGGCTTTCTCTACCAGGGCGGGGCGGAGCTCGCCTTCTGGGAATCGATCCCGCGCGAACTCGTCGTGGTCATCCAGGCGCTCGTCATCCTGTTCACCGGCGCGCTCGACAACATGGTGAGGATCCCGCTCGAAAAACTGTTCCTCGCCCTCAGTCGCCGCAGGAAGGACGCCTGAGCCATGGACTATCTCACCGTCATCCAGATCCTCGACAGCTCCTTGCGCCTCGCGACGCCGCTGCTGCTCACATGTCTCGCGGGGCTCTTCTCCGAACGGGCGGGCATCGTGGACATCGGCCTCGAGGGCAAGCTCCTCGCCGCCGCCTTCCTCTCCGGTGCCGTGGCCGCCGTCACCGGCTCGATCTGGCTCGGGCTGCTCGCGGGCGTCGCGGGATCGCTCGCCTTCTCGATGCTGCACGGGCTCGCCTCCATCACCTTCAACGGCGACCAGCTCATCTCCGGCGTCGCGCTCAACTTCCTCGCCGCCGGCCTGACCATCGTCGTCGGGCAGAGCTGGTTCGCCCTCGGCGGGCGCACGCCCTCGCTGTTCGGCGGCGGGCGGTTCGAATCCTGGAACCTGCCCTTTTCCGACGCGATGGCGAGAGTGCCGGTCATCGGTCCCGCCTATGACGAATTGATCTCCGGCCACACGGCGCTCACCTATGTCGCCCTCGCGGCCGTGCCGCTGTCGTGGTGGGTGCTCTACCGCACCCGCTTCGGCCTGCGCCTGCGCGCCGTCGGGGAAAATCCCGGCGCCGTCGACACGGCAGGCGTCTCCGTGGTGCGGCTGCGCTATGCGGCGCTCGTGATCGCGGGCGTGCTCTGCGGCCTCGCGGGCACCTACCTCGCCTCGCTCGCCGCCGGCTTCGTCAAGGACATGTCCGCCGGCCGCGGCTATATCGCCCTCGCCGCGCTCATCTTCGCAAAATGGCGGCCGTGGTACGCCCTCTGGGCAACGCTGCTCTTCGGGCTGCTGGAGGCGATCGGCAACCGTTACCAGTCGATCGCGCTCGGGGATATCGTGATCCCGGTGCAGTTCATGCAGGCCCTGCCCTATATCCTCACGGTGATCATCCTCGCGGGGTTCGTGGGCAAGGCGATCCCGCCGCGCGCGGGCGGAAAGCCCTATGTGAAGGAACGGTGATCCGATCCGGCCGGTCGGAACGGCGGGGCTGCGGCCCGGCTTTTCCTTCGCGCCTGCGGCAGAGCATTTGACGCCCGCCGCGTTTCAAGGCATTCCTGAGAAAAGACGCCGCGAGAGCCCAGCACATGCAGATATTTCTCCCCATTGCAGAAGTCTCGGTGAACGCGTTCATCCTCCTCGGCATCGGAGGTATCGTCGGCATCCTCTCCGGCATGTTCGGCGTCGGCGGCGGGTTTCTCATCACCCCGCTGCTGTTCTTCGTCGGCATTCCGCCCGCGGTCGCCGTCGCCACCTCCGCCAACCAGATCGTCGCCTCCTCCGTCTCGGGCGTCCTGACGCATTTCAAGCGCCGGACAGTGGATCTGAAGATGGGGGCCGTCCTGCTCGCCGGCGGGCTCGTCGGCTCCGCGCTCGGCATCCAGATCTTCAACATGCTCAAGGCGCTGGGGCAGGTCGACCTGCTTGTCACGCTCTGCTACGTCGTCTTCCTCGGCATCGTCGGCGTTCTCATGCTCATCGAGTCGCTCAAGGCGATCAGGCGCGCGAGGGGCCGTCCGGCCGGGCGGCCCGAGCGCAAGAAACACCTCTGGGTCCATACCCTGCCCTTCAAGATGAAATTCCGCGCCTCCGGCCTCTACATCTCCGCCATTCCGCCCGTGGGCGTCGGCATGATGGTCGGGATGCTCGGCGCGATCATGGGCGTGGGCGGCGGCTTCATCATGGTGCCCGCGATGATCTACATTCTCGGCATGCCCACGAAGGTCGTGGTGGGCACGTCACTGTTCCAGATCATCTTCACCGCCGGCTTCACCACGATGCTGCACGCCTATACCAACCACACGGTCGACGTGCTGCTCGCCTTCCTGTTGCTCGTGGGCGGCGTCATCGGCGCGCAGATCGGCACGCAGATCGGGCTGAAGCTCAAGGCCGAACAACTCCGCATCCTGCTCGCGCTGCTCGTCCTCGCGGTCTGTCTCAAGCTCGGCATCGACCTTCTGATCCCGCCGCGCGAAGTCTATTCGATCGGGTTCTGACATGAGACGGTTCCTCGCGCTCCTCACCCTCGCCCTCGGCCTCGCCCCCCTGCCCGGCGCCGCCGAACAGGTCGTCGCCGCCCTGAGCCAGACGCAGGTTTCGGTGAACGCGAATTTCGAAGGCTCCGAGATCCTCGTCTTCGGCGCAATCAAGCGCGAGGAAACCATCCCGCGCGACAGCAATCTCGACGTGATCGTCACCGTCGCCGGCCCCGAACAGGTCGAGACGATCCGCCGCAAGGACCGCCGTTTCGGCATCTGGATCAACGTGGAGGCGCAGGTCGTCGGGCACACGCCCGTGTTCTACACTGTCGCCTCCACCCGCGCACTCGACGAAATCCTCCCGCCGCTCACCGACAGCCTGTGGAAGATCACCGCCGACAAGCGCATCCTGCCCGGTCTGCGCGGCCTGCCCGCCCGCGACGCGATCCTGCGGCTGCGGCGGAACGCGGATCTCTACCGCACGCGCGAGGGCGAGGTCGAACTGGTGGAGGACACGCTGTTCCGCACCTCCATCGCCCTGCCCGCCAATATCGTCGAAGGCGGCTATGCCACGCGCATCTTCCTGCTGCGCGACGGCAAGGTGATCGACAGCTACGGCACCTCGATCGACGTGGAGAAGGTCGGGCTCGAACGCTGGCTCTACAATCTCGCCTATCGCAATGCCTTCCTCTACGGCGTGATGGCGCTGGCGGTCGCCGCCTTCTGCGGCTGGGGGGCCTCCGCGATCTTCCGGCTGATCCGCCGCTGATCAGAGAAAGCCGTCCTCCTCCGCCTCGAGCGTGAGCGGCACGGCCACCTTCGGCTTCAGATCCTCGACCGAGAGCGGCGCGGTCGGCTTGGCCAGCATCGCCCGCGTCACCCAGAGAAGCCGCGTCTCCGCCCGCGTGATCGCCACATAGGTCAGCCGCTTCCAGAGCGGCGTGCCCGCCTCCACCCGGCCCGCCCGCGCGGCGGCGTAGATGTCGGGGGCGAAGACCTGAACATTCTCCCATTGCGAGCCCTGCGCCTTGTGGATCGTCACCGCCGCGCCATGCAGGAAGGTCGCGCCCATCCGCGCGGCATAAGGGATGAACGGCTCCTCCTCGCCGGGAAATTCGATCTTCACGATGGAGGCCGCCGACAGGTCGGGATCCTCCGCCCCCATCACGTAGAGCCGCGAAAATCCCGGCTTGCGCCCCGGCCCCTTGTAGACCACCTGTGCGCCCTTGATGAGCCCCCGCGCCTCCAGGTCGAGCCGCTTCTTGCGGTGCTTCATCGGCAGCTCGATCCCGTCGCAGATCAGCGGCTCGCCGGGCAGAAGCGCGTCGGCTGGCGCGTCGAAGGCGCCGCGGAATGCCTGGATAAGGCGGATCCGCGTCGCGTTGCGCCACACGAGGACGGGCGAGCGCGCCATCAGGTCCGCTTCCACCCGCGGGGCGAAGACCACCCGCTCGTCCCGTGCCGCGGCCTCCTCCACCATGCGCTCGAAGCGATGGAAATCGACCTCAGGATCGGCGAGCGCATGGGCGAGGTCGAGGATCGGGTTGTCGGCCTCCTGCCGGTGGATGCGGCTCAGGCTGTGGACCTGCGCCTTCGGCAGCGCGTCGAAGATCATCTCGCCGGCCTGGTTGACCGGCGCGAGCTGGGCCGGGTCGCCGAACAGCACGAGGGTCGGAAAGATCTCCTGGAGATCCTCGAACTGGCGCTTGTCGAGCATCGAGCTTTCGTCGATGAACCCGATGTCGAGCGGATCCTCGCGCCGCTTCCAGCCGGTGATGAAATCCGACCCCCTGAGCCCCGCCGCGGCAAAGGCGCCCGGCACGGATTTATGCGTCTGGTAGAAGGCATGGGCGCGGTCGAGCGCCTCCTCGGTCAGCCCCTCGATCTGCGGCCGCTCGCCGTTGCCCGCGAGCCACTCGGCGAGATCCTCGTAGAGCGGGTCATAGACCGGCGTATAGAGGATGCGGTGGATCGTCGTCGCCGGCACCCCCCGATGGCGCAGGACCGAGGCGGCCTTGTTCGTCGGCGCAAGAATGGCGAGGGTGCGCCGTTCCTTGCGGCGTTTTCCCTCCCAGTCGCCGGACACGACCTCGACGCCTGCCTCCTCGAGCGCCTTGTAGAGCTGCGCCAGGAGCAGCGTCTTGCCCGACCCGGCCTTGCCGATGACCGCGCGCACGGCGCTCTTGCCCTGCCCCGGAGGCAGGAGCACACCCGCGTCGAGATCGACGCCCACGCCCCTCAGCATCTCGCTGACGGCGTCGAAGGCTTCGGCCTGATCGTCGGAAAGGGACAGGACTGTGCGGCTCATGGCGGCGACCCTACAGGGACGCCGCCACGGGGACCAGAGGCAAGCGTATCAGGCGATGGCGCGCGTGTCCCCGAGGACCGAGCGATCGAAGGCTTCCCGGAACCACCGCTTCGAGGTCGCGCGGTCGAACCCCGCCTTCTCGAGCGTGGGTGCGAAGACGTCCTCGTGCATCTCCCAAAGGCCCACGCCGATCGTATTGCGGCCCTCTCCGACGCGGCCGAGCACATCGGGATTGAGCCCCATCAGCGAATAGATCCGCTCCATCCGCGGGTCGAAGACCCCCACGAAATGCCGCAGGTTGAATTCGTCCATGATCTCCCCTGCCCCGACGGTCAGCGCCGCCGTCACGCGGCGATCCGCGCCGGGCGCGAGGCAGAAGCGCGTACATTCCCAGATGAAGGGACTCTCGATGCGCTTGCCGTCGTTGATATGGGAGAAATGGTCGTTGACCATCGTGTCCCCGGTGGTCGGCAGGAATCGCATCGAACCGCCATGGGTTCCGTCGGATTTTTGCCAGATGACATAAAGCGGGTTGATCGCGTCGTATTCGTCGCGTTCCTCGCCCGCCTCGTTCACCTTCACCTCCCATCCGAGGCGGCGTTTGAACTGGTCGGCGCGGTCGCGGAACATGGTGTCGCGCAGGCGCGGGAAATAGGCGAGATCGTCGGCGTAGATGTAGCGTAGCATGGGTCTGAAGCTCCTGTTTCGGTCAACTGTTGATGACGCTAAGGTGCAAGTATTAACCATGTTCTGATCAAGCGGAACGCGACAGTTTCGGGGATGTTCACCCTGCGTTCACCGCACAACCGTGAGGCGCGGCCTCTCACCCGCAGGGAGAGTTGAAGATTTGAGCATTTCAGACGATGATAAGCCCCATCGACAGCGCCCGCGCCACCGCGTGAGTCGTGTTCATCGCCCCGAGCTTGTGGCGCGCTGATTCGATATAGACCCGCAGCGTGTGTTCCGAGATCCCCATCTCCACCGCCGCCTGCGCGCGGCTCAGCCCCTTCGCCACGTGGGTGATCGCCGACAGCTCCCGCGGCGACAGCGCCGGGCTCGCCGTCGTCTCGTCCACCGCTTCGAAGGCGAGGGCCTTCTTGTTGAACTCATGGGCGACGATCACGAGATCCCGTTCATGGCGGGAGATCAGCCGTTCCCAGGCGTCATCGGGCACCGTGCCGTTGAGGGTGAAAAGCGCGAACTGTCCGTTCGGTCCCCGAATCGGGATGGTGTAGCCCTGATTGCCGACGCCGTGGTCGAGCGCATCGAAGAAGAAGGCCTTCGCGGCCTTGCCCGACCAGTCGAGCTGTTTCCAGTTGACCGGAGTGAACCGCTGGAAGCAGCCGAAGATGACGGGGTCGATGCGCAGGTAATCCTTTTCGAGATAGCGGTCGACCCATTCGGAGGAATAGGTTCCGGCGCCGAACCGTTCCCCCACACTGTTCACCCAATGATATACCACATGCGAAATGCCGAGCAGGTCGCGCAGCTTCTCTGTCGCGCCCTGGAAATCCCCGAATGTCTTAACTTGCTGGATATCCTCCAGAAAGCTCTGCAAATCCGCTGTCATGCGCTTCCGCCTGCTGCGACCTCTTTTCTGAACCCGCATTGGCCAGTTCGGCGGCGACGACGAGGCATGTGTCTCCCAACTGCTCCGCACTCGCCTTGAGGCCGTTCTGTTCAGCGAACGACCGCAGGTCAGTGAGAACATCAAGTATCCAATCGTTGCGCATGTAAACCTCTTTTCCGCTGTCCTTTTCGACACCTTTTCAACTTTAGACATGCGGTTCGCATTTTGAAATTCGCGGTTTTGCCCTCCCCATAAATGGCGAGGCCATGCAGAGCAACTGCATGATTTCTAATAACTCATTGATTTCATTGATCCCGCACATATGGACTTGCGCTTTTGCGCCGCCCGTCATTTCATACGGGAGTGCGCGCGCCTGATTACAACCTATAGTTGCATAATGTCAACAGAAACGAAAAAACCGCTCTCCGACCGGAGAGCGGCGCGGGTCCGATGGGCGGGAAACCCTCCGAGGACAGCATCCCGCGCCGGCATCACCTGCCGGAGGCGAGCACATCCCCGAGGGTCTTCAGCCCGGTGCGCGGCGCCTGCACGAGCACGGCCATGTTGCCGGGCTTGTGTTCGTTGCGCAGCATCTTCGTATGCGCCGCCGGGATCTCCGCCCAGCCGAACACCTCGGACATGCAGGGATCGAGCCGGCCTTCGCACATCAGGCGGTTCGCGGCGGCGGCCTGCTTGAGATTTGCGAAATGCGAGCCCTGGAGGCGCTTCTGGTGCATCCACATATAGCGCACGTCAAAGGTGCAGTTGAACCCGGAGGTGCCGGCGCAGATAACCACCATGCCGCCCTTCTTCACCACGAGTGTGGAGACGGGAAAGGTCGCCTCGCCCGGATGCTCGAAGACCATGTCGACATTCACGCCCTTGCCGGTGATGTCCCAGATCGCCTTGCCGAACCTGCGCGCCTCCTTGAGCCACGCGTTGTATTCCGGGCTGTTGACCACCGGGAGCTGGCCCCAGCAGTTGAAATCCTTGCGGTTGATGACGCCCTTCGCGCCCTGATCCATCACGAACTGCCGCTTGCTCTCGTCAGAGATCACCCCGATCGCATTCGCCCCCGCCGTGTTGGCAAGCTGGATCGCGTAGGAGCCGAGCCCGCCCGACGCGCCCCAGACCAGCACGTTCTGCCCCGGACGCAGCTCGTGCGGCGCATGGCCGAACAGCATGCGGTAGGCCGTCGCCAGCGTCAGCGTGTAACAGGCGCTTTCTTCCCAGGTCAGGTGCTGCGGCCGCGGCATGAGCTGTTGCGCCTGGACGCGGGCGAACTGGGCAAAGGAGCCGTCGCCGGTTTCATAGCCCCAGATCCGCTGGCTCGGGGAATACATCGGATCGCCGCCGTTGCATTCCTCGTCGTCGCCGTCGTCCTGGTTGCAATGGATCACCACCTCGTCGCCGACCTTCCAGGTCTTCACCTTGTCGCCCACGGCCCAGACGATGCCGGAGGCGTCGGAGCCCGCGATGTGATAGTCCTGCTTGTGCACGTCGAAGGGCGAGATCGGCTTGCCGAGCCCGGCCCAGACGCCGTTGTAATTGACCCCCGCGGCCATCACGAGCACCAGAACCTCATGGCTGTCGATCTTCCATGTGTCGACAACCTCCTGCCGGAAGGACTGCTCCGGCTCTCCGTGCCGCTCACGGCGGATCGCCCAGGCGTACATCTTCGGCGGCACATAGCCCATCGGGGGCAGTTCGCCGATCTCGTAGAGCTCTTTTTCTTCGGCCGCGTAGGCCGGCTGGTTCGTGTCGAGCGCCATCGCGTCTTCCTCCGTTTCGGCCCCCGCTCCGGGAGTGGCCGGGCCTTGGGGTCATGTCCGTGCCGCGACGCAGAATCGCGTCGCCTTGGCTTGGTAATATAATTTCGTGCGCAATATTTCAATTATTTTTCATCATATTTTGAAATTAAATAATCTCATGGATTTCAAAATTCCTATCCAAGCGGGGGGCTGGAAAGAGAAAAATCCCAAAATCCCGCAGAAATTTCCTTGCGTCATTCCCCGACGGCCCGACATTCAGCGCCCCCGCCGCATTGCGGCGAATTGACAATGCCACAATATTTTACGCATAACTCAAATCGAGAAATATTGTTTCTTCGCCAATCTGGGGAGATCTGCCATGTCGGACGCGAAAACGGAGATCGCACGGGACAAGCCCTGGCTGTTCCGCACCTATGCCGGTCATTCGACCGCACAGGCCTCGAACGCGCTCTATCGCACCAACCTGTCCAAGGGGCAGACCGGGCTGTCCGTGGCCTTCGACCTGCCGACGCAGACCGGCTACGACAGCGATCACGAGCTTGCCAGGGGCGAGGTCGGCAAGGTCGGCGTGCCGGTCGCGCATCTGGGCGACATGCGGATGCTGTTCGATGAGATCCCGCTGGAACAGATGAACACCTCGATGACGATCAACGCGACCGCGCCATGGCTCCTCGCGCTCTATATCGCAGTGGCGGAGGAACAGGGCGCGGATGTCTCGAAACTTCAGGGCACGGTCCAGAACGACATCATCAAGGAATATCTCTCGCGCGGCACCTATGTCTGTCCGCCGCACCCCTCGCTCAGGATGATCACCGACGTTGCCGCCTATACGCGCGAACATCTGCCGAAATGGAACCCGATGAACGTCTGTTCCTACCATTTGCAGGAGGCCGGCGCGACGCCGGAGCAGGAACTGGCCTTCGCGCTGGCCACCGCCATCGCCGTTCTCGACGATCTCAAGAAAAAGGTGCCGGCCGAGGCCTTCCCCGCCATGGTCGGGCGGATCTCCTTCTTCGTGAACGCGGGCATCCGCTTCGTCACCGAAATGTGCAAGATGCGCGCCTTCGTCGAGCTGTGGGACGAGATCACGCGCGACCGCTACGGCGTCGAGGATCCGAAGTTCCGCCGCTTCCGCTACGGCGTGCAGGTGAACAGCCTCGGCCTGACCGAACAGCAGCCGGAAAACAACGTCTACCGCATCCTGATCGAGATGCTCGCCGTGACGCTCAGCAAGAACGCCCGCGCCCGCGCGGTGCAGCTTCCGGCCTGGAACGAGGCACTGGGCCTGCCGCGCCCCTTCGATCAGCAATGGTCGCTCCGGATGCAGCAGATCCTCGCCTACGAGACCGACCTGCTTGAATATGACGACCTGTTCGAGGACAATCCGGCGGTGGAGCGGAAGGTCGCGGCGCTGAAGGAGGGCGCGCGCGCCGAGCTCGACACGCTCGACGGGATGGGCGGGGCCATCGGCGCGATCGACTACATGAAATCGCGCCTCGTGGAGGCGAATGCCGAGCGGATCAGCCGGATCGAGGAGGGCGAGACCGTGGTCGTGGGCGTGAACCGCTGGACCGTCGGAGAGCCTTCCCCGCTCACCACCGGCGAAGGCGCGATCATGAAGGCCGATCCGGAGGCCGAAGCCGACCAGATCGGGCGGCTGAACGCGTGGCGCACGGAGCGCGACGAGGCGGCGGTGAAGGCCGCTCTGGCACGGCTGCGTCAGGCGGCACAGGACGGCACCAACATCATGCCCGCCTCCATCGAGGCGGCGAAGGCCGGCGCGACCACCGGCGAATGGGGCGACGTGGTCCGCGCGGTCTTCGGCCAGTATCGCGGGCCCACCGGCGTCTCCGCGAACCCGTCGAACCGCACCGAAGGGCTCGACGGGATCCGCGACGAGGTGGCGCGCGTGTCTGCCGCCCTCGGGCGCAGGCTCAAGTTCCTCGTGGGCAAGCCCGGCCTCGACGGCCACTCGAACGGCGCCGAACAGATCGCCGCGCGCGCCCGCGATGTCGGCATGGACATCACCTACGAGGGCATCCGCCTCACCCCCGCCGAGATCGTCGAAGCGGCGGGACGTGACGCGGCGCATGTCGTGGGCCTGTCGATCCTGTCGGGCTCGCACCTGCCGCTCATCGCGGATCTCATCGAGCGGATGCGCGCGGCAGGGCTCGGCCATGTCCCGGTGATCGTCGGCGGCATCATTCCCGAGGAGGACGCCACGCGCCTGCGCGCCATGGGCGTTGCGCGCGTCTACACGCCCAAGGATTTCGAACTGAACCGCATCATGTTCGACATCGTCGGCCTCGTCGACCCGGCCTCGAAGGCCGCCGAATGACGTTGACGCACGGCCCCGGCGCCATAGCTTGATCGCCATGGCACAGCTTTCGCGTCACATCCGCATCACCGGCCGCGTCCAGGGCGTCGCCTACCGCGCCTGGACCAAGGCGCGCGCCGATGCGCTCGACCTCTCCGGCTGGGTCCGCAACGAGGAGGACGGATCCGTCACGGCGCTCGTCTCCGGCCCGGACGCAGCGGTCGAGGAGATGTGCACCGCCTTCTGGGACGGCCCCGGCGCGGCGGCGGTCAGCGATGTGCGCGTCACCTCCGCGCAGGCACCCGACGACACAGGCTTCCGCATCCTGCGGTGACGTCGCGGCCCGCGATCTTGCCCTTTCCGCCCGAGCGGCTAGGCTGGCACTCCAACCGCAATCGCAGGAAAGCCGACATGCCGACGCCCCATATCTCCGCCGCCAAAGGCGACATCGCCGAAACCGTCCTCCTGCCCGGCGATCCGCGGCGCGCGAAATGGGCGGCCGAGACCTTTCTCGAGGAGGCCCGGCTGGTGAACGAGGTGCGGGGCATGTACGGCTATACCGGCCTGTGGAAGGGCAACCGTGTCACCATCCACGGCTCCGGCATGGGCATGCCCTCCCTGTCGATCTACGCCAACGAGCTCATCACCGAATATGGCGCCAGGACGCTGATCCGCATCGGCTCCGCCGGCGCCATGCAGGAGCGGATCAGGCTGCGGGACATCGTCATCGCCATGACCGCCACCACGCTCTCGACCCCCTCCCGCGGCATCTTCCGCGAGCTGAACTTCGCGCCCTGCGCCGATTACGGGCTTCTGGAGGCCGCGGTGGCCGCCGCGCGCAGGCGCGAGGTCGGCGTCCATGTCGGCGGAATCTATTCCTCGGACGTCTTCTACGACGAACGCCCGGACCTCAACGAGATCATGGTGCGGCACGGCATCCTCGGGGTGGAGATGGAGACTGCCGAGCTCTACAACCTCGCAGCCCGCCACGGCGTCCGCGCGCTCGGCATCATGACCGTCTCCGATCACCTGCTCACCCATGAGGCCCTGCCGTCGGACGACCGCGAACGCAGCTTCGGCGACATGGTCGAGATCGCGCTCGAGGCGGCCTTTGCCTGAGGCTTGATCGGAATCGCGCGACGGGTCACTCTTTCGGGGCACAGCCCATCGTGAAGAGTGATCCATGCGCGCCCTGTTCAGCCTCCTCTCTCTCGCCCTGCCCCTTGCGCTGCCCCTGCCGCTGGCCGCGCAGGACTGGCCCAATCTCGACCCCGCCCTCTTTTCCGACCTCGCGGGAAAACCCGAACATGTGGAGGCATCCTTCTTCCTGCCGAACCACGCCGACCCGGCCCAGGCGACCGAGGCGCTCGGCGTTGTCTATGAATGGATCGAGGGCTCGGCCGGATCGACCTCCATCGCGGTCGGCCATTTCAGCGTGATGCAGGAGCCGGTCTCGCTTGCCTATCTCGGCCCGGTGTCCGGCGTGTTCGGCCACCAGCCGCGGGACACGGCGTTTTTCCCGGAGCGCATCGAATTGACCATGACCACGCTCAAGGATGACGATCCACGCTGTTGCCCCTCCGGCGAAACACGTTACTCTGTGGACCGGTCCACCCGCGAGGCAGAGGTGCTCTGGAGCCGGTGAACCGTCTTTCACGACGCGCAACAAAGGATTTTTCATGACGATGCCCAAACGCCGCCTCGGTGCGGAGGGTCCGACGGTCTCTGCCATCGGCTTCGGAAGCATGAGCTTCGGCGGGTTCTTCGGTCCCGCCGACGACGATACCAGCCTCGAAACGCTCGCCGCCGTCGCGGCCGCCGGGATCGACTTCTGGGACACGGCGAATATCTACGGCATGGGCCGGGCAGAACGGATCGTCGGGCAGTATCTGAAACAGACCGGCGCCAGGATCACACTGGCCACGAAGGCCGGGATCATCCCCGGCCCGCCGCGCCACTACTCGAACGATGCGGACTATATCCGCGCCGAACTCGAAAGCTCGCTTCAGAAGCTGAACCGGGACAAGGTGGAACTCTACTACATCCACCGCCGCGAGGAGAAACGCCCCGTCGAGGAGGTCGCCGAAACCATGGGCCGGCTCATCGAGGAAGGGCTGATCGACGCCTGGGGACTGTCGGAGGTCGCGCCCTCCACGATCCGGCGGGCACACAGGGTCGTGCCCCTCACCGCGGTGCAGAACGAATATTCGCTCTGGACGCGGCTGCCCGAACTCGGGGTGATCCAGACCTGCGAGGACCTCGGCATCGCCTTCATCCCCTTCTCCCCCATCGGGCGCGGCGCCCTGGGTGTGGGCGATCTCGATCCGCAGAGTTTCGGGAGCCACGATTTCCGCAAGCAGAACCCCCGCTTCCTGGAGCCGAACTGGTCGGAGAACATGGACTATATCCGCGCCTTCCGCCGCTTCGCCGAAGACAAGGGCGTCACGCCTCCGGCCCTCGCGATCGCCTGGGTGCTGCACCAGGGCGACCACCTGATCCCGATCCCCGGCACCCGTACCGCGGAACACCTTGCGGACTGGGCGCAGGCCGCGGAGATCGGTCTGTCGGAGGACGATCTCTGGGAGATCGAACAGATCCTGCCCGCGGGCTGGGCGGCAGGCGACCGCTATTCGGACACGCAGCTTTTCGGCGTGGAACGCTACTGCTGACATGCGAAAGCCCCGCCTCTCGTCGGAGCGCGGGGCTTTTCAACCGGACGAGCGCCTGGGATCAGGCCTCGTAATAGGCGTACATCTGTTCGAGGGCCGCGAGCTTGCGCGGGGCGATCTCTTCGCTCACCTTCACCGCCGGCGTGGCCGGGGCGTAATATTCGAGCCAGTCGGCAACCTTGATCGCGGCTTTCTCGGCATCCTTGGTCAGGGCGGCATCGTGCAGGGTCATCGTCTCATCTCCGTTCGGGGTCTTTCGGCCCTCCCTTGACCCCGGACTTAGGATGCAAACCCCGCGGGCACAGCCCCCTTTCGGCGCATAGTCGCCATGCCCTCGCTGCAACGCAGAAAAACCGCCGGATTTCAGGGTGCTGGCTTTGCCGCACAGAAACGCGGCTCGCCCTTTTCCGTGCGCGTCGACCCGCCGCAGACCGGACAGGCCCAGTCGATCCCCTCCGCATCGCGCCCCGTCTGGCGCCAGCGGCAATCGGCGGTGCGCCCGCTGCGCATCAGGTAGAGGCCGAGATAGACAGCGATCACGATGAGGGGAAGCAGAACCAGCATATCCCTGCCCTAGCGCAAAGCGCCGCCGGGGGGAACGGCGGCGCGGTCACGCTTGGGTTACTTCTGCGGCGGACCGGCGGCGGGCGCGGGTTTCTCCCGCTTCGTCCGGCCCCAGAAGGTCGTGCCCTCCGGCCCGTACCAGTCCTCGTTGCGGGTGAAATACATCGTCGCCGCGAGCGCGACGAAGGCAAGGCTCGCCCCGGCCAGAAGCGCGTAATCCGCCGATTGCAGGATCAGGTAGAGCACCCCGTAAAGCACGACGAGCATCAGCGCGAGCACCGCGGTCCGCTTCCCGAGCTTCAGCCCCACCCAGCCGAAGAAGGTCAGGAGCAGGATCGTCGCCCCCGCCGCCACGCCATAGGCGGCGGCAAATCCGATCTGTTCGGAATAGGCGACCATCAGCAGGACGAAGATCGACTGCGCCAGCCCGATGAGGATGTATTGCACCGGATGCGCCGGGCGTTCCGTCCCGCGTTCCACCAGCAGCACGGTGAGGAAAGTGAGCGCGATGAAGAGGATCGAGTAATTCGCCGCGCGGAAGGACTTCTGATAGAAATCGTTCGGCTCGATCAGGTCCACGCCGAAGGCCATGCCATACCGCAGCGCGTCGGTGTAGTCCTCCCGCGTGATCTGCGGCAGCGTCCGCGCGAGATGCGGGATCGTCCAGGTGGCGGAAAAGCCCTCCTCCGTGATCTCGGACCCATCCGGCAGAAAGGCCCCGCCGAAGCTCGGATGCGGCCAGTCGGAGGTGAGCGTCACCGAGGTCTGCCGCCCCACCGGCGCGATCTGGAAGGACTGCGCGCCGTTGAGCGTGAGCGCGAGGCGGTAGTCCCCCCGCGCACGCGGGTCGCCGAGGCTCGCCATGATCCCCGCCGCACGGTCCGCGGAGGCGATGGGTTCGAGCGGCTCCTCGGTCCCGTCGACCGTCAGCACCGCCTCGCCGCGCAGCGCCGCGTTCGACGACAGCGAAAGCACGAGCCGTGCCTGATCCCAGAGGATCGCCTCCTCGCCCTGCGCCTGCGCCGCGATCTCCTCGGTCGGAAAGTCGAACTGCATGACGAGCGCCGCACGATAGACCGGCACGGTGAAGATCCCGCGCTTGCGCACCTCGGTCTCCGTGTCCACCTCCACGTCGAAGCGGCGCGGGTAGACATGGATCGGCGCACGGGGCACGGTCACGCGCCGCGTCACCTGCCGCGCGCGCGGCGTTCCGTCGGCATTCATCACCACCTCGCCCGTCTCCGGGTCGACCACCGGCTCGCTCTCGGTCCGCTCCACCGTCTCCTCGACCGGCACGACGAGCAGGGGGCCGGCGATCACCTGCTCTCCGCCCCATTCCTGCCCGACCTCCCGGAGCGTGCTCTGGGAATAGGTCTTCCGGCTCTGCACGATGTCGGAGACGAAGAACAGCGGAATGAACATGAGAAGCGTCAGCAGGGCGACGATCAGGAAACGGGCACCAATGGATTTGCGCATGACTACAGCCTCTGGAAGTTTTTCCGGACGATGTTCCGTTCCGCCGCCGGGCGCAAGGGGAAGTCCCCGCAAAAGAAAACCCCGCCGGAGGGCGGGGTCTTCGGATCGTGCGCAGGGACGGCGCGGCTCAGTGCGCGCGTTCGAGCATCATCTTCTTGATATGCGCGATGGCCGCGGCCGGGTTGAGACCCTTCGGGCAGGTCTTCGCGCAGTTCATGATCGTGTGGCAGCGATAGAGCTTGAACGGATCCTCGAGCTGGTCGAGCCGCTCGCCCGTCGCCTCGTCGCGCGAGTCGATGATCCAGCGATAGGCGTGCAGGAGCGCAGCCGGGCCGAGGTACTTGTCGCCGTTCCACCAGTAGGACGGGCAGGCCGTCGAACAGGAAGCGCACATCACGCATTCATAGAGACCGTCGAGCTTCTTGCGGTCTTCGATCGACTGGCGCCATTCCTTCTCGGGACGGTTGGTCTTGGTCTCGAGCCAGGGCATGATCGAGGCATGCTGCGCATAGAAATGCGTCAGGTCCGGGATCAGGTCCTTCACCACCGGCATGTGCGGCAGCGGGTAGATCTTCACGTCGCCCCGGATCTCGTCGAGCCCGTAGATGCACGCCAGCGTATTGATCCCGTCGATGTTCATCGCGCAGGAGCCACAGATCCCCTCGCGGCAGGACCGGCGGAAGGTCAGCGTCGGGTCGATCTCGTTCTTGATCTTGATCAGCGCGTCGAGAACCATCGGACCGCATTTGTCCATATCGACGAAATAGGTGTCGACACTCGGATTCCTGTCGTCCTCGGGATTGAAGCGATAGATCTGGAACTTGCGCAGATTGGTCGCGCCCTCGGGCTTCGGCCAGGTCTTGCCGGTCACGATCCGCGAATTTTTGGGAAGGTTGAATTGAACCATGTCAGTCCTCCTTGCGGCGCGGGGCCGGCCTCTCGTGTTTGGGCCCGCGTGCGGGTCTTCCGTTTATGATGCCCCTGGGGGCGTTGTGTGATTTCCGGTCGAGAGAGACATGCACCGGTTCCCCGGTGCCCGCCTCCGCCTTATCCGGGATGTGACGCAGGATCATACCGCCACCTCCATCTCGAACGCGGCCGGAACCTTGGGCGCGTTCGCGGTTTTGAGTTCTGTCGGGAAACTGTCGAACAACCGATGTTGTGCGGCACGTATCCCTTCCGCGTAGGAAATTCCGGGAACGCCCGCCTCCAGCACGGCGCCAATCGCGGAGAGCGGCACCGGCAAGGGCAAAGCCCGCCCGATCCCCGCGGCGTAATCGTAGAATTTCAGCCGCGCAAAGGGATGATTTCCCGCCGGGTCGAGCCAGACATTCGGCACCCCGAAGGCATCCGCGATGATCAGCCCGTGCAAGCTCGACGAGAAGATCGCCTTGCAGGAGGCAATCTCCCGCACGACATCGAGATGATTTTCCGCACGGGGATCAATCACCACGAGGTCCTGCCGGCTTCCCCGCAGCAATTCGGTGATCTCCTCCACCCGAGACTGGTGAGGAACGATGCCGATCTTGTCCTCCTGCGCGATCCTTTCGCCCAGAACGAAGGGCATCAGGAGCCCCGGATCGCCGAAGATCTCGGTCTCAGCACCCAAAAGCTCGCGGGTGACGGGGCCACGCAGAGCCGCAATGCGAACGTGATCCACGAAATCGGCGGGCAGCGGCTTCATCGCCCCCGTTCCCCATATCCACGGCCGGTCGGCGCGACCGCTTTTGAAACTGCGCCGCGCCGCAGACATGATGCTGCCCGTGGAGATCAGCGCCGCAGCCCGCGGGGGAGCCCACTCCACCTCCTGGCCGGAAACATGGGCAACGATATCCCCGGAGATGCGATCTCCGAAGTTCGGCTGCTCATTCCACCAGAAAAGTTTCAGGGTCATGGATCGTGTCCGGTTACAGGAGATGGCCGCCCGGAGAGCGGCCATGCAGGTCGCTGGATCAGAACGTCCGCGCTTTCGGCGCGATCTTCTTGAGGCTGATGCCGCCTTCCGCTTCGGTGGTCAGCGGCGCCTCGATGATCGGGCGATAGCTCAGTTCGACGCTGTTGCCGTCCACGCGGGCAATCGTGTGGATACGCCAGTTCTTGTCGTCGCGCTCGGGGTAATCCTCGTGGGCATGCGCCCCGCGGCTCTCCTTGCGCGCCTCGGCGCCGACGATCGTCGCAAGCGCGTTCGGCATGAGGTTCGTGAGCTCGAGCGTCTCCATCAGGTCGGAGTTCCACACCAGCGTGCGATCGGTGACATGCAGGTCGTCGAGCTTCGCGGCAACGGAGGTCATCTTCTCCACGCCTTCCTTCAGCGTCTTGTCGGTGCGGAACACGGCGGCGTCGGCCTGCATCGTGCGCTGCATCTCGAGGCGCAGCTCGGCGGTCGGCGTGCCGCCATTGGCGTGGCGCAGGCTGTCGAACCGGGCAAAGGCCTTGTCCACGGAGGCGCGGTTCAGCTCCGGGTTCGGCGCGGCCTTGTCGACGACCTGGCCCGCGCGGATCGCGGCGGCCCGGCCGAAGACGACGAGGTCGATCAGCGAGTTGGACCCGAGGCGGTTCGCCCCGTGCACGGAGGCACAGCCCGCCTCGCCCACCGCCATCAGCCCCGGCACCACGGCGGTCGGGTTGTCCGCCGTCGGGTTCAGCACCTCGCCGTGATAGTTCGTCGGAATGCCGCCCATGTTGTAATGCACGGTCGGCAGGACGGGGATCGGCTCCTTGGTCACGTCCACGCCGGCAAAGATCTTCGCGCTCTCGGAAATGCCCGGAAGGCGTTCGGCCAGCGCCTCCGCCGGAAGGTGGCTGAGGTTGAGGAAGATGTGGTCCTTGTGCTCGCCCACGCCGCGGCCCTCGCGGATCTCCATCGTCATCGAGCGGGACACATAATCCCGCGGCGCGAGGTCCTTGTAGGTCGGCGCGTAGCGTTCCATGAACCGCTCGCCCTCGGAGTTGGTGAGATAACCACCCTCGCCGCGCGCGCCCTCGGTGATCAGGCAGCCGGAGCCATAGATGCCGGTCGGGTGGAACTGCACGAATTCCATGTCCTGAAGCGCCAGACCCGCGCGCGCCACCATGCCGCCACCGTCGCCGGTGCAGGTATGCGCCGAGGTCGCGGAGAAATAGGCACGGCCATAGCCGCCGGTGGCCAGCACGACCATCTTGGCGTTGAAGACGTGGAAGGTGCCGTCGTCGAGCTTCCAGCAGACCACGCCCTGACATTGCCCGTCCTCGGACATGATCAGGTCGATCGCGAAATATTCGATGTAGAATTCGGCGTTGTTCTTCACCGACTGGCCGTAGAGCGTGTGCAGGATCGCGTGGCCGGTGCGGTCGGCGGCGGCGCAGGTGCGCTGCACCGGCGGGCCTTCACCGAATTCGGTGGTGTGGCCGCCGAAGGGGCGCTGGTAGATCTTGCCTTCTTCGGTACGCGAAAACGGCACACCGTAATGCTCGAGCTCGTAGACGGCCTTGGGCGCTTCGCGGGCAAGGTATTCCATCGCGTCGGTGTCGCCGAGCCAGTCGGAGCCCTTCACCGTGTCGTACATGTGCCATTGCCAGTTGTCCGGCCCCATGTTGGACAGCGAGGCGGCGATGCCGCCCTGCGCGGCCACCGTGTGAGAGCGCGTCGGGAACACCTTCGTCACGCACGCGGTGCGCAGGCCCTGCTCGGCCATGCCGAGGGTGGCGCGCAGACCGGAGCCGCCCGCACCGACCACAACCACGTCATATTCGTGCGTTTCGTATTCGTATGCTGCTGTCATTGTCTTTAGTCCTTGCCGCGCGTCACTGAAGAGCGAGTTTCAAGAGAGCGAAGAGGCCAGTGGCCATCAGCGTATAGGCGAACGCGTTCGCGGCGATCAGCGTCAGCTTGCGGGGAATTCCGCCGATGTAATCCTCGATGGCGTCGATGGCCTCCATCAGGAAATGGGAGATGCCGACGACCAGCGCCAGCGCCATGACGATCACGACGAACGGATGGCTGAAATAGGCGAGCACCTCCTCCCGCGTGCCGCCGAGGCCCGCGCCGAAGGTGAAGACGGCAAGCGGCACGAGCACGACCAGAAGGACCGAGGTGACGAGGATCTTCCAGTGGAAATCCGTTCCGCTCCGTCCGGAGCCGAGCCCGGTTGCGCCTTTGCGATCGGTGAGAAAATTCATGTCTGCCTCCCTTACACCACGACGGCCGTGACGACGGCCAGCACGGTGGCCCCGATGAACATGCCCCACCCCATCTTCTCGGAGCGCGGAACGTCGAGCATATAGCCGAAATCCCAGATCACATGGCGCAGGCGGCCGAACATGTGATACCAGAGCGCCCAGGATGCGAGGAACAGCACCAGGTCGCCGAACCAGCTGCGCAGCAGCCCGTCGATGAAGCCGAAGGCGCTCTCGGACGTCGCCGCGGCCAGCAGCCACCAGACGACGAGGAAGACCGTCCCCAGCGATGCGATTCCGGTGATCCGCACCATGATCGAGGAGATCGAGGTCATCTGCGGCCGGTAATACGGCCCGATCATAAAGGGGGACAGCGGTCTGTTGCCGCGATTCACATCAGCCATGCTCGATGTCCTTTCACGAGTGATGCGGGTTGCGATTTGGCTTTCCTATAAACCTTTCTGCGACCGAGTCACCACCTGTGAGCGCTAAATCCGCCGGATTTGACCGATTTACGCCACTCTCGCCTCCATATGTGATCACAAGATTTATCGTGTGATCACATAAATCGCAGACCAGCCTTTTCCGAGTTTTTTTCTAGGTTTTTCAGGGATCCGAATCCCGTCCCCCCGATGAAACCGGCCGCGCCGGAGGCACGCGGCCAGCCCCTGCGATCACAAATCCGGCGCCGGCCGCACTCAGACCGGCATCAGCGCCCAGTAATCGAGATCGAGCAGCACGTCGGGGTGATATTTCCCCTCCTCCGTCCTCAGGGCGAACTCCGGCGCCCCATGCCTGTAGGCCACGAGACGCAGCCGCACCGCCCCCACGCCGGGTGCCGGCGTCTCCGCCTTGTCGAGCACCTCGCTCCAGGCCCGCACCGTGTCGCCGGCGAAACAGGGATTGGCATGTGCTCCGCCGTTCAGCCCGACGATCATCTGCGCATTGGCGAGCCCGTTGAAGGACAGCGCACGGGCGAGCGAGATCACATGCCCGCCATAGATCAGACGCCTGCCGTCCTCGCGATGCGTCGCGTCGAAATGCACTTTCGCGGTGTTCTGCCAGAGCCGGGTCGCCATCATGTGCTCGGCGTCCTCGATGGTCACCCCGTCCACATGGTCGATCTTCTCCCCGATCCCGTAATCGCCGAAGCGATGCGCCTCGCCAGCGAGCCCGAAATCGTATTGCAGGAAATCGAGCCCCTCGGGGACCACCAGATCCGCCGCATCGAGGGCGCCCTTGAGATCGGGAATGACCGTCTCCGGCGCGGGCGCCTCGGGATCGCGCTTGCGCACCATGACCCAGCGCACATAGTCGAGCACCGGCTCGTCCCACTGGTTGAACCCGGTCGTGCGCACATAGACGACGCCGGACCTGCCGTTCGAATTCTGCTTCAGCCCGATCACCTCGGACACCGCACGCAGGGTGTCGCCCGGCCAGACGGGTTTCAGCCACCGCCCCTCGGCATAGCCGAGATTGGCGACGGCGTTGAGCGAGATATCCGGGACCGACTTGCCGAAGACGACATGGAAGGCGATCAGCTCGTCGAGCGGCGACTGGTCGAAGCCGCACCGTTCCGCGAACTCGTCCGAGCTGAAAAGCGCATGGCGGGCGGGATAGAGCGCGTGATACAGCGCTCGTTCGCCGGTGGTGACGGTGCGCGGCACCGCATGGTCGATCCGCTGCCCGATGCTGTAATCCTCGAAGAAATGCCCCGGATTGGTCTTCACCTCACAGCCCTCCCAACTTGACGTCGGGCGAATACTCCCCCTCCGCCTCCTTGATCACTGCCTGCGCACAGCGCATCTTTCCCGTGCCGTGGTCATAGGCGTAGCTGGGCGATCCGTGGAGCTCCCAGCCCTTGTTCAGCGCCTCCGTCACCTTGTGGCAAAAGGCCGAGGTGTCGTCTTCGGTGAGCAGCCTGTAGGCTTTCATCCGCATCTCCTTACATCGGGAAGGGCGAGGGCCCGACCCAGCCATGAACCACCCCGATCACCCCGTAGAGGACGATCGAGGCGACAAGGAACATCGCGTCCTTGCCGAATGTGCCGCGCGGCCGCCCCGCCCACTGCGGTTCGGCGCGGTCGATCGCGGCGATCTCCACGAGCGCCCAGAGGAGCAGCCCGCCGAACAGGACGATGGAGGCCAGATCGCCGTTCACCAGCAGATGCGCCAGCGCCCAGAGCGCGAAGCCCAGAAGCATCGGGTGGCGCAGCCGGTTCAGCACCACGCCCTTCGCCGGAGCCGGGCTCATCATGTAGATCGCGACCAGCACCATCAGGTTGTTGAGATGGCGCAGGAAAGCGGGCGGCTCCCAGACCGGCAGGAGCGGGCTCGCCCGGAACCCGACCACCATCAGCACGACGGCGAGGAGCAGGGCGAGCGCAACGGCGCCCTTCCCCCTGCGGCCCAGCCGCTCGCGCGATGCCGGGGCGAGCCGCGCGAACAGATGCGCCCCCGCCCAGATGAGAACCCCGAGAATGAGAATAGGCATGGCTGTCTCCTTTCCACGGGGCGCGCGCGCACGCATACCTGCGCCGCCGTCACCCCATGGCCTGAATGGCGTCGTGTTTCGCGAGCGTCGCCCGCGCCGTCACGATATGCAGGTTCTCGACGATTTTACCATCCACGACCGCAACCCCCTGCCCGGCGCGTTCGGCCTCCTCGAAGGCGGCGATCTGCCGCTGCGCGAGCGCGATTTCCGCCTCGGTCGGCGCAAAGGCCGCATTCGCGGTTTCAAGCTGCGCGGGGTGAATGAGGCTCTTGCCGTCGAACCCCATGTCCCGCCCCTGCTCGCATTCCGCGCGCAGCCCCTCCTCGTCCTTAAAGGCGTTATAGACCCCGTCGATCGCGACAATGCCATGAGCCCGCGCCGCGATCAGGCACAGGTGCAGCCCGCCCATCATCGGCAGCCGGTCCGCCCGGAAGCGCGTGTTCAGCTCCTTCGCCAGATCGTTCGTCCCCATCACGAAGCCCGCCATGCGCGGATGCGCCGCGATCTCCGCAGCGTTCAACATGCCCTTCGGCGTCTCCATCATCGCCCAGAGCGGCACCTCGGGAATGGCCTGCGCCAGCTCTTCCACCATCGCCGCGCTCTCCACCTTCGGCAGGAGGATGCCGTCGATCGCGGTTCCGGCAAAGGCCGCCACGTCGTCGCGGCCCCATGGCGTGTCGAACCCGTTCACCCGCACGATCTTTGCCCGGTTGCCGTAGCCGCCCGCCGCCAGCACCCCCTTCAGCACCCCGCGCGCCCCGACCTTCTCGTCGGGGGCCACCGCGTCCTCGAGGTCGAAGAGAATGGCGTCGCAGGCCAGCCCCCTCGCCTTTTCGAGCGCGCGCTCCTTCGATCCGGGAATATAGAGGGCCGAGCGATAGGGGCGGGTCGCGATACCGGTCATGATTCTTTTTCCTCCGCAATATTGTTGCGCAAGAGGCCACAGAAACGCACCAAATCGCAAGGAAAAATTTCCGCAGCGCAGAAACCCCGCCGCCCTGCCTATCCGGTCAGCGCGTCGAAGATGAGCTTCGTCCCCGTGATCA
This sequence comes from Celeribacter indicus, assembly GCF_000819565.1. Taxonomy (NCBI): domain Bacteria; kingdom Pseudomonadati; phylum Pseudomonadota; class Alphaproteobacteria; order Rhodobacterales; family Roseobacteraceae; genus Celeribacter; species Celeribacter indicus. The sequence goes on from NZ_CP004393.1 coordinate 3,964,360, forward strand.
CAAGGAAGACATAAGCAAGCGCGAAGAAGGCGCGCTCCGGGATCCGGTGGTGCAGCCAGGCTCCGGCGAGAACACCCACCACCGCCGCAGGCACGAGGGTCAGATCGGCCACCAGGCTCTCCCGGCTGAAGATCCCGACAAAGCTGTAGGGCACCACCTTCATCAGGTTCACCGCCCAGAACACCAGCACGCTCGTCGCCTGATAGGTCGTCTTGTCCATCTTCTGCGACAGCATGTAGACGGCGGCCGGCGGCCCTCCGGCATGGCTGATGAAGCTCGTGAACCCGGTCACCGCGCCCCAGAAGATCCCCGCCCCGCGCCCGAGCGCGCGCCGCGCCGGACGGATCCAGCCCCGCGCCCGCGCAAGCTGCCAGCCCACGAAACCCAGCGCGACCGCACCGATCAGCGCCTTGAATACCCGCGGATCGGCCATGCCGTAGAGCAGCGTGCCGAAAAGGATGCCGGGCACCGCCCCCGCGATCAGCACGAGCGCGATCCGGGTGTCCCACTTGCGCCAGAACATGCGCAGCGCGGTCACATCCATCACCATCAGCAGCGGCAGCATCAGCCCGACCGCCTGTCCCGGCGTCAGAATCAGCGCGAGGAACGGCGTCGCCGCAAAGGCCGCCGCCGACCCGAACCCGCCCTTGGACATGCCGGCGAAAATGACGGCGGGAACGGCGAACAGGTAGAATTCCAGATCCAGCAACATCGCGGACGCCCCTTCGGTATGCACTTGCATGCGAGAATTTCGGCAGCTTCCCGGCCGGTTTAACGCTAACGCGGGCGGAAACCAACCGGCATGCCGCAGCGCAGCCTTGCGTGAACGCGCCTTAAGGGCTACCCATGCGCCAATCTCACCAACTGTTTGGAGACTGATCCATGGCCCGACCCAAGATTGCCCTCATCGGCGCAGGTCAAATCGGCGGCACGCTCGCCCACCTCGCAGCCATCAAGGAACTCGGCGATGTCGTCCTCTTCGACATCGCGGAAGGCACCCCGCAGGGCAAGGCGCTCGATATCGCCGAATCCGGTCCGTCCGAGGGCTTCGACGCCACGCTCAAGGGCACGAACGATTACGCCGACATCGCGGGCGCGGATGTCTGCATCGTCACCGCCGGCGTGCCGCGCAAGCCCGGCATGTCCCGCGACGATCTCCTCGGCATCAACCTCAAGGTCATGAAATCCGTCGGCGAAGGCATCAAGGCGCACGCCCCGAACGCCTTCGTGATCTGCATCACCAACCCGCTCGACGCGATGGTCTGGGCGCTCCAGCAATATTCCGGCCTCCCCACGAACAAGGTCGTCGGCATGGCCGGCGTGCTCGACTCCGCGCGCTTCCGCCACTTCCTCTCCGTGGAATTCGGCGTGTCGATGAAGGACGTCACCGCCTTCGTGCTCGGCGGCCACGGCGACACGATGGTGCCCTCCGTGCGCTACTCCACCGTCGGCGGCATCCCCCTCCCGGATCTCGTGGACATGGGCTGGACCACCCAGGACAAGCTCGACGCGATCGTGCAGCGCACCCGTGACGGCGGCGCCGAGATCGTCGGCCTGCTGAAGACCGGCTCCGCCTTCTACGCCCCGGCGACCTCCGCCATCGAGATGGCCGAGGCCTATCTCAAGGACCAGAAGCGCGTGCTGCCCTGCGCCGCCTGGTGCGACGGCGAAATCGGCGTGAACGGCATGTATGTCGGCGTCCCGACCGTGATCGGCGCCGGCGGCATCGAGAAGATCGTCGACATCAAGCTCAACAAGGAAGAGCAGGCGATGTTCGACAAATCCGTGGACGCGGTGAAGGGCCTCGTCGAGGCCTGCAAGGGCATCGACAGCAACCTCGCCTGATCGTCCCGGCATGTGCTGAAAACGACCCCGCGCCCGCCCGGAGCGCGGGGTTTTCCTTTGGCGACCCCCGAAAGCACCGACATGACATCTTCCCCCACATGGGCCGTCGTGGCGCTGGTCGACGAACCCGCCCCGCTCGTCGCCGCCTTCGCCCGCCATCATCTCGCCCTCGGCGCCTCCGAGGTCCATCTCTTCCTCGACCGTCCCGACCCCGAGGCCGACCGCCTGCTCTCGGGCCTGTCCGGTTGCCGCCTCACCGTGCTCGACCAGGCCTTCTGGGACGCCACCAACCGCGGCCGCCGCCCCGAACGCCACACCGGGCGCCAACGCTTCGTCTCCACCCGCATCTACCGGCAGACCTCCTGCGACTGGCTGCTGCATTGCGATGCCGACGAATTCGTCTCCGACCGGGCCGCCCTCTCCGCCGCCCTCGCCTCCGCCGACCGCTCGAAGGGCCTGGTCCTGCGCAACCGCGAGCGCGTCTATCTCGCCGGCGATCCCGGCATGCACCTGTTCGGGGGCGCCTTCCGCACCCCCGTCGACTTCCCGGACGCCGACGCCGCGGCCGTCTACGGGGACTTCGCCCGATACCTCGCCCATGGCCTCACCGGCCATCGCGTCGGCAAGACCATCGTCCCGACCGGCCACGACTGGGAGATGGGCGTGCACCATCCGAAGCTGCCCGGCCCCGACCGGATCACGCCGGATCTCGCCCGCGCACCGGGGCGGATGCTCCTCCATTTCGACGGGCTCACGCCGCTCCATTATGCGCTGAAGCTGCTGCGCAAGGCATTCGAGAATTATTCCGGGCCCAAACGCCAGATCGGCGCGGCGCGCGAGAGGCAATACCGCTTCGTCCGCTCCCATGCCGGCCAGCCCGAAGAGGTCATGGCCCTGGTCCGCGGCGTGCAGCAGCTCGACGCGCGGCAGGCGGCAATGCTGGATGCCCTCGGCGTGCTCGACACGGCGCCGTTCCGTCCCCGCGACTGCGACGGCCTCGACCTCGGCCGCACCGGCTTCGATGCCCTCCTGCGCCACCGCGAGGCGGCGCTCTTCAGGACGGCCGGGTTTGACATGTGACGGGGCCGGAGCCGCCCGGAAACAGATGCCGCCCCGGCCTCGCCATCGCCCGCCCCGCCGGCGTCCCCCGCCTGCGAGCGCGCGCCTCCGCCCCGCCGGTCCCGACATGAATCTCCATTTGATTCGGCGCGTTGCGGCCCCTAGAAAATTTGTGATCACAGCAATCGCGCGTGTGATCACAAATCCCCGAAACATGCGCCAATTCCCGCTCAGCCCGCTGAAATCCCTTTTTTCCGGCCGCTGCCCTGTGTCATGTGAACCGCGATAGAACCAGGGAGAGGTATCTCTTATGAACATCCACGAGTATCAGGCGAAAGCCCTTCTCAAGGAATACGGCGCACCGGTTTCCGACGGTCGTGTCGTTCTCAACGCGACCGATGCGAAAACGGCGGCCGGAGAGCTCGACGGCCCGCTCTGGGTGGTGAAGGCCCAGATCCACGCCGGCGGCCGCGGCAAGGGCAAGTTCAAGGAAGCCGGCGCCGGCGAAAAGGGCGGCGTGCGCCTCGCCAAATCCGTCGAGGAAGCCGCGCAGCAAGCCCAGGCCATGCTCGGCCACACGCTCGTCACCCATCAGACCGGCCCCGCCGGCAAACAGGTGAACCGCATCTATATCGAGGACGGCTCCGATATCGAGCGTGAACTCTACCTCGCCCTGCTCGTCGACCGCCAGTCCTCCCGCGTCTCCATCGTCGCCTCCACCGAGGGCGGCATGGACATCGAGGAGGTCGCCGCGAACACGCCGGAGAAGATCCTCTCCTTCTCGATCGACCCCGCCACCAGCCTCCAGGGCTTCCACGGCCGCCGCGTCGCCTTCTCCCTCGGCCTGAGCGGCAAGCAGGTCAAGCAATGCGTGCAGCTCATCTCCAACCTCTACCGTCTCTTCGTCGAGAAGGACATGGAGATGCTCGAGATCAACCCGCTGATCGTCACCGATACGGGCGACCTGAAATGCCTCGACTGCAAGGCCGGCTTCGACGGCAACGCGCTCTACCGTCATCCCGACATCGTCGGCCTGCGCGACGAGACCGAGGAGGACTCCAAGGAGCTCGCCGCCTCCCAGCACGACCTGAACTACATCGCGCTCGACGGTGAGATCGGCTGCATGGTGAACGGCGCGGGCCTCGCCATGGCCACGATGGACATCATCAAGCTCTACGGCGCCGAACCGGCCAACTTCCTCGACGTGGGCGGCGGTGCGACCAAGGAGAAGGTGACAGAAGCCTTCAAGATCATCACCTCCGACGAGAACGTCAAAGGCATCCTCGTGAACATCTTCGGCGGCATCATGCGCTGCGACATCATCGCCGAGGGCGTGATCGCGGCGGTGAAGGAGGTGGGCCTCAAGGTTCCGCTCGTGGTGCGCCTCGAAGGCACCAACGTCGAGCTCGGCAAGGAGATCATCCAGAACTCCGGTCTGAACGTGATCGCGGCCGACGATCTCAAGGACGGCGCCCAGAAAATCGTGAAAGCAGTGAAGGGCTAACAGACATGGCAATTCTCGTTGATGAAAACACCAAGGTCATCTGTCAGGGCTTCACCGGCTCGCAGGGCACCTTCCACTCCGAACAGGCCATCGCCTACGGCACGAAGATGGTCGGCGGCGTGACGCCGGGCAAGGGCGGCACGACCCATCTCGACCTGCCGGTGTTCAACTCCGTGCACGAAGCCAGGGCAAAGACCGAGGCCAATGCCTCCGTGATCTACGTGCCGCCGCCCTTCGCGGCCGACTCGATCCTCGAGGCGATCGACGCGGAGATGGAGCTCATCATCTGCATCACCGAGGGCATTCCCGTCCTCGACATGATGAAGGTGAAGCGCGCGCTGATCAACAGCAAGTCCCGCCTGATCGGCCCGAACTGCCCCGGTGTCATCACGCCCGACGCCTGCAAGATCGGCATCATGCCGGGTCACATCCACAAGCGCGGCTCGGTCGGCGTCGTCTCCCGCTCCGGCACGCTCACCTATGAGGCCGTGAAGCAGACCTCCGACCTCGGCCTCGGCCAGTCCACCGCGGTCGGCATCGGCGGCGACCCGATCAAGGGCACCGAGCATATCGAAGTGCTCGACATGTTCCTCGACGACCCGGAAACCACCTCGATGATCATGATCGGCGAAATCGGCGGCACCGCCGAGGAGGAAGCCGCCGAATTCCTCGCCGAACAGAAGAAGAAAGGCCGCTGGAAGCCGGTCGCCGGCTTCATCGCCGGGCGCACCGCCCCTCCGGGCCGCCGCATGGGCCACGCGGGCGCGATCGTCGCCGGCGGCAAGGGCGACGCGGAAAGCAAGATCGAGGCGATGAAATCCGCCGGTATCGTCGTTGCCGACAGCCCCGCCACCCTCGGCGAGGCCGTGAAGGAGGCGATCGCCAAGGGCTGATCGCTCACCGCGACGCGATTTGACACATCCGCCTGCGCCCCGTGTTAATGGGACGCAGGCATATCCACATCAGGCGACGCGTGCCGGCCGGAAAACGGAAACGCACCTCAGACAAGGTCAAGACGATGAACGACCAGAGCCCCAACGACATCTTCCACGCCTCCTCCTTCATGCAGGGGCACAACGCGGAATACCTCGAACAGGTCTACGCGCGGTACACACAGGATCCCTCCTCCGTGGACGCCTCCTGGGCCGAGTTCTTTCAGTCGCTGGGTGACGCGGCCTCCGATGTCACCGCCGAGGCGGCTGGGCCGTCCTGGGCGCGCCCGGACTGGCCGCCCGTGCCGAACGACGATCTGACCCATGCCCTCGACGGCCAGTGGGCCGAACCCGTCGCCGCCGCCGGCAAGGCCGCCGACAAGATCCGGGAGAAGGCCGCCGAACAGGGCGTCGCCGTCACCGAGGACCAGGTCAAGCGCGCCGTGCTCGACAGCATCCGCGCGATCATGATCATCCGCGCCTACCGGATCCGCGGCCATCTCATCGCCGATCTCGACCCGCTGAAGATGCGCGACCAGGACCCGCACCCGGAGCTCGATCCGAAATCCTACGGCTTCACCGAGGCCGACATGGACCGGCCGATCTTCATCGACAATGTCCTGGGCCTCGCCCATGCCTCCATGCGCCAGATCCTCGACGTGCTCAAACGCACCTATTGCGGCACATTCGCGCTGCAATACATGCACATCTCGAACCCCGAGGAGGCCGGCTGGCTGAAGGAGCGGATCGAGGGCTACGGCAAGGAGATCGCCTTCACCAAGGAAGGCCGCCGCGCCATCCTCAACAAGCTGGTCGAGGCGGAAGGCTTCGAGAAGTTCCTCCATGTGAAATACATGGGCACCAAGCGCTTCGGCCTCGACGGCGGCGAGGCGCTGATCCCCGCCATGGAACAGATCATCAAGCGCGGCGGCAATCTCGGCGCCAAGGAAGTCGTGATCGGCATGCCGCACCGCGGCCGCCTCTCCGTGCTCGCCAACGTGATGAGCAAACCCTATCGCGCGATCTTCAACGAATTCCAGGGCGGCTCGTTCAAGCCCGAGGACGTGGACGGCTCGGGCGACGTGAAATACCACCTCGGCGCCTCCTCCGACCGTGAATTCGACGGCAACAAGGTGCACCTGTCGCTGACCGCGAACCCCTCGCATCTCGAGGCGGTGAACCCCGTCGTGCTCGGCAAGGCCCGCGCCAAGACCGACCAGTATAACGACAAGGAGCGGAACACCGTCATCCCCGTGCTGCTGCACGGCGACGCCGCCTTCGCCGGCCAGGGCATCGTGGCCGAATGCTTCGGCCTCTCCGGCCTGCGCGGCCACCGCACCGGCGGCACGATCCATATCGTCGTGAACAACCAGATCGGCTTTACCACCGCGCCGCATTTCTCGCGCTCCTCGCCCTACCCGACCGACATCGCGCTGATGGTCGAGGCGCCGATCTTCCATGTGAACGGCGACGACCCGGAGGCCGTGGTCCACGCCGCCAAGGTCGCGACCGAATTCCGCCAGAAATTCCACAAGGACGTGGTGATCGACATCTTCTGCTACCGCCGCTTCGGTCACAACGAAGGCGACGAGCCGATGTTCACCAACCCGGCGATGTATACCAACATCAAGCGGCACAAGACCACGCTCCAGCTCTACACCGAACGCCTCGTCGCCGACGGCCTCATCCCCGAAGGCGAGATCGAGGACATGAAGGCCGCCTTCCAGGCCCAGCTCAACGACGAGTTCGAGGCCGGCAAGACCTTCAAGCCGAACAAGGCCGACTGGCTCGACGGCCGCTGGTCGCATCTCGACCGCGAGGGCGAGGAATACCAGCGCGGCCAGACCGCCATCTCCGGAGAGACCATGGCCGCCGTCGGACGCGCGCTCACGAGCTATCCCGAGGCGTTCAACATCCACAAGACCGTGGCCCGGCAGCTCGAGGCCAAGGCGCAGATGTTCGAGACCGGCGAAGGCTTCGACTGGGCGACGGGCGAGGCCCTGGCCTTCGGCTCCCTGCTGACCGAGGGCTATCCCGTCCGCCTCTCCGGCCAGGACAGCACCCGCGGCACCTTCTCCCAGCGGCATTCCGCCCTCATCGACCAGAAGACCGAGGAGCGCTACTACCCGCTCAACCACGTTCGCGACGGCCAGGCGCATTACGAGGTCATCGACTCGATGCTCTCCGAATATGCCGTGCTCGGCTTCGAATACGGCTATTCGCTGGCCGAACCCAACGCGCTCGTGATGTGGGAAGCCCAGTTCGGCGATTTCGCCAACGGCGCGCAGATCATGTTCGACCAGTTCATCTCCTCGGGCGAACGCAAGTGGCTGCGCATGTCGGGCCTCGTGATGCTCCTGCCGCACGGGTTCGAGGGCCAGGGCCCCGAACACTCCTCCGCGCGCCTCGAACGCTTCCTCCAGATGTCCGCCGAGGACAACTGGATCGTCGCGAACTGCACGACGCCCGCGAACTACTTCCACATCCTGCGCCGGCAACTGCACCGCTCCTTCCGCAAGCCGCTGGTGCTGATGACGCCGAAATCGCTCCTGCGCCACAAGCTCGCGACCTCCACGGCTGCCGACTTCCTCGAGGGCTCCTCCTTCCACCGCGTCCTCTGGGACGATGCCGACGCCAACATGGGCACCGGCAAGTCGGAGCTGAAGCTCAAGGCCGACAAGGACATCGAACGCGTGGTGATCTGCTCGGGCAAGGTCTATTACGACCTGCTCGAGGCGCGCGACGCCGCCGGCAAGGACGACACCTACATCCTGCGCCTCGAACAGTTCTACCCCTTCCCCGCGCTCTCCATGGTCAAGGAGCTCGAACGCTTCAAATCCGCGGAGATCGTCTGGTGCCAGGAAGAACCGAAGAACCAGGGCGCCTGGACCTTCGTCGAGCCGAACATCGAATGGGTGCTGACCCGCATCGGCGCGAAACACACGCGCCCGGTCTATGCCGGCCGCTCCGCCTCCGCCTCGCCCGCCACGGGTCTGGCCTCCTCGCACAAAGCACAACAGCAAGCGCTCGTGAACGATGCGCTGAACATCGAAGGGTAAATACATGTCTGTTGAAGTCCGCGTCCCCACCCTCGGCGAATCCGTGACCGAAGCCACCGTCGCCACCTGGTTCAAGAAACCGGGCGAGACCGTGGCCGTCGACGAGATGCTCTGCGAGCTCGAGACCGACAAGGTGACCGTCGAGGTCCCCTCCCCCGCCGCCGGCACCCTGGGCGAGATCGTCGCCGCGGAGGGCGACACGGTCGGGGTCGACGCCCTGCTCGCCACCATCGCGGAGGAAGGCAACGCCGGCCCCGAGGAGACGAAGCCGCGCGCCCATGCCGAGCTTGCCGAGGACACGCCCGCCGTCACCGGCCGCGCCACCGACACCGCGCAGACGCTGGACGTCATGGTGCCGACGCTCGGGGAATCCGTGACCGAGGCGACCGTCGCCACCTGGTTCAAGAAGGTGGGCGACACCGTCGCCGCCGACGAGATGCTTTGCGAACTCGAGACCGACAAGGTCTCCGTCGAGGTGCCCGCCCCCGCCGCCGGCACGCTGTCCGCCATCGTCGCCAATGAGGGCGACACCGTCGCCGCGGGGGGCAAACTCGCCGAACTCTCCACCGGCGACAGCGTCGCCGCCGCCCCCGCCACGGCGCCCGCCGCCGCCGAACCGCCGAAACCCGCGGGTGGCAAGGACGTGGAAAACGCGCCCTCCGCCACCAAGCTGATGGCGGAAAAGGGGCTCGATCCGGCGCAGGTCACCGGCACCGGCAAGGACGGCCGCATCATGAAGGAAGACGTGCTGAACGCGCTGAGCCGGCCCGCCGCCCAGCCGGCCCCCGCCGCGGCTCAGGCCCCGCGCGCACCGGTTCCGGCTGATGACGCCGCCCGCGAGGAGCGCGTGAAGATGACGAAGCTGCGCCAGACCATCGCGCGCCGCCTCAAGGAAAGCCAGAACACAGCCGCCATGCTCACCACCTATAACGAGGTGGACATGACCGAGGTGATGGCGCTCCGCAACGAATACAAGGATCTCTTCGAGAAGAAGCACGGCGTGCGCCTCGGCTTCATGTCCTTCTTCACCAAGGCCTGCTGCCACGCGCTCAAGGAAGTGCCCGAGGTCAACGCGGAGATCGACGGCACCGACGTCGTCTACAAGAACTATGTCCACATGGGCATCGCCGCCGGCACGCCGCAGGGCCTCGTCGTCCCGGTGATCCGCGACGCCGACAGCATGTCCTTCGCCGAGATCGAGAAGGCGGTCGCCGAGAAGGGCCGCCGCGCCCGCGACGGCAAGCTCTCCATGGCGGAGATGCAGGGCGGTACCTTCACGATCTCGAACGGCGGCGTCTACGGCTCGCTGATGTCCTCGCCGATCCTGAACCCCCCGCAATCGGGCATCCTCGGCATGCACAAGATCCAGGACCGCCCGATGGCCATCAACGGCAAGGTGGAAATCCGCCCGATGATGTATCTCGCGCTCTCCTACGACCACCGCATCGTCGACGGCAAGGGCGCCGTGACCTTCCTCGTGCGCGTCAAGGAAGCGCTGGAGGATCCGCGCCGGCTGCTGATGGATCTGTAACCACGATGTTTCCGGGCGCGATCAACCAGTTCGTTGAAAGACTCTTTCAGCCGATCGCGCTCGGAGCCCTCCTGCTCTTCCTCGCCCCCTCCGTCGCCGCGCTTGCCGCCCATGGCGACCCGGACTGGAACTTCGGGGAGATCGACATCAACCCCTCGCAGACGCTGGCCGCCGTGCTCTTCTTCTTCCTCATTGGTCAGGTCGCCTCCGTCCTGGGCCAAAGCGCCTTTCTCCTCCTGAGATCGCGGCTCGAGGACGGCGTGCCGACCTTCGTGCGGGTGGCGCGGCTGGTGCGCGGATATCCCCTTCTGGAACGCCGCTATGACGACATCCGCTTCAAGGTGGACCTGCTGTGCGGCCTCGCCGGGGTCGGGATCGTCGCCAGCCTGACCGAACTCGCCGCAGCCCTGCCCCTCCTCCCCGTGGACCCGGCACCCGGACGGATCGCCTTCGGCCTCGTCCTCGCCCTCCTGTCGCTCTCCGCGGCACGGTTTCACACGCGCGAATTCCTCACCCATCTTCGCGCCCTGTCTCAGGAGACCCCATGATGACCCCGGAACTCGCCGCCCTCGCCGCCACCGCCTTCGTCCATCTCGTCGCCGTGCTCTGGTCCCAGCGTGCGCTGGAAAAGGACGTGGGCCGGGAGGGCAACGCCGGCACCCGCGAGGATCTCGACGGCCGGCTGTCGCAGACCACCGGTCGCCTGCGCCGCGCGCTGTCGAACCATGTCGAGAACACCGGCCTCTTCATCACCGCCGTCCTCCTCGTCCAGCTCACACAGTCGAACGGCTGGTTCACCGCGCTCTGCGCCTGGATCTACGTCGCCGCCCGCGCGCTCTACCTGCCCGCCTACGCCTTCGGCTGGGTGCCCTGGCGCTCGATGATCTTCCTCGTCGGCTTCCTCGCCACCTTCGCCATGATCGTCGCGAGCTTTTTCTGATGACCCCCGAACTCGTCGCCCTCGCCCTCGCGGGCCTCATGCACATCGCGCAATTCGCGGTGGCCTCCGTCATGGCGAATGCCGATCTCGGGCCGGGCTACACGACCTCCCCGCGCGACCGCGCTCCCTCGCGCGAGATGCGCCCCACCACGGCGCGCCTGCTGCGCGCCTATGACAACCATGTGCAGATGTTCCCCTTCTTCGCCGCCGCGGCGCTCCTGATTGCCGTCACGGACCAGTCGAGCGCGGTGACCGCGGCGGCGGCCTGGGGCTACCTGCTCGCCCGCCTCCTCTACATCCCCGCCTATGCCTTCGGCTGGCAACCCTGGCGCAGCTACATCTGGATCCTCGCCATGCTCGCCACGGCCATCCTCTTCATCGCGGCCCTTGCGCCCTGAGCTTCATCTGCTCGAAAATATCTCGGGGGTGAATGGGCCTCCGGCCCAGAGGGGGCAGCGCCCCCCGAAAACCACACCGGCCGGGGGCGCCCCCGGCCGATATCGAAGCCCGACGGAAGTCCGACACATGTCCGACCGAAGTCCGACACCGGAAAAGACCAAGGAGAAGACCATGGCATCCTACGACGTGATCATCATCGGCGCTGGCCCCGGCGGCTATGTCTGCGCCATCCGCTGCGCGCAGCTCGGCCTCAAGACCGCCGTGGTCGAAGGCCGCGAGACCCTCGGCGGCACCTGCCTCAACGTCGGCTGCATCCCGTCGAAGGCGCTCCTGCATGCCTCCCACCTCCTGCACGAGGCCGAGCACAATTTCGCGAAGATGGGGCTGAAGGGCAAATCCCCCTCCGTCGATTGGGACCAGATGAAAGCCTACAAGCAGGAGACCATCGGCCAGAACACCGGCGGCATCGAATTCCTCTTCAAGAAGAACAAGATAGACTGGCTCAAGGGCTGGGGCTCGATCCCCGCGGCCGGCAAGGTCAAGGTCGGCGACGAGGTCCATGAGGCCAGGAACATCGTGATCGCCTCGGGCTCCGTCCCCTCCGCCCTGCCCGGCATCGAGGTGGACAACGAGGCCGGTGTCGTGGTCGATTCCACCGGCGCGCTCGACCTGCCGAAAGTGCCGAAGAAGATGGTCGTCATCGGCGCAGGCGTCATCGGGCTGGAGCTCGGCTCGGTCTATTCCCGCCTCGGCACCGAGGTGACCGTGGTCGAATATCTCGACGCGGTCACCCCCGGCATGGACCCGGAAGTGCAGCGCCAGTTCCAGAAGATCCTTTCCAAACAGGGGCTCGACTTCATCCTCGGCGCGGCAGTCCAGGGCGTGAGCGCGTCGAAGTCGAAGGCGAAGGTGGCCTACAAGCTCCGCAAGGACGACAGCGATCACAGTCTCGAGGCCGATGTCGTCCTCGTGGCGACGGGCCGCAAGCCCTATACCGACGGGCTCGGCCTCGCGGAGCTCGGCGTGGAGATGACCGAACGCGGCCAGGTGAAGACCGACGCGCACTGGTCGACAAGCGTGAAGGGCATCTACGCCATCGGCGACGCCATCATCGGCCCGATGCTGGCCCACAAGGCCGAGGACGAAGGCATGGCGGTGGCCGAGGTCATTGCCGGCAAGCACGGCCATGTCAATTACGACGTGATCCCCAGCGTGATCTACACCACGCCCGAAGTGGCCGCCGTCGGCAAGACCGAGGCCCAGCTCAAGCAGGAAGGCCGCGCCTACAAGGTCGGCAAGTTCTCCTTCATGGGCAATGCCCGCGCAAAGGCGGTGCAGCAGGGCGAGGGCTTCGTGAAGCTGATCGTGGACAAGGACACCGACCGCGTCCTTGGCTGCCACATCATCGGGCCGGGCGCGGGCGATCTGATCCACGAGATCTGCGTCGCGATGGAATATGGCGGCTCGGCGCAGGACATCGCGCTCACCTGCCACGCCCACCCGACCTTCTCCGAAGCGGTGCGCGAGGCGGCGCTCGCCTGCGGCGACGGCGCGATCCACGCATAACATTTGATATGAGACGAAAAAGGGCGCCCTCCGGGGCGCCCTTTTTCGTCTCAGCGTCCCTCGGAAATCGCCTGCATCCGCGCGGCATGCTCCCGGCGCAGCCTCCGGCGCAACTCCGCCGCGTTCCAGCGCTGCCGGTCGAGATCGCTCTCCGGATCGAACCGCGGCACCTCCGCCGATTTCCCGTCGTCATCCACCGCGACCATGGTGAAATAGCACGAATTCGTATGCCGCACGGTCTGGGCCCGGATATCCTCCGCCTCCACCCGGATCCCGATCTCCATCGAGGTGCGCCCGACGTAATTCACCGTCGCCCGGAAATGCACCAGTTCCCCCACATGGATCGGCTCCTTGAACGTCACCTGATCGACCGACAGGGTCACCGCGTATTGCCCGGAATAGCGCGAGGCGCAGGAAAACGCGACCAGGTCGAGCAGCCGCAACAGCGCCCCCCCGTGCACCTTGCCCGAGAAATTCGCCAGATCCGGCGTCATCATTTCCGTCATTTCCAGCGTGCGCTTCATCCCGTCCCCCTGTTTTCGCGGCCTTCCCCCCGGATCAGACCGCGAGCATCCGCAGCCCCTTGGTCACGTCCGAGCGCACCGCAAGCCGCAGCCCCGGCTCGTCCCCGGCGCGGAGCGCGGCGACGATCAACCGGTGATTATGCGGCACTTCGGTGCGGTTGAGCCGGGCATAGAGCGCCCGCATCGTCGGCCCGAGCTGAAGCCAGACCGTCTCCGTCAGCGCCAGCATCGCCGGCGCCTGCGCCCGCAGATAGAGCGTCCGGTGGAATTCGAGATTGGTGCGGATATAGCCGACATCGTCATGCTTCGCGACCATCTCCGCAATCGCGCCGTTGATCGTCTGGAGCCGGTCGATCAGCGCCATATGCGCCCGCGGCAGGGCGCGGGAGGCGAGCTCCGGCTCGATCAGCGCCCGGATCGAGGCCAGCTCCTCGATCCGCTCGTTCGACAGCTCCGGCGTCGTGACGCGCCCCGAGGCCGAGAGGTTGAGCCCGCCGTCGGCCACCAGCCGCCGCACCGCCTCGCGCGCCGGCGTCATCGAGACATCGAACATCTTGCCGATCCCGCGCAGGGTGAGCGCCTCCCCCGGACGGAATTCGCCATGCATGATCCGCGTGCGCAGCGCGCGATAGACGCGCTCATGCGCGGCACTGGGACTGTCTGCAAGGCGGAAGGCGGGCGTGGCCGTCGGGGGTGTCATGGGCGCAATGTGATCACGAATACGGCAAAGGTCAATCGGACAGGCGGATCATCCGAACTGCCAGCGATGCAGCGTCTCGCCCTCCTGGCGCAGCCAGGCCCGATGCGCCCGGTGATCGGGACAGATCCGCGCCACATGCGCCCAGAACCGTTCCGAATGGTTCATCTCCAGCCGATGCGCGAGCTCATGGGCGGCGACGTAGTCGAGCACCGCCTCCGGCGCCATCACCAGCCGCCAGGAGAACATGAGATTGCCCTCCGAGGTGCAGGACCCCCAGCGCGAGCGCGGATCGCGCAGGCTCAGGCGCCCGTAGGGCACCCCCAGCGCCGCGGCATAGCGGTCGCAGGCCAGCCGCAGCCGCATCTGCGCCTCGAGCCTGAGGAAGGCCTTCACCTTTGCCCCCGCCTGCTCCGGCCGGCCCGGCACCTCGAGCCGTCCGGGCCAGAGCCGCGCCGCCCGCCCCTGCCCCGTCACGATCTCGGTCGGCCGGCCGAGAAAGGGAAGCACGGCACCGGGCACCACCCGCTTCTCCGGACCGCAGGCCGCGACATGGTCGCGGATCCAGCTTTCCTTTTCGCGCAGGAACCCGAGCGCCTCACGCTCCCCAAGCCGCAGCGGCAGCGACAGCGTCACGCGCCCGTCGAGCCGCGAGACCCGCAGCGACAGCCGCCGCGCCCGCGCGGAGCGGCGCAGGCTCACGGTCACGGGCGGATCGCCGGAAAGTATGATTTCGCTCATCTCGCCCCCTTTCAAACCGCCACGCATCCCCCATATGGGAACGCGGAGGATCCTGCCAGCGACTTCACCGTAAATTACGGCGAAAGCCTTTGACAGCCCTCGCGCGATGTGGCATGGCGCGCGGGTCTCCGCAAATGGATCTTACGAGGAAAGGGATTTGACATGCCCAATGAGGACTGGGGCGTAAAGCGCGTCTGCCCGACCACCGGCAAACGGTTTTACGACATGAACCGCGATCCGATCGTGTCGCCCTATACCGGCGAGATCGTGACCTTCGACGTGAACAACAAATCGCGCGTGGCCATCGCCGAGAAGCAGGCGCCGTCGAATGACGACGATCTGGTCGATGACGACGACGATCTGCTGGTCGACGACGATGCGGACATGGATATCGACGACGATCTGCTCGAAGACGACGACGATGACGACAACGTCTCGCTCGACGACCTCGCGGACGTGGCCGCGGACGACGAGGACAGCTGACACCGGCAGGCGCGGTGAAAATTTTCGCCGGGCCTGTTTTTTCGCTTGCAAGGCCAGGCGAGACACCATAGGAAGCGCGGGCGGGCGGCAGACGCCCCCCGCACTCTGACGAAACCGGCACGATCACATCAAATCCGGTTCGAACGGGGCCTTAGCTCAGCTGGGAGAGCGCTTGCATGGCATGCAAGAGGTCAGGGGTTCGATCCCCCTAGGCTCCACCAATTTTCCCATTGAAACGCCATACATAGAGCTTCCATTTTCGACAATGGCTTTCCATTTCGTTGAGGATGGAGGGGCCGTGGCTCACCGCGGGGCCGCAGGCGTCCCTTTGCGCGAGGCGCAGAAAATGGCCGCTTCGAGAAAGCGGTCATTGGCGCTCCGCGACCTGGACGCTACGACAGAATGGCCTGCTGCGGTTTCGTGGACACGCGACAGAATTGGTCCCGCGGCGGGGTGTCAGGTGCACTCCTCCCAATAGGTATGCGCGGCTCAGGCTCCCCCACCGCCGGATGAGACCGCCGGCCGTCAGGTCGCAGAAGACAGGTCCGATTTCCTTCGGGACATCGGTGACGCTTGCGGAGGCACCGGGCTTGAGGTGCGACACGCCGCCCCCCGCTTCCGGAGGGCGGGACGGCCGGTTCAGGCCAACTCGCCGACGCGGGAGGCGAAACCGCGCGGATCGTAGTCGTAGACCCAGTCCGTGTTGATCCCCGTGGTGCGCGGGTCCTCCTTTGCCCGGCGGGCATATTCGGCGTCGCGGGCCGCCATCTCCTCCTCGGTCGGAAGGTGATAGGTCCGGCCCCGCTCTCGCGCCTCGAGCTGTACCTTCGAGGTGCGCGGACGCCGCTCCGCCTCGTAGGCGGCAAGTCCTGCCGCCAGATCGTTCCGGGAAAGCGACAGCGCCTCGCCCAGAACATAGGCATCCTCGATCGCCATGGCGGCGCCCTGGGACAGGAAGGGCAGCATCGGGTGACAGGCATCGCCCAGAAGCGTCACCGCGCCCTTTGTCCAGCCGTCCATCGGATCACGGTCGAACAGGCCCCAGTTGTAGACCTCCTCCACCTGCGAGAACAGTTTCGCGAGATCCGGGTGCCATCCCTCGAAATCGGCGAGCATGTCCTCGCGCGAGGCGCGCGTGCTCCAGCTTTCATCGACCCATTCGGTGGCCTCGGTCACAGCGACGATGTTCACCATCTCCCCGCCCTTGACATAGTAGGTCACCACATGCGCGTTCGGCCCCATCCAGAAGGTGCTGTCGGGATTGACGTGATCGACGACCCCGCCCGTCGGCACGAGCGCGCGATAGCACTGATGCCCGGTCCAGCGTAGATCGCCGGTGCCGAACAGGGATCCGCGCACGGCAGAGCGCACGCCGTCCGCACCCACGATCAGGTCGGCCTCGAACGTGCTGCCGTCGTCGAAGCTGGCACGCGCGCCGCGCCCGGTCAGTTCAACCCCCGTGCATTTCACTCCGAAGCGGCAGCACTCTGGCGGGAGCTGCGTCGCGAAGAGATCGAGCAGATCCGCGCGGTGGACGTGAATATACGGCGCGTCGTAATGCGCCTGAAACTCTTGCCCCAGGTCGATGCGGAAATTCTCCCGTGCCGTGCGCCAGTTCCGCCCGACGATGGCTTTGGGGAAAAAACCGCTTTCGAGAAGGGTGTCGTAGAGGCCCAGCCCCTTGACCGCCTTGACCGCGTTCGGGGTCATCTGCACCCCTGCTCCGACCTCGCCAAAGGCGGGGGCCTGTTCGAAAACGGTGACATCGTGACCTTTCGAGAGCAAAGCATGGGCCGCCGCGGTGCCACCGATGCCACCGCCGATAATACCGATCTTCATGGTTTTTCCTTTCTTTTCGTCTCCGCCGGGGCTCAGTCGCGCCAGCGCAGGAGTTTCTTTTCCACCCGCCCGAGCACGCCGCGTTCCAGAAGCTGCATCGCGATGATGAACAGGATGGCCACGGCAGCGACTTCGCGCATCCGCAACAGCCGGAAGCTGTTGAAGATCGAGGCGCCGATCCCGTCCGGCTGGCCGATGGCCTCGACGACGACGACGAGCTTCCACGACAGGGCGAAGGAAAAGCGCATCGCGGTCAGAAGCGCAGGCATCAGCTGCGGCACGAGAACGCTCCGCAGTCGCACCCCGCGCGGCAGGTGATAGATCTGCGCCATCTCATCGAGGCTCTTGTCGCGGGCATGGACGTTCGAGCGCACGATATTGGTGACAAAGGGCGCCACGGCGACGGTCAGGGCGATGAACCCGGCCGTTTCCCCGGTGCCGACCGCCAGGATGGCAAAGATGATGTAGACCGGATCAGGCACAGCGAGCGCGAGGGCGAGAAGCGGCTGAAAGAAAGCCTCCGCCTTCTCGTTCAGGCCGATGAAGAGGCCGAGAATCGCGCCCGCGACGGAGGCCGCCGCGAAAGAGGCGAGCACGCGGCCGAGCGTGAGGAAGAAATCGCCCCAGAATGCCGGGCTCTGCAACGCCCCGATCATTGCGACCAGCGTCGCGTCGATGGCCGGCACCCAGGGACGGAAGGCAATCGACATGACATGCCAGATGAACAGGATCGAGATCAGCGCAATCGTGCCGCTGAGCGCGCGGGCGGAGATCGCGGCGACCCAGTCCCGGTTTCGGGTGAACCCGATCGCATTGGTGAGAGGAAGATCAGGCAACGGATTTCTCCTCTTTCACCGCAAGCCCCCAGGGCGCCTGAACCCGGCGGATGATGTCGGCCTCGACCTCCGCGATCCGCGCGTCGTCGTAATCGCGGGGACGTTCGAGCGGAACCGAATAGTCCTCGAAGATCCGGGCCGGGCCGCGCGTCAGGATCAGGATACGGTCGGCGAGATAGACCGCCTCGCGGATCGAGTGGGTGACAAAGACGACCGTTGCGTCGGTACGCTGGCAGATGCCGGTGAGTTCCTGACGCAACGCCCGTGCCGTCACCTCGTCGAGGGTGGAAAGCGGCTCGTCCATCAGGATGTAGGACGGATCGACCAGAAGGGCGCGGGCAATGGAAACCCGTTGCCGCTGACCTCCCGAAAGGCGCATGGGCCAGGCATCCCTGAACTGCGAGATATGGAGGGTCGAGAGGATTTCGTCGATCCGGGCCTCCCAGGTGTCACGCGGAACCTCGGAGGCCGCAAGCGCGATTTCGAGGTTCTGGCGCACAGTGCGCCAGGGCAAAAGGCGGTGCGACTGAAACACATAGCCCAGACGCGGTGGTTTCGAACGCGGTGTGAACAGTTCCTCCCCCTCGACGAGCACCCGACCGCGGGAAGGGGCGCGCAGACCGGAGATCGCGTTGAGCATCGAGGATTTGCCACAGCCCGAGGGGCCGAGGATGGCGACGAATTCACCCCGCTTGATGTCGAAATCGAGTCGGGCGACAGCTTCGCTGCTGCCATAGGACACGCCCAGATCGACGGTCTTGAGGACGGAGGGGCGGGTGGCTTGGATCATGGTCTTTTCCTTGGAAGCGGTGTCACGGAGGCGCGTGTCAGCGCCAGCGGAAGACATATTTTTCCGCAGTGCGGATCAGGCCGTATTCGGCGAAGAGCACGATGGCCATGAACACGAGCAGCCACAGATGGACCTCGGTCATCAGCATGTAGCCCCAGGCATGTTCGAACTGCGCGCCGAAACCGGTCTTGGCCGCGCCAAAGATCTCCGCGACGACGATCACCTTCCACGCGAGCGCATGGGCGTTGCGCAACGCCGCAAAGATATAGGGGGCGACGTAGGGCGCCCAGATGTGGCGGATCTGGGCGATGAGGCCGAGATGATAGACCTGCGCCATTTCATCGAGTTCGCGGTCGGCGCTCGCAAGCCCGTCCCGCAGCCCCACGGCCATGTAGGGAAAGGTGATGAACGCCACGACGAGCACATAGCCCGCCTCGGAGCCTTTGAAGATGGCGAGCGCCAGAATGGCCGCGATCGCGCTCGGGGTCCGCAGGGCCGCGGTGACATAGTAGCTCAGCACGTCGCCGAGCAGACGCGAGCGGGTCATGGCGAAGGCCGCGACAAAGCCCGCGACCACGCCGAGCAGCAGCCCGAGCACGACACGCGCCAAGGTGATACCGATATTGGTCCAGGTCGCAGGGTCGGAGAGGAAATGCGGCAGTTCCTTGGCGACGGTGACCGGACTCTCGATGAAGGTGGTGTTCTGATGCGCCAGAAACCACGCGGGGATGAGGAGCAGGAGGGCCAGATAGGCCCAGACCTGCTTTTGCAGAGACGTCATGTTTGTTGTCCCGTGGCTTACGACCGGGGACCGACATAGTCTTCGAGCGCCACCATCATGCCATCGGGCACGTTCTGGAGCACCTCTCCGTCCTCGGCCAGCTTCTCGAGAAAATCGAGCGCCGCACTGCGTTTCTCTTCCGACCAGTCATTGGTGAAATAGTCGTGCGCCGCGCCATTGGCGATGAGCGCGTCGAGCACGGCGTCGCTGGTTATGCCGAGTTTCTCGCGGATATAGGGCTTGCGGAGGATTTCGTAATTCGTCTCGTCGAGCAGCGCGATGGCCTCGTCATACGCATCCCGCACGCCATAGGCGAGTTCCGGATTTTCCTTCAGCCACTCTTCCTTTGCCACCATATTGGTGATCCACGGAGAGAAGCCGCCGGTGAATTCGGAATAATCCGAATAGGCCTGAAGCAGATAGCGCCCGTCCGTGGCGACGATGGCCTCCGACACAAAGCTTTCGAAGTCGAAGATCGCGTCCACCTCGCCCTCTTTCAGAAGCGAAACGAGCGCCGCCGGACCGACCTGCGACATCTCGTAGTCCTCGAGCACGTCGAACCCGTACATTTCCTCGACGATCAGGCGGATGAACATGGTCGTGCCGCTGTCGGCACCGAAATGGCCGACCTTCTTTCCCTTCAGATCCTCGGGCGTCTCCGCATCCGAACTGCCAGGGACGACGATGCCGAGATAGAGGTTGCCGACGGGATAGAACGAGGTGATGTCGAAACCTTCCTCGCGCGCATAGGCGACGCCGAGAAGGTCGTTGTCCATGGATACGTCGGCATTGCCGATCAGGAAGTTCTGAAAGATGCCCTCGTGCGGGAGATATTCGAACGTGCCGTCGAAGCCATATTTTTCATCGAGATTCTCTCCCTCGATAATCATCATCGGCACCCCGCCAAGGCTTCCTGCGACCGCTTGAAGCGTCACTTCGGGAAGATCCTGCGCCAGGGCCGGAGACATGAGGAAGAACGTGGCAACCGCAGTCAGGCCGCCGGAAATTGAGCGTTTCATGGGTGTTCCCTGTTGATTGTGTTTCTATGAGGTGACCATAGGAAGACCTCAATTAATTAATCAAGTAATTAATTTATTTTCGCGTTAGATTATGCGACTCTCTCCAGGCAATTTGCGGAACGCTGATTTCAAGGGCATTCGCAATGGGACGTTGATCGCTCTTTGAGCTGAATATTGGACAAACGCGGCACGACATTGCCGATATCGAACGGACGGGATAACGACTCTGACATGACCAAAGCCAAATCCAGACGTGTTGGCCGCCCGGAAGGCCAGAGGAATCTCGCGGACCTGATCCTCGACAGGGCGGAGATCCTGTTCGCCGAACAGGGTTATTCCGGCACGACCCTGCGACAGGTCGCGGATGCAGCGGACGTAACCTCCGCGATGACCGCATATTACTTCAGGAACAAGGAGAACCTGTTCCGCGAAGTGTTCCTGCGCCGCGGGCTGGATGTCGCGCAACAGCGGATGGATCGGCTCGCGGACCTCGGTGAAACGGGTGGCGTGAGCATCGAGGCGCTGGTGCGCGCCTTTCTCGAGCCCTCCTCAAAACTGCGCAAGAGCGCGCAGGGTCGGGCGTTTCTGAGGCTGCACGCCCGGCTTCACATGGAGCCCGAGCCGCTGTCCTACGCCCTCCGGCGCGAGGTCTACGATCTTTCGACCCGCGCCTATGTCGAGGCGATTTCGGCCCTCCTGCCCGATCAGCCCGAGCGGCGCATCTATCAGAAGATGTCGCTCATGGTCGGCGCCTATCTCTATGCCTTTTCCGATACCAACCGGCTGAAGGAACTGGCAATGGCGGAGGATGCGACGGACGATCTTCTGGAGACCACCGTCGCCTTCGGCGTGGGGGGATTCCTCGCCTGAGGCCGAGGCATCAAAGCTTCGGGCGCTTCATCTGGAACAGCCTGTCTATCACCGCGAAATCCTGATAGCCGAGGCGGGTGAGCGGCTTGTAGCGCAGCACGTCGAACCGCCCCTCCTCGCTCAGGCAATCGTCGCGCAGGTGGATCCCCTCCACCCGGCCGAGAAGCATCAGGTTCCCCTCTCCCTCGAGCGTGACGGATCGAGTCAGGCGGCATTCGAGCGCGGCCGGAGCCTGAGCCAGACGCGGACAGTCGATGGTCTCGCACTCCGCCACCGCCAGCCCCAGCGTCTCGATTTCGCTCTGCCCGGCCGGATAACCGGCGGAGGAGGCGTTGAGCACCTCGCGATTCTCGAGCCCGGCGATATTGATGCAGAACACGCCGGTCTCGAGGATGTTGCTCGCGCTGTCCTTGCCCCTTGCACGGTCCGGCTTGCTCCCGATGGAGGCGACCATCACCTGTGGCGGGGTATAGGCGACGGCGTTGAAGAAGGAATAGGGCGACAGGTTCGTGATCCCGTTTGCACCGCGCGTCGAGATCCAGGCAATGGGACGGGGAGAGACGATCGCCGCGAAAGGGTCGCGCGGCAGGCCGGAGCCGGTCTCGGGACGGTAAAACATCGCTCTCTCCCTGTGGCATGGGGCGGGGAGCGGTCTTCGCCGCCCCCTCCAGCATGCAAGCTCAGAGGCTTCGCAGCCAGTCCAGAACATCCGCGCTGTCGGTGACATCGGCATATTTCTGCGCCATGTCGTACAGGTTCGCGTCATGCGGCGCCTGCGCCCTGTCGGCGCAACAATCCCGCGGCACGAGCACGTTATAGCCCGATTGCACCCCATCGACCACGGTCGCCCGCACACAGCCGGAGGTGGTGGCGCCAGTCACGACAACCGTGTCCACCCCCGCGCCGGTCAAAAGCGCATTCAACGTGGAGCCGAAGAAAGACGAGGCGCCTTTCTTGGTGACGATGGCATCTTCCGGACGGATCCCCGTCGCGGCGTCGATCTCCACCAGCCGCGTGCCGTCGATCAGCGCCCGCATGCCGGTGGCCTTCTTCAGCCAGGGCAGTTTGTCCAGTTCGCCGGGGTGATAGGCGATGGTGGTGAAAATGACCGGATAGCCTTTGGACCGGGCGAGATCGCAGATGCGTTTCGTGTTGGCCATCTGCACGGCAGCATCCGAGGCGGTCGGATATTGCGGATCGGTGAACCCGTAGGAGAAATCCACCACGACGACTCCGGGCCGCGTTCCGCGCGGGACGGAGACGCCGAATCCCGCGGCCTTATAGGTAGCTTCCTGCGACATGATCTCGTCCTTCTGGTTTGACGGCGGCCCCGACAAGGCAGGATCGGAGCCGCCTGGGAGTGCAAGAGGCAGGGGAGTCCTCAGGCGCGCTCCATCCGGATCTCTTTCACCACGATATCGCCGTCGATCACGATGGCCTCGTCGTCGAGGAACAGCGAACAGCCGCGCATCGGGATATCGAGATGGCAGGCGGTGTCGTTCGGTCCTCCCAGTTCGTTGTTCGGCCCCGTGGAGAACATGACATTGCCGTAGAAACTGCGCGGCTCCATGCCCATGCCGCCGGGGAAGGCCCCCGGCACCATGTTGTGCCATTTCGCATTCGGGTTCATGCCCCAGCCGACATGGCTCATCCCCATGCCGCGCTCGTCGTTGAAGGCGGCCATGTAGGATTTGACCAGCTCCGCATCGAGACCGCCGCGAATGTCGGTGATCCAGCCCTTCTCGATCGTGTAGGTGACCGGGTCGCGCACATAGATGTTCTGCGGCAAGAGCACGTCGCCCGGCGCGACCACGATGGTCCCGTCCACCCCGTCGTCATCCCCGCCGGTGAACACGAACCCCGACGGCCAGTGATCCCAGCGCCCCGGCTCGTCGGTACAGGCATATTCCGTCACCGCCGGGTAGGTGTCGAGCTTGTAGGTGACGTCCGTGCCATGCGGCGAGGTAATGCGCATCACCCTCGCGTTCGCCAGCATCCCGCCCGCGATCGTCACCTTTTCGCGGATCTCCTGCGTCGGCAGCATCCGCGCCAGGAGGTCGGGGGGCTCCACGGCGGTCAGGATGCGTGTGCCCGCCGCCTGGATGGCGAATTGTTCCGGCGAGAACAGCAAAAAGATGCAGTCGATCAGCATGTCGCAGTTCTTCAGCGCCTCGACCGCGTCGGGCATCGCCGCCAGTCCGGTCTGCCCCACCGCCCATGCTCCCGCCACCGGCGGCGCGGGCAGGCGCATGTGATACATGTTCGCGCCGAGCCTCCGCCCCGCCGCCATGAAGGCATCCGCGTAATCGAGCCGCTCATGGCCCTGCGTCAGCACGACCAGGCGTTCGTCCGTCTGCACGCCCGACATCTTCAGCTGATGCAGGCAGATTTCCGTGAAACTCGCGTGATCCATATCCGTTTCCCTGTCTGTTATGCTTTGAAGTCCAAGGTGGCGGCGAGGAACCCTTCGATATCGTCCCACGGGATCATGTGGCCCGCGCCTTCGACCGTGCGGACCTCCATCGCGGGCAGGAGTTCCCGGAGTTCCGCCTCGTCTTCGTCCTGAATGACCGGCGCGCCACCCGCGATCACGAGCCGGGTCGGGATCGCGATCTTCGGCAGATCGGCATGAATGTCGTCGGTGTGGAATCCGTCATAGGCGGTGCGGATCGCGCCCCAGTGACAGGTGTGAAGCCACTCGGCCCTGAGCGCGCGTTGCTCCTCGCTCCAACTCGGGCAATAGGTGCGCATGTCCTCGGCGGAACATCCCTTGGCGGCCATCCTGATCGAGTCCCCGTACCACGGCCATGCCGAGGGATAGGGACGGCGGTTCGGCCCGGAGACCGGAGGATCGACAAGGATCGCGCCCCTGAACGCGTCCGTCACGGTCGCCGCCGCGCGGATCGCCGTGCGTGCGCCCATCGAATGTCCCATCACGACGGGCTGCCCCATGATCTCCGCGAGCGCCAGCGCATCCGCCGCCATCGCATCGAGCGTATAGTCGAGATCGCCCGTCTCGCTCAGACCACGGCCGCGCACGTCGAGCACATGCACGTCAAAGGCGTCCGCCAGACGTTCGGCCACGAATCCCCATGTGATCGCCGGCGAGGTGATGCCGGGGATCAGGAGCAGCTTTGGCCCCTGCCCTTCGTAGCGGATCAGGTGATGGCGGATGCCGTTGGCGTGGAGGTTATAACCGTATCCCATGACCGCGCCCCTCAATACGCGCCCGACAGAAGCGTGCCGCCGCCCGGCACGCGGGTGTCGAGATCGAGCGCCTTCAGCATCTGCCAGGTGGTCGCGATGGCCGCCGTCAGAACCGGCTTTCCGGTGATCGCCTCGGCCATCGGAACCGCGGGAAGAGAGGGCATCTGGACGCAGGCCGAAAGCACCACCGCATCCACATCGTCCGTTTTCAGCCCCCTGACGATTTCCGGCAGCTTCAGCGGATCATGCGCCGCCACGTCGAGATTGTCCTGGATTTCCAGTGCGATGTAGTCGCTGACCTCGATGCCCTCGTTGCGGATATAGTCGACCACCATCTCGGTCAGCGGCTTCATGTAGGGCGCGACGAGCGCGATCCTCCTTGCGCCGAGCGCACGGAGCCCCTCGACCAGCGCACCCGCGGAGGTCACGACCGGGGCCGGTCCGCCATTCCCGGCCGCCACACCGGCGAGGCGCGGCCCCGAGACGCAGTGATAGCCCTTGCCCATGGACATGATCGCCACGAGGCAGGCATAGCCCATCACATCCACCTTCGCGTCGGACAGTTCCAGCGCGCAGCGGTCGCTGTCGGCGTCCATCTTCGCGAGCTCGTCCTTCGTCACATGCTTCATCCGCATCCGCGCCGAATGGTACGTGAACCGCTCCGGCGCCACGCTCTCCCGCGCCCGCAGAAGCGCGGGGATTTCCGTCTCCATGGTCACGTTGGAGCTGGGCACGATCTGCCCGATACGAAAACTTTTCATGATTCCCATCCTTGAGGCGTCCTTGGCTCAAGGATTAATTATAACTTTGTATAATTACAAGCCTGAATAATTTCCGGCGACCCGCGCGCTGCGCGCAGTCCGGTCCCCTCAGGGAAGCGGCGCGCGCAAACCGGCAGAGAGAAAGGCGGTCAGATGATCGAGCATGGCATCCTTTCCAACCTCCCCGATCTGTCCGTTCGTGAGATCGTTGAGCCGCCCGAGGTCGTTCAGCATGAACATATACGTGCCGACCAGGAAGGCCATGCGGAGCGACATCACCTCTTTCGGGATGTCGGGAAGCACATCGCAGAGCGCGGCGATATAGCGCTTGACCGAGGCATCGTAGACCTCGCTGCGCAACCTCAGAGCATGTTCCTCGAGTTCCGCATGAAGCCGGGCCTGGAGCCTCACGAAGGCCGCGCCTCCGGGACCGGAATATTTCATGTCCCACTGTGGTTTCAGATAGTTGCGCACGATTTTCTCGACGGTCGGACTGGCTTCCGCCGCCAGAAGCTGATCGAGAAGGACATGGCGCGCGCCCGAAATCGCCGCACCGCGACGCCGAACCACCTCGTCGAACAGATCCTGTTTCGCGCCGAAATAATACCGCACCAGCGCCTGGTTGACACCCGCGGCCGCCGAAATGTCGCGCACCTTCGCACCGCTGTATCCGGCGTCGGAAAATATCTCCTCCGCGGCGTCAAGAATGGCATCACGAAGTTCCACGCCCTCCTTCGGGCGGCCTGGCCTGCGGCGCGACGCGGTCGGTTTCTGCTCTGTCATATTTCTGCCTTTACCGTCGGCTTCCGTTGCTTCCTTTTCTCAGGAGCGTCAGGGAGGCTCAATATCAAATATTATACATATCACTAAATATGGGCGCACGCCCCCTCCACGAAATGTTAAGGTTCTCGTGGGATGGTGCAGTCAAAGCTCGCAACCCAACGGGGACCTCCAATGATCAAAGCTCACCTGGCCAGGCTCTCTGTCCGGATTCATGCCATCGTGCTCATCGCGGTGATCATGACTGCCGTACTGACCGAATTGCTCCTCACCCTGTCCTTCAAGGCGTCGGTCAGCATGAGGGAACAGCATCTGAGCGATGTGCTCGACACCGCCATGTCCGAATTCTCCAGCCTGGAGGAGAAGGTGACGGCGGGACTCCTCAGCCGGGAGGAGGCGCAGGCGCTGGCACAAGAGGCAATCATGGCGATGCACTATGACAGGGACGGCTATTTCTTCGTGCTCGACCGCCAGAACACGATCATCGCACACCCGGTCCGGACCGAGTGGATCGGAACGGATCAAAGCGACTATCGGGACGTGCGGGGGGACAGCATCTTCGGCATGATGCAGGACATCGTCTCCGCCCAGGGCGCCGGCAGCGTCACCTATTACTCCACCAAGCCGGGGAGTGAGGAGGAGGAAGAGAAATTCAGCTATGTGAAGGCCTACGAGCCCTGGGGCTGGGTCGTCGGCACCGGCTCCTATCTCTCGGACATCCGCGAGGGCCTCGCCCGGATGCGCCTGCTCGGCCACACCCTGCTCGGGGCCAGCCTCGCCCTGCTGGTCGCGGCCTCCGCGCTGCTCGTGCGCAGCGTGACGAAGCCGCTGGGCATGCTGAAGGCCCGCATGTCCGCCATGTCCGAGGGCGACACGCAAAGCCCGATTCCGCTGACGGCATCCCGCAGCGAGATCGGCGAAATGGCGCGTGTGCTGGAGATCTTCCGCACCGCACTGGTCGAACGGCAGGATCTCGAGAAGGCGCAGGCGGCGAAGGACATGGAGATCGCCCGGCAGCGAGAGGAAAGCGCGGAACGCGAACATCAGGCGCGCCTGCGCGAGGAAACCGCGGAAAGGCAGCGCCTTCAGGAGCAGGCGGAGCGGCAGGCTCAGCAGGAGGAGGCCCGCGCCCGGACCGAAGCCGAACGCGAGGCCGCGCATCGCGAACAGCAGCATGTGGTGAACGTCCTGGCCGCAAGCCTCGGCGCCATGTCGCGCGGCGACCTGACCGCGACGATCGAGGCGGACTTCCCGCCCGCCTACCAGAAGCTCAAGACCGATTTCAACGAGGCCATCGAAACGATGGCGACACTCGCGGCGGCGATCGTCGAGGGCGCGTCGGCGATCATGGGAGAGACCGACAATCTCAACGCCGCCGCCATGGATCTGAGCCAGCGGACGGAGAAACAGGCGGCGTCGCTCGAGGAGACCGCGGCGGCGATCACCGAACTTGCCGCGACGGTGGAAAGCTCGGCAAACAATGCCAGGGATGCCGCCACGGCCGTGGCGCGCACGAAGGAACGCTCGATCGCCGGCCGGGAAGTCGTGCAAAAGACGGTCCGGGCGATGTCCGATATCGCACAGAGTTCGACCCAGATCTCGAAGATCACCAGTGTCATCGACGACATCGCCTTCCAGACGAACCTGCTCGCCCTGAACGCCGGGGTCGAAGCGGCGCGCGCCGGCGAATCCGGTCGCGGCTTTGCGGTGGTCGCCTCGGAAGTGCGCGCGCTGGCGCAGCGTTCCTCGGAAGCCGCCAGCGAGATCGCGAAGCTGATCGAGACCTCGGAGACGCAGGTCGGCGACGGCGTCGATCTCGTGACCGCTTCGGGCGAGGCACTCGGGGAGATCGAATCCCTCGTCACCACCCTCGACGACCTCGTGAACTCGATCGCGACCTCCTCCTCGGAGCAATCGGTCGGCCTGTCGGAGATCACCACCGCCGTCGCGCAACTCGATCAGGTCACGCAGCAGAATGCCGCCATGTTCGAAGAGACGACGGCGGCCCTGCAATCGCTGCGCGCCCAGGCCCTCTCCCTCGAACGCGACAGTTCGGTGCTGAAGACGGACCGGTCACGGCTTGACGATCCGGAAGCGGAGCGGAGGGCGTCCTGATCCGGAGAGGCCGGAGGAAAGCGGCGGACGGAAGGGCCTGCGCCCTGCGGCCAGGGCGCAGGCTCCGCGACCTGCGGCGGCACTCCCGGCTCAGCGCGGCTCCGGACCGCGCTGAGCCGGACATGCCGCCCCCGCCGTCGCGCCGCGGCGCGGCAACGGGGCCGCCTGTCATACCCGCCTGATCCGCGCTGGTGCGGCTCCATGAACGCCGTAAATTTCTTGACATGAATCACGGGAAAATCGTCAAGATATTTACAAACAAATCCTTGAAGCACAGCCTGTTAGAAGATTTTTCACATGCAAACATGTAAAGCTGAAAGGGAGGAGGAGGCCAGCGAGGGAAGCTGGCCGCACCATGTCAGGAACTGGGAGGCGACATGTCGAACGACACCATTCAAATGACCCGTCCTTCGGAGGACTTCTCCGCCAACGCCCATATCGACCGGACGCGGTATGAGGAGCTGTATGCGCGGTCTGTGGAGGATCCTGTGGGGTTCTGGGCGGAGCAGGGCAAGGTGCTGGACTGGATCGAGCCCTATACGCAGGTGAAGAAGACCTGTTTCGACTTCGGCCGGGTCGATATCAAATGGTATGCCGACGGCGTGCTCAACGTCGCCGCCAACTGCATCGACCGCCATCTCGCCCGGCGCTCGCTGCAAACCGCGATCATCTTCGAACCCGACGATCCCGACGCCCCGGCGCAGCACATCACCTACAAGGAGCTCTCCGACAAGGTGAACCGCTTCGCCAACGTGCTCCTGTCCCAGGGCATCATGCGCGGCGACCGGGTGGTGATCTACCTGCCGATGATCCCCGAGGCCGCCTATGCCATGCTCGCCTGCGCCCGCATCGGCGCGATCCATTCCATCGTCTTCGCCGGCTTCTCCCCCGATGCGCTCGCCAACCGCATCAACGATTGCGGCGCCAAGCTCGTCATCACCGCCGACACCGCGCCCCGCGGCGGCAAGCGCACGCCGCTCAAGGCCAATACCGATGCCGCCCTGCTGCACTGTTCCGACAAGGTCCGCTGCCTCGTCGTCAAGCACACCGGCGACCAGATCTCCTGGGTGCAGGGCCGCGATGTCGATGTCAAATACCTGATGGAACACGCCTCCCCCGACTGCCCGCCGCGGCCGATGAACGCCGAGGACCCGCTCTTCATCCTCTATACCTCCGGCTCCACCGGCCGGCCGAAGGGCGTCGTGCATTCCTCCGGCGGCTACCTCGCCTATGCCGCGCTCACCCATAAATACGTCTTCGACTACCACGACGGCGACATCTTCTGGTGCACCGCCGATGTCGGCTGGGTCACCGGCCACAGCTATATCGTCTACGGCCCGCTCGCCAACGGCGCCACCACCGTGATGTTCGAGGGCGTGCCCACCTACCCCGACGCCGGCCGCTTCTGGGCCGTGGTCGAGAAGCACAGGGTCAACCAGTTCTACACCGCCCCCACCGCCCTGCGCTCGCTCATGGGCCAGGGCAACGACTGGGTCGAGACCTACGACCTCTCCTCGCTCAAGCTGCTCGGCACCGTCGGTGAACCGATCAACCCCGAGGCCTGGAACTGGTACAACGAGGTCGTCGGCAAGGGCAATTGCCCCATCGTCGACACCTGGTGGCAGACCGAGACCGGCGGCCATCTCCTGACCCCCCTGCCCGGCGCGATCCCGACCAAGCCGGGCTCCGCCACCCTGCCCTTCTTCGGCGTGCAGCCCGTGATCCTCGACCCCGCCACCGGCGAGGAACTGACCGAGACGGAGACCGAGGGCGTGCTCGCGATCCGCGACAGCTGGCCCGGCCAGATGCGCACCGTCTGGGGCGACCACGAACGCTTCCAGGAGACCTATTTCCAGCAATACAAGGGCTATTACTTCTCCGGCGACGGCTGCCGCCGCGATGCCGACGGCTATTACTGGATCACCGGCCGGGTCGACGACGTGATCAACGTCTCCGGCCACCGCATGGGCACCGCCGAAGTCGAGAGCGCCCTCGTCGCCCATGCCAAGGTCGCCGAGGCCGCGGTCGTCGGCATGCCCCACGACATCAAGGGCCAGGGCATCTACGCCTATGTCACGCTGATGAACGATGTCGAACCCTCCGACGCCCTGCGCGCCGAGCTCGAGAAATGGGTCCGCACCGAGATCGGCCCCATCGCCAAACCCGACTTCATCCAATGGGCCCCCGGCCTGCCCAAGACCCGCTCCGGAAAGATCATGCGCCGCATCCTGCGCAAGATCGCAGAAAACGACACCACATCCCTCGGAGACACATCCACCCTCGCAGACCCGGCCGTCGTCGACGAACTCATTGCAAATTCGATGTATCGGAAATCTGCATGACATCCGCGCAGATGTGGTAGCCTACACCATCGCCCCTACGACATGAGGGGCGATGGACCCCCGAAAGCCGCGGCTCCGGCCCGGTCCCGACGGGGAGGAACCGCGGTTCCCGCGAGGAGGCGGGGACCGCGATCAGAAGATCCCGCGCGCGCGGCGCAACCGCGTCCGGGGGATCGGGGACAAACAGGGAGGACCGCGACAATGGCGGACATTTCAGACAACAATGCCTACTGGTCGGCAAACAAACGGATCATCGGCATCTCACTCGTGATCTGGTTCATCTGTTCTTTCGGCTTCGGCATCCTGCTGCGCCCGATGCTTTCGGGCATCGGCATCGGCGGCACGGATCTCGGCTTCTGGTTCGCACAGCAGGGCTCGATCCTCGTGTTCCTCGTGCTCATCTTCGCCTATGCGGCGCGGATGAACAAACTCGACAAAGAACACGGCGTGGACGAATAAGGGAGCACGACGCAGATGGATCAGTTTACCCTCAACCTTCTCGTGGTGGGCGCGACCTTCGCGATCTACATCGGGATCGCGATCTGGGCCCGCGCCGGGTCCACGTCGGAATTCTATGCCGCCGGGCGCGGCGTTCATCCCGTGCTGAACGGCATGGCCACCGGCGCGGACTGGATGTCCGCGGCCTCCTTCATCTCCATGGCGGGGATCATCTCCTTCGGCGGGTACGACACCTCCGCCTATCTGATGGGCTGGACCGGGGGCTACGTGCTCCTCGCGATGCTCCTCGCCCCCTACCTGCGCAAATTCGGCAAGTTCACCGTGCCCGAGTTCATCGGTGACCGCTTCTACAGCCAGACGGCGCGGACCGTGGCCGTGATCTGTCTCATCATCGCCTCCATCACCTATGTGATCGGGCAGATGACGGGCGTCGGCGTGGCCTTCTCCCGCTTTCTCGAAGTGGACAACACCACGGGCCTCCTGATCGGTGCGGCCATCGTGTTCTTCTACGCCGTCATCGGCGGGATGAAGGGCATCACCTATACGCAGGTCGCGCAATATGTCGTGCTGATCATCGCCTACACGATCCCCGCGATCTTCATCTCCCTGCAACTGACCGGCAACCCGATCCCGCCGCTCGGCCTGTTCTCCGATCATACGGGCACGGGGGAACCGATCCTCGCGACGCTGAACGGCATGCTCGAGGATCTTGGCTTCAGCAGCTATACCGAGCAGAGCGACACCATGCTGAACATGTTCCTGTTCACCATGTCGCTCATGATCGGCACCGCCGGCCTGCCGCATGTGATCGTGCGCTTCTTCACCGTGCCGAAAGTGTCGGATGCGCGGTCCTCGGCGGGCTGGGCGCTCGTCTTCATCGCGCTCCTCTACCTCACGGCTCCGGCCGTCGCGGCGATGGCGCGCGTCAACCTGATCGACACGGTCTATCCGAACGGCACCACCGAGGCCCCGCTCGCCTATGAGCAGCGTCCCGACTGGGTGCGGAACTGGGAGCAGACGGGGCTTTTGTCCTTTGACGACAAAAACGGCGACGGGCTCATCGACTATGTGGGCGACGGGGCGACGAACGAGTTCACCGTCAACAACGACATCATCACCCTCGCCAACCCGGAGATCGC
Source organism: Celeribacter indicus (assembly GCF_000819565.1). NCBI lineage: Bacteria > Pseudomonadati > Pseudomonadota > Alphaproteobacteria > Rhodobacterales > Roseobacteraceae > Celeribacter > Celeribacter indicus. Next base: position 3,996,578 of record NZ_CP004393.1, read on the forward strand.
GCAGCTTCCCGCCTGGGTGATCGCGCTGGTCGCCGCCGGCGGTCTCGCCGCCGCGCTTTCGACCGCCGCAGGCCTGCTGATGGCGATTTCCTCGGCCGTGTCCCACGACCTCATCAAGTCGCAGATCAAGCCCGAGATCTCAGAGAAGGGCGAATTGACCTGGGCGCGGGCCTCCATGGCCGTGGCGATCGTGATCGCCACCTACCTCGGCCTCAACCCGCCGGGCTTTGCGGCGCAGACCGTTGCGCTCGCCTTCGGCCTCGCCGCCGCGTCGATCTTCCCGGCGCTCATGATGGGCATCTTCTCGAAGCGCATCAACAACAAGGGTGCGGTCGCGGGCATGCTGTCGGGCCTGATCGTGACGGTGGTCTACATCTTCCTGCACAAGGGCTGGTTCTTCATTCCGGACACCAACTCCTTCACCGATGCGGACCCGCTCCTGCTGTCGATCAAGTCGACTTCCTTCGGCGCGGTCGGCGCGGTGATCAACTTCGCCGTCGCCTATCTGGTCTCCAATGCCACGGAGGAGCCGCCGGCGGAGATCCAGGAGCTGGTCGAAAGCATCCGCATCCCGCGCGGAGCCGGAGCCGCCGTCGAGCACTGAAGCAGAGGTTTCGGGCTGGTCTCGCGACCGGCCCGTCTCCATACTGCGGGGGCGCGGCGGCCGGATGGCTTCCGCGCCCTTTCCTGAAACACCACGCCGGACGATGCGACCGTGATCACCCCTGCCGAGATCATCGCTTTTCTCGAGACGACACATCCCTACGACGTGTTACCCCGCGAGGAGCTTCTGGAGCTGTCGCAGTCCTTTTCCGGGCGGCGCTATGCCGGGGGCGAGGTCGTCTATGCCCATGGCGAACTGCTCGAGGGCCTCTATCTCGTCATGTCCGGTTCGGTGGAGATCACCGATGCGGGCGGGGCGCAGGTCTCGCTGTTGCAGCGGTCGAACCATTTCGGCGAGCGCGGGCTGCTGCGCGACGGGCTCGCGGCGACGACGGCCAGGGCGGCGGGGGAGGCCGTGCTGCTGGTGCTGGCGCCCGATGCCTTCAGGACGGCGGTGGCCACGATCCCGGCCTTCGCGCGCTATTTCAACCGCGGACAGGCGCGGGCGCAATCCTCCGCCGGGCTGATGACGCAGCATGTGGCCGAGCTCATGGCCGATGCGCCCGTCACCTGTGCGCCGGGACTCACCATCGCGGAATGCGCAAAGCTGATGCGGGACAACCGGGTGTCCTCCGTCGCGGTGACGGAGGACGGAGAGCTCGTCGGGCTCGTGACCGTGCGCGACATGACGAACAAGGTGCTTGCGGACGGGCGCGATCCGTCCTGCGCGGTCTCGGCCATCATGGCGCGCGCTCCGATCACGCTCGACCCTGGCGCGCTCGGCACCGATGTCATCCACGTCATGCTCGAAAACCGTATCGGCCACCTGCCCATCGTCGAGGGCGGCAAGCTCGTCGGCATGGTGACCCAGACCGACATCACCCGCTTTTTCGGCTCGTCGCAGACGCAGATGGTCTTCGATCTTTCGACGGCGAGGAGCATCGCGGACATGGCCGCCGTCACCGCGCGGCTGCCGGAATTCCTGATGCAGCTCGTGGGCAGCCACCTTGCGCATGACGTGGTCACGCGCAAGGTCACGGATGTGGCCGACATCGTGACGCGCCGCCTTCTGAAACTCGCGGAGGAGGAATTCGGTCCCGCGCCCGTGCCCTATCTCTGGGCCGCCTGCGGATCGCAAGGCCGGCGCGAACAGACGGGCATCTCCGACCAGGACAATTGCCTGATCGTGGACAATGCCGCCACCGAGGAGGAGATGGCGTATTTCCGCAGGCTCGCCCGCTTCGTCTGCGACGGGCTCGATGCCTGCGGCTATGTCTATTGCCCCGGCGAGATGATGGCGATGACGCCACGCTGGTGCCAGCGTCAGGCGGTGTGGGAGGGCTATTTCGAGAAATGGATCGCCGCCCCGGACACCGAGGCGCAGATGCTCGCCTCCGTCATGTACGACCTGCGTCCGATCGCGGGCGACGAGCGCCTGTTCGCGCCGTTGCAGGACAAGGCCCTTCATGCCGCCTCGCGGAACTCGATCTTCGTCGCGCATATGATCGCCAATTCGCTCAAGCACACGCCGCCGCTCGGGCTGCTGCGCGGCTTTGCCACGATCCGCTCGGGCGAACATCGCAACGCGATCGACATGAAGCACAACGGCGTCGTGCCCGTGGTCGACCTGGGCCGGGTCTATGCGCTTCAGGGCCGGATCCCGGCGGCGAACACCCGCGCGCGGATCGACGCGGCGATCGAGGCCGGGGTCATCTCCGAAAGCGGGGGAAAGGATCTTCTGGCGGCTTATGACACGATCGCGACCGTGCGGCTCGAACATCAGGCCGCGCAGGTGCGCGAGGGGCGCAAGCCCGACAATTTCATGAGCCCCTCCGCCCTGCCCGCCTTCGAGCGGTCCCATCTGCGCGACGCCTTCGTGATCGTGCGCACCATGCAATCCTCGCTCGGCGCCTCCGCCGCGCGCAGCTGACAGAAGGGACAGATCCCCATGCTCCTCGAATTCATCGCAACGATTTCCGCCGGTGCGGGGGCCGCGGGCATCGTCCTGCTGATCGGCAGGCTGACATCCGGCGCCCTGCCGAAATGGCTGCTGCCGGCGGCGGCCGGCGCGGCCATGCTGGCTTTTTCGATCTGGACCGACTATTCGTGGTTCGACCGCGCGCAGCAGGGCCTCGGCGCGGAGAAGGTCGTGGCGACGACGATCGACAAGCGCCAGATCTGGCGGCCCTGGACCTATGTCGCGCCCGTCACCACGCGCTTCATCGCGCTCGACCGGACGCGGGCGGACCAGGACGATGCGACGGTCTTCGCCGATATGTACCTCGTGTCCCGGCGGGAGGACAGCGTGATCGTCCCGGCGGCCTTCGACTGCCTCCTCGGCCGGCGTGCCGACCTGATCGGCGCCGAGGGAGGGACGCCGGAGGCCCGGCTCGAGAGCGCGCGATGGCACGATCTCGGCGAAGACGATCCGGTCCTGCGCACCGCCTGCGACCGGCTGAGATAGGACGGAGAGGCCAGAAGGAGGAGAGGGAGAGGAGATGACCGGCAGCCCGCGCGTGCTTCTCGTGGAGGATGAGGACAATATCGCGATCGCCCTCGAACTCCTGCTGCAACGGGACGGCTACGAGATCCACCGGGTCGCCGACGGCACCCAGGCCCTGCCGAACATCCGCGCCCTGCGTCCCGATCTCGTCATCCTCGACGTCACCCTCCCCGGCGCGTCCGGCTACGAGGTGTGCCAGTCGCTGCGCCTCTCGGACGAGTTGTCGGACACGCCCGTCCTGATGATGTCCGCACGCGCCTCGCAGGCCGAGCAGCGCAAGGGGCGCGCGATGGGGGCGGACGACTTCATCACCAAACCCTTCGCGACGGAGGATCTGAGGGCCCGCGTCGCGCGGCTGGTCACGGGGAGGACCGCATGAAGATCGAACACTGGTCGCTGCGCCTGCGCGTCTTCCTGTTCTTCGCCCTCCTCGCCGTGGCGGCCATCGCCGGGGAACTGACCGGCCTCTATCTCGGCTTCACGCGGATGCGCGATCCCGCGGCGCTCGATGGCTTTCTCTTCGCGGGCATCATCGCCGTCTTCGTCACCCTCGGCATCGTCGTCTGGATCTGGCTGCTGTTCGACGAACATGTCGCCCGGCCGATCCAGCGGCTCGCCGGCGGCCTTCTGGCCCGCGCCCATGCCGATGTCGACGACGTGCTCGACGAACGCACCGCGCGCTATCTCGGGGATCTCGCCCCCGCCGCGCGGGCGGTGACGGAACATCTGGCCCGGACGCGCAACAAGCTCGCGGAAGCCGTCGCACAGGAGACCACCCGGCTCATCGAGGAAAAGGAAAAGCTCACCGCGCTCGCCGCCGAAATGCCGCATGGCGTCGTGCTGCTGTCGGGACGGCACAAGATCGCCTTCTACAACGGGGCGGCGGCGGATCTGCTCGGGGCCGACCATGCGCCGGGGCTCGATCATTCCGTCTTCGATTTCCTGCGCGCGCGCCCCCTTCTGTCGGCCTATGAGCGCCTTTGCGCGGGCGAGGGCGACGACGGGCATGTCGTGCCGCTGACCGTCGCCACCCTCCATGGCGGGCGCATCCTGTCGGCGCGCATGCGCCTGATGCACGCCCCGAGCGAGGGCGATACCGCGCCGCCCTACGTGCTGACGCTCGACGACGTCACCGACGATCTCGCCATCCATGCCGAACGCGAAAAGCTTCTCAAGCGGCTTTTCGACAGGCTGCGCCCCTCCATCGCCTCGCTGCGCACCACGCTCGACGCGCGGGCCGCCGACGCGGCGCTGCGGGCCGATGCGCGGCTCGACGCCGCGCTGGTGAGCGAAATGGAGGTGCTGACCTCGGAGATCGCCGCGCTCGATGCGGACTACGAATCCGCGAAGGCCGACTGGTGGCCGATGGCGCCGGTGCGCGGCAGCGAGCTTTGCGATGCGCTGACCGCCCAGCTCGCGCAGGACGGGATCGTCATCGCGGCGGATGTCACCGAGCCGATCGCCCTCACGCTCGACGCGGTGCAGATCACCACGCTGCTTGCCCAGCTCGCGCGCCGGGTGACGCAGGACGGGGGCCGCGCGCTGTCCTTCCTCGCCTCGCGCGAAGAGGACGGCGGCGCGATGCTCGCGCTCGGGTGGAGCGGCGAACCGCTGTCCGTCGACCGGCTGGAGAGCTGGCTGGCGGATCCGCTCGACGTCGGCCTTGCGGACATGACCGGCCGCGACATTCTCGATGCCCATGGCACGGAGGTCTGGCCGGAATTCGGCCGCGCGTCGCGGGCGGTGCTGAAGCTGCCGATCCGGGAGGCGCGCCGCCTGCGCCGCGTCCTTGGCGAAGGGCGGCGGGCGGCGACCTATGATTTCGACCTGCTGAACCGCACGCCCTCGCCCGAGCTGATGGAGACGCCGCTCTCGGAGCTGACCTATGTCGTGTTCGACACGGAGACCACGGGGCTGCTGCCCTCCCAGGGCGACGAGATCTGCCAGATCGCGGCGCTGCGGATCGTGAACGGCAAGGTGGTGGAGAACGAGCGGCTCGACCGGCTGGTCCATCCGGGCCGGCCGATCCCGGCCTCGGCCACGGCCGTACATCAGATCACCGACGAGATGGTGAAGGACGCGCCGCGGATCGGCGTGGCCGGGCGCCAGCTCCACAGCTTCGCGCGCGGTGCGGTCCTCGTCGCCCATAACGCGCCCTTCGACCTCGAGTTCCTGCGCCGTCACGAGGCGGAGATCGGGTCGAAATTCACCAATCCCGTGCTCGACACCGTGCTGCTTTCGGCCATCGTCTTTGGCCAGTCGCAGGAGCATACGCTCGACGCGATCTCCGCGCGGCTGGGGGTGAAGATCCCGCCGGACGCCCGGCATACCGCCATGGGCGACACGATCGCGACGGCGGAGGTCTTCATCAAGATGCTGCGCATGGCGGAGGAGCGGGGGATCCGCACCTTCGGCGACGCCCTTGCCGAGATGCGCCGGCACAAGCGGCTGCTCGTCGATGCGAACCAACTCACCGAGGCCTGATCAGCGCAGGGCGCGGATCTGACCCAAGGCGGCGCGGTTGTCGTAGAAGGGCACATGGGCGGGCGGGGCCGTGCGGCCGAGCGCGGCCTCGACCTCCCCCAGCACCACCCGCGTGACGAAGGGCAGATCGAAGCTTCGTGCATCGGCGAGCGTGACCCACTGGAGATGCGACAGCTCGTCCTCGGCCGCGCCGAAATCGTCGGGATCGCCGTCGAGCCCGGCGGCATCGACGACGAAGAAGCGCGCATCGAACCGCCGCGACCGCCCCGGAGGGGTGATCGCGCGAAAGACGAAGCGCAACCCGCTCGCATCGGGAAGCACCAGCCCCGTCTCCTCGCGCAGCTCACGCAGCGCGGCATTGGGCAGGGCCCGGACCAGCGCCGGGTCCGCCTCGAGCGCGAGCCGCCGTGCGCAGACCGGCGACAGGTGCCCCGGCGGATCGCGGTCATGGTCCGAAAGATCGACGGCACCGCCGGGAAAGACGAACTTTCCGGGCATGAAGACGGCGCCCCTGCCACGCTGGCCCATGAGGACACGGGGACCGTCGGGCATGTCCCGCAGCAGGATGACGGTCGCGGCGTCGCGGATCGGAATATCTGTGCTCATGCAGGCGATCCTAGCGAGCGGCGCGGCGCCACTCAATGCGCGGCGCGCATCCCGCGCAGGCGCAGGGCGTTGGAGACGACGAAGACCGAGGACATCGCCATCGCCGCCGCGCCCAGCATGGGAGACAGCCGGACGCCGAAGGCCGGGTAGAGCACGCCCGCCGCCACCGGGATGAGCGCGGCGTTGTAGGCGAAGGCCCAGAACAGGTTCTGACGGATGTTCGCCATGGTCCTGCGGCTCAGGTCGAGGGCGGTCACCACCGCCGCCGGATCGCCGCCCATGAGCACCACATCCGCCGCCTCGATGGCGACATCCGTGCCGGTCCCCACCGCGACGCCTACATCGGCGGAGGCAAGGGCGGGCGCGTCGTTGATCCCGTCGCCCACGAAGGCGACGGAGCCCTGTGCCTTCAGGGCCTCGACGATCTTCGCCTTGCCCTTCGGCAGGACCTCCGCCTCGACATGGTCGATGCCGAGATCGCGGGCGATGGCCTCCGCCGCCTTGCGCGTGTCGCCGGACACCATCGCGACCCGGACCCCGCGCGCATGCAGCGCCTCGACCGCGCGCCGCGCTGCGGGGCGGACGGGATCGGAAATGCCGATCACCATCGCGGGCCGTCCGTCGAGCGCCACGAGCACCGGCGTGTGCCCCTTTTCGGCCAGCGCATCGAGCGGCGCCCCGAAGGGGGCCGGGTCGATCTTCTCCCGCGTCATGAGGCGCAGGTTGCCGATATGGAGCATTCGGCCGCCAACCTCCGCCTTCATCCCGTGGCCGGCGATGGCACGGGATTTCCCCACCGGCGGAAGCGCCAGCCCCCGCTCCGCGGCCGCGCGCTCGATCGCGCGGGCGATCGGATGTTCGGAGGTCGCCTCGGCCGCCGCGACCATGGCGAGCAGCGTCGTCTCGTCGCCCTCGAGCAGGGTCAGCCCGGTCACGTCCGGCCGGCCCTCGGTCAGCGTCCCCGTCTTGTCGAAGGCGACGACGGACACGCTCTGGAGCGCCTGAAGTGCGTCGCCCTTGCGAAACAGCACACCGAGTTCGGCGGCGCGGCCCGTGCCGACCATGATCGAGGTCGGCGTCGCGAGACCCATGGCACAGGGACAGGCGATGATCAGCACCGCCACGCCGGCGACGAGCGCATGGGCAAGCACCGGATCGGGACCGAAGATCAGCCAGACTGCCACGGTCAGCGCCGCGAGTCCCATCACCACGGGCACGAAATACATCGTCACCCTGTCGACGAGCGACTGGATCGGCAGTTTCGCCCCCTGCGCCTCCTCGACCATGCGGATGATCTGCGCGAGCATCGTGTCGGCGCCCACCTTCTCGGCGACATAGGTGAGGCTGCCCTCCCCGTTCACCGTGCCCGCGATCACCGGATCGCCCGCGGCCTTCGCCACCGGGATCGGTTCGCCGGAGATCATCGCCTCGTCGACATGGCTCTCGCCGGAGCGCACCCGGCCGTCCACCGCGATCCGCTCGCCGGGGCGCAGGTGCAGCATGTCGCCCACCGCGACCTCCCCGATCGGACGCTCGACCACGGCGCCGTCGCATTCGACCCGCGCGGTGCTGGCCCGCATCCCCGCGAGCTTCCGGATCGCGGCCCCCGTGCGCCCCTTTGCCCGCGCCTCGAGCCAGCGGCCCAGCAGGATGAGGGTGACGATCACGGCGGCGGCCTCGAAATACACATCCCGCGCCCCCTGCGGCACGAGGCCGGGGGCAAAGGTGACGATCGTGGAATAGAGCCACGCCGCCCCCGCCCCGAGCGCGACGAGCGCGTTCATGTCGGGCGCGCCATGCAGGAGCGAGGGGATGCCCCTGGCGAAGAACAGCCGCCCCGGCCCCGCGAGGACGAGGGTCGTCAGCAGGCATTGCGCGATGCGCCAGAGGTCCGCGGAAACATGCGTCATCCACCAGTGATGCAGCGCCGGGACCAGATGCCCGCCCATCTCGATGACGAAGACCGGCAGGGTGAGCGCCGCCGCGACCACAAGGCGGCGGCGTATGAGCCGCGCCTCGTCCGCCTTGCGGTCCATGGGCGCGGCATCGGCATCGAGCCGCGCCCGCGCCCCGTATCCCGCAGCGGCGATCACCCTGGCAAGGCTCGCGGCATCCTGCGTGCCGGACAGATAGCGCACCGTCGCCGTTTCGCCGGCGAGGTTCACCGCCGCCCCGGTCACGCCCTCCGCCGCCGAAAGCGCCCGTTCGAGGCGTCCGACGCAGGAGGCGCAGGTCATGCCCTGAACGTCGAAAACCAGTTCCTCCGTCCGCGCGGGATAGCCCGCCTCCGTCAGGACACGGGCGAGATCGCCGAGGCCCGTCTCTCCGCCGAAGCGGATCTCAGCAGTCTCGGTCGCGAGATTGACCCGCGCCTCGCGCACGCCGGGCACGGCGCCGAGTGCGCGTTCCACGCGCCCCACGCAGGAGGCACAGGTCATGCCTTCGACGGATAATCTGGCGCTGTGCATCTTTGTCACTCTGGTCATCGGGAAATTTGTGTTTACCTAGAAAGCACAGGAAGCGCTGGCAAGCCGTGTCTCCGTGACATGATGCCTCGCCCCAGGTTCGAATTCTGCACGAGGTCAGACACATGTCCGTATTTGCCGTTCCAAACATGACCTGCGGCCATTGCCGCACCGCCATCACCGAGGCGCTCGAAGCCGTGGACGACACGGTCGAGATCGAGGTCGACATGGCCTCGCGCGAGATCGACGTCTTCTCCGAGGCCGGAGACGAGGCGATCCTCAAGGCGCTGGCGGATGCCGGCTATCCGGCGACATTGAAAAGCTGACGATCCGCCGGGAGGGGACAGGGACAGCGATGGAGGCCGGCGTGGCAAAGGATTGCGTCGCGGCATACAGGGACGGGGCGGGGATCCGGCTCTGGTCGCTCGACACGGGCGCGGAGCTTCACAGCGTTGGGCTGGACGACAGCCTTGCCGATCTGGTCGCCGGCACGGTCGATGCCGCCACCGCGCGCGCCCTGCCCTGCGCGCCCCTGCCGGAGAGGGTCGGACGGCAGATCCCCTGCCTGTTGCAGGCGGATCCGCTGACCACCACCGACGGGGCGGAGGTGATCCTCGCCGGCTTTCTCGCCCGGTCCCCGAAGTTCGACGGCGTGATCTGCCTGCCCGGCCCGATGCGCACGCTCTGGGCGCATGTGAGTGCGGGGGAGGTCGTGTCCGTCCGCGCGCAGATGACCGGCGCGCTGCTCTGCGCGGTCCTGCCGGGAGCCGAGGGCTGCACCGGCGAGGCGGAGCGGTTCGTCGAGGCGGTGAGCGACGGCATGTCCCGTCCCGAATTCACCTCCCAGCGGCTTGCCTCGCTCGCCACGGCGGTGGCGCTCCGGCGGATGTCGCAGGACGAGGCGACAGGTCTTGCGACGGCCTGGCTCACCGGGCTCGAACTGGCCGCCACGCGAGCCTACTGGCTGGGCCAGCCGGTCGCGCTGATCGGCACGCAAGCCGCCCGCGCGCCCTATGCGGCAGCCCTTGAGGCGCAATTCGTGCCGCTGAACGAGGCCGATCGCGACGAGATGCTGCTGGCCGGGTTCCGCGCCGCGCGCGAGAGGATGTCCGCGTGAGGACACGCTTCGGCACCACGCGCGCGGGGCGGGAGGTCGCGGCGGTGACGCTTGCCGACGGGGACCTGAGCCTGCGCATCCTCACCCTCGGTGCCATCCTGAACGATGTGCGGCTCGCCGGGGTGTCTTACGGGCTCACGCTCGGCTCGGACGAACTCGCCGCCTATGACGGCGGGCCGATGGGCTGGTTCGGCGCCATTGTCGGACCCGTGGCGAACCGCATCGCCGGGGCGCAGGCCGCGCTTGACGGCGCCGTGCTCCGCTTCGAGCCGAACGAGGGCGACACCGCGCTCCACGGCGGGCAGGCGCAGATGAGCGCGGAGGTCTGGGACATCGTCGCGGAGAGCGGGAGCGCCGTCACCCTCGCGCTGACCCTGCCCGACGGGAAGGGCGGCTTTCCCGGCACGCGCCACATCACCGCACGATACGAGGTGAGCGCGCCCGCAACGCTCACCCTCACGCTTGAGGCGGTGACCGACAGGCCCACGTTCATGGCGCCCGCCAACCATTCCTACTGGCGGCTCGACGATGCGCCGACCGCGGAGGGCCATCGCCTTGCGGTCGCGGCGGATCGTTACCTTCGCGTGGACGACCGGCTGATCCCGACCGGCCTCGCGGAGGTTGCGGGCACGCCCTTCGACCTGCGATCGGGTGTCACGATGGGCCGCGACCATCCGCAGCGGTTCGACCATAACTTCTGTCTGTCCGGGGAGGCGCGGGACATGAAACCCGCGGCGATCCTCCGCGGGCGGAGCGGCGTGACGCTGCGGATGGAGACGACCGCGCCGGGGCTTCAGGTCTTTGACGGCGCCCCCATCGAATCCGGCGCGTTCCGCGGCCATCGCGGGGTGCCCGAGGTCGGGTTCTGCGGCATAGCGCTCGAGGCGCAGCACTGGCCGGACGCGCCGCATCACCCGGAGTTCCCGTCGATCGTGCTCCGGCCGGGAGAGACCTGGCGGCAGGTCACGCGCTGGCATTTCTCGCGCGATTAACCCTCGATCCCGGCGGCATACCAGTCGCGGATGAGCGCGCGGGTCTCGTCATCGAGCATCATGTAGCTGCCCGCGGGCGGCATCGCATGGGTCACGCCGGCCTGAAGCCAGATGTCGCGGGCATGCACCGCCACCTCCTGCGTCGTCTCGAGCATCACGCCTTTCGGCGGGGAGGCCATGCCCTCCCAGAGCGGCTCCTTCGCGTGGCACATCGAACAGTTGGTGACGACGATGTCATGCACCTCCTCGAACCCCGCCGCCGCGGCGAACCGCTGCGCCTCGGGTCCGAGCGCGGCCTCCTCCCCGCCGTCCCGCTGGCCGTAGATCCCGAAGGTCGAGAGCCACATGACCGCGAGGAAGAGCGCGACCGTCAGCCCCCAGGTCCACCACAGCATCCCCTTGCGCGCATGCATCGTGTTGAAGAAATGGCGGATCGTCACCCCCATGAGGAACACGAGCGCCGCGATGATCCAGTTATAGTCCGAGGCGAAGGCCAGCGGATAATGGTTCGACAGCATCATGAACAGCACGGGCAGCGTGAGGTAGTTGTTATGGGTCGAACGCTGCTTCGCGATCTTGCCGTATTTCGGATCGGGAGTGCGGCCCGCGCGCAGGTCCTTCACCACGATCTTCTGGTTCGGGATGATGATGAAGAACACGTTGGCGCTCATCACCGTGGCGGTGAAGGCCCCGAGATGGAGGAAGGCCGCACGTCCCGTGAAGACCTGCGTATAGCCCCAGGCCATGACCACGAGGATCGCGTAGAGCAACAGCATCAGCCGCGTGTTGTCCTCGCCGAATTTCGATTTGCAGATCAGGTCATAGGCGATCCAGCCGAAGGCCAGCGAGCCCATGGAGACAAGGATTGCGACCCAGGCGGGCATCTCGAGCACGTTCGGGTCGACGAGGTAGAGCTCGGCGCCCATGTAGTAGACCACCGCCATGAGCGCGAAGCCGGTGAGCCATGTGGAATAGCTCTCCCATTTGAACCAGATCAGGTCCTCGGGCATCCGCGCGGGCGCGACCATGTATTTCTGGATGAAATAGAAGCCGCCGCCATGGACCTGCCATTCCTCGCCGCCCACGCCGTGATCCCGGTCGGCGGAGGGGCGCAGTCCGAGGTCTAGGGCGATGAAGTAGAAGGACGATCCGATCCACGCAATCGCGGTGATCACATGCAGCCAGCGCAGCGCGAATTCGGCCCATTCCCAGACGATCGGTACGAATTGCATCTCAGCTCCCCCGATAGGTCGAATAGCCGTGCGCGGACAGGAGCAGCGGCACATGGTAATGGCTTTCGGCATCGCTGATCCCGAAGCGGATCGGGATCTGGTCGAGGAAGAGCGGTTCTGCCCCCGCCTGCCCGGTGCGCCGCAGGTAGTCGCCGGCGAAGAACACGAGTTCGTAGCTGCCGGGCGCGAATTTCTCCGCGGGCAGGATCGGCGCGTCGGTCCGGCCGTCGGAATTCGTCACGGCCGTGGCGATCTTCCTGTGGCTGTTGCCGCTGACGCGGTAGAGGGCGATCTCGATCCCCTCGGCCGGGACGCCTCTGGCGGTATCGAGGATATGGGTGGTCAAAAACCCGGAGGTCATCTGTTTTCTGCTCATTTTGGATGCGTTTCTTTGAAAGGCTTGTTCATGGGGCGTCCAAGCGCAATCAATCTTTTGAGCTTTACGCAAGGCGAACGTAGAAAAACAATGCGAAAGCCTACCAAATAGTCAAAAAACCCGAAGGCATCTCCAAATGCAAGATTTTCCGCCACGCTATGTCCGCAACATGCAGGGATACGGAGCCGAGGCTCCCGATCCGCTCTGGCCCGAGGGGGCGACGGTCGCGGTGCAATTCGTGCTGAACTACGAGGAGGGCGGGGAAAATTCCATCCTTCACGGCGACGAGGCGTCGGAAGCCTTCCTCTCCGACATCGCCGGGGCGACCATGTGGAAGGGCCAGCGCCACTGGAACATGGAATCGATCTACGAATACGGCGCGCGGGCGGGATTCTGGCGGCTGCACCGGCTGTTCACCGGGGCGGAGATCCCCGTGACGATCTACGGCGTGGCGACGGCGCTCGCCCGCTCCCCCGAACAGGTGGCGGCGATGCAGGAGGCAGGTTGGGAAATCGCCTCGCACGGGCTGAAATGGGTCGAGCACAAGGACATGCCGGAGGAGGAGGAACGCGCCGCCATCGCCGAGGCCGTCCGCCTGCATGAAAACGTGACGGGCGAACGTCCGCGCGGCTGGTATACCGGACGGTGCAGCGCCAACACCGTGCGGCTCGTCGCCGAGGAAGGCGGGTTCGACTATATTTCCGACACCTATGACGACGACCTGCCCTATTGGCTCGAGGTCGGGGAGCGCGACCAGCTCATCATTCCCTATACGCTCGAGGCCAATGACATGCGCTTCGCCACCGCGCCGGGCTATATCACGGGCGAACAGTTCTTCGTCTATCTCCGGGATGCCTTCGACGTGCTCCATGCCGAGGGAAAGGCCGGCCGGCCGAAGATGATGTCGATCGGGTTGCATTGCCGCCTCATCGGCCGTCCCGGCAAGATCGCGGGGCTGAAGAGGTTCATCGACTATATCCGGCGTTTCGACGATGTCTGGACGCCGCGCCGGATCGACATCGCCCGGCACTGGGCTCAGGTGCATCCGCACAGCCGAAAACCCCGCCCCTCGCAGATGTCGCGGGACGATTATGTGCGCGCCTTCGGCGGCATCTTCGAACATTCGCCCTGGGTTGCGGAACGCGCCTGGGAGCTCGAGCTCGGTCCCGCGCACGACAGCTGGATCGGCACCCATTCCGCGCTCTGCCGCGCCTTCCGCGCCGCGCCCGAGGCCGACCGGCGCGCCGTGCTCGAGGCGCATCCGGATCTGGCGGGCAAGCTCGCACAGGCCCGGCGCCTGACCGCGGAGAGCGCGGCCGAACAGGCCTCCGCCGGGCTCGACGCGCTGACCGACGAGGAGCGCGCCACATTCGAGCGGCTGAACGCGGAGTATACGGGAAAATTCGGCTTCCCCTTTATCATCGCGGTGAAAGACAATACGAAGGCCACGATCCTCGACGCCTTCCACGCACGGCTTGAGAATGCCCCGGAAGAGGAATTCCGCACCGCCTGCCGGCAGGTCGAACGGATCGCGTGGCACAGGCTCAAGGACATGGATCTCTGAGGCACAGGCAATGACCGACGAATATACCTATTTCGCCCCCACGGGGGGCCTGCCGGACCAGAACACGCGGGCGCGTGAACGGGCGGTCTTCACCAATTCCTATGCCGTCATCCCCCAAGGGGTGATGTCCGACATCGTCGTGAGCTACCTGCCCGGCTGGACAGGGACGCGCGCCTGGGTGCTCGCCCGGCCGCTCACCGGCTTCGCCGAGACCTTCGCCCAATTGATCGTCGAGGTCTCCCCCGGCGGCGGCGCGACCGACCCCGAGCCCGACCCCATGGCCGAATGCGTGATCTTCGTGCTGGCGGGGCATGTGGAACTGTCGCTCGGCGGGCGCGACCATGCGCTCGAACCGGGCAGTTACGTCTTCGTCGCGCCCGGCGACGCCTATAGCGTGAAAAACAGCGGCGACACGCCGGCGACCTTCGTCTGGGTCCGCAAGCGCTACGAACCGGCGCCGGGGCTCGACCTGCCCGAGAGCTTCGTCACCGCGGACCGGGAAAAGGCGCCCGTCGAGATGCCCGACACACAGGGCTCCTGGTCGACTTCGCGCTTCGTGGACCCCGAGGACCTGCGGTACGATTTCCACGTCAATATCGTCACCTTCCTGCCGGGCGGCACGATCCCCTTTGCCGAAACGCATGTGATGGAACACGGGCTCTACGTGCTCCAGGGGCGCGGTGTCTACCTGCTCAACCAGGACTGGGTCGAGGTGTCGGAGGGCGATTTCCTCTGGCTTCGCGCCTTCTGCCCGCAGGCCTGCTATGCCGCCGGACGCCGGCCCTTCCGCTACCTGCTCTACAAGGACGTGAACCGGCATCCGAAGCTGGACCTCGCATGAGCCGGACGATCCTCACCGAGCCGCTGACCACCACGGCCTTTGCCCGCTATGGCGACGTGCTCGAGGCGGCCGGCGCGCCCGACCGCATCATCAACCAGGGCAAATGCGCGCGCTACCACGACCGGGCGCGGGTGGATGTGGCGGGCGCGCGGGTCGGCATCTCGATCTTCCACGCCGAGTTGCGCGCGCTTCCCTACCGTCTCGAGATGATCGAACGTCATCCCGAGGGATCACAGGCCTTCGCCCCGATGTCGGCGGATCCGTTCCTGGTGATCGTCTCCGACGGGCCGGATGCCACCCCCCGCGCCTTCCTCACCGACGGGGCGCAGGCGATCAACCTCCACCGCGGCACCTGGCACGGCGTTCTCACCCCGCTGTCGGGCAACGGCCTCTTCGCCGTCGTGGACCGGATCGGCGAGACGCCGAACCTCGAGGAACACTGGTTCGAACAGCCCTGGAGGGTCGAACGGGGAGCATCGTGACCTCTCCGACGCCGGCCGGGGAGAAGGCGGCCACTTTCTCGCCGCCGGCGCCGATTTCCCCCTTGACCCACCGCCCGCGACCGACTACCTACGCGGCACTTCGGCGGAGTAGCTCAGTTGGTTAGAGCAGCGGAATCATAATCCGCGTGTCGGGGGTTCAAGTCCCTCCTCCGCTACCAAATCCCCGTCATCGAGCATTGAACCCGGACTGCGCTTCGACGCGGCAGGTTTCCCTTTCCCCGGCGCCTCGGGGCGTGGTGTGCCGCCGACAGATGTCCAGATGTGCCGCAAGACGCCGCGCGCGTGACCTTGTCGGAAGGAACCGAGAGGCTACAGGGGTTCACTGGTGCCGCAGGGCTTCGATGGGATCGAGCCGGGCGGCGCGGCGGGCCGGGAAATAGCCGAAAACCACACCGACCAGCCCTGAAAACACAAAGGCGAGGCCGGTGATCTCGAGGCTGGGCGTGAAGGGGATCGCCATGAACTGCGCCGCCGCAAAGGCGAGGGCGAAGCCAAGCAGGATCCCGATCACCCCGCCCAGCACCGACAGCACGATGGCCTCGACCAGGAACTGTGTCAGGACCTGTCCCGCGGTGGCGCCGATGGCAAGGCGGATACCGATCTCGCGCGTGCGCTCGGTCACCGAGACCAGCATGATGTTCATGATCCCGATGCCGCCCACGAGCAGGCTCACCGCCGCCACCGCCGACAAGAGCCCCGTCAGCACCGTGTTGACGGAGGTCAGCATCGAGGCGATCTGCGCCATATCCATGACGCGGAAGTCGTCGACCTCGTCGATCTGGATCCGCCGCCGCTCGCGCATCAGCGCCTCGATCTCGCGGGTGCCGCGGTCCGCCGAGATGCCGGGCGCCAGCGCCAGCTGAAGGCTCGACACATCGGTCGAGCCCGCCAGCCGCCGCTGGACCGCGCGGATCGGCATCAGGATCAGATCGTCCTGATCCTGTCCCATCATGCCCGCGCCCTTGGCCTCGAGAGAACCGATCACCTCGCAGGAGACGGTCCTGATCCGGATCGTCTCCCCGGTCGGATCGGCATTGCCGAAAAGCTCCTGCCGCACGCTCTCGCCCAGAATGCAGACCGCCGCGCCCGAGCTTTCCTCGGCGGGGCTGAAAGCGCGCCCGCGCAGGATCGTCCAGTTCGCGACATCGAGGTAATCGCTGTTGCTGCCGGTCACGGTGGTGGTGCTGTTGGCATTGCCGTAGACGGCGGTGGCCGGGCTGCTGACAACGGGGGCGACGGCCGAGAGCACGCTGAGTTCCCGCAGCGCCTCGGCGTCGCGCAGGGTGAATTCGGCAACGGCCTCCGACACGCCGGGGCCGCCGAAACTGTTGCCCGGCCACAGCATCAGCACGTCGCTGCCGAGGCTTTCCACGTCCGAGGTCACCTGTTCCGACGACCCCTGCCCGATGGTCACCATGGCGATGACCGCGGCGACGCCGATCACCACGCCGAGCACCGTCAGGAACGAGCGCAGCGCGTTGCGCGTGATCGCCAGAAGCGCGAGGCGCACGGTTTCCCACAGCATTGATCTAGCCCTCCCGTTCCGCCGGCCGATAATCGGTGCTCTGCACCCGACCGTCGACGAAGAGGACGATGCGGTCGGCGTATTCCGCCATCTCCTCTTCATGGGTCACCATGATGACGGTGATCCCGTCGTCGCGGTTCAGCGCCGCGAGCAGTTCCATGATCTCATGGGAGCGGTGGGTGTCGAGGTTGCCCGTGGGTTCGTCGGCAAGCAGCACCATCGGATTGTCGACGATCGCCCGCGCGATGGCCACGCGCTGCTGCTGGCCGCCGGAGAGCTGCGCAGGCCGGTGGTGTTCCCGGCCCGCCAGCCCGACCTTCTCCAGCGCCGATGTCGCCCGCGTGGCGCGCTCGGCCTGCGGCACACCTTTGTAGATCAGCGGCAGTTCGACATTCTCCAGTGCCGTGGAGCGCGGCAGCAGGTTGAAGCCCTGGAAGACGAAGCCCAGATATTCGCGCCGCAGGATCGCGCGCTGGTCGCGGTCGAGCCCGCCCACCTCCACATCGTGAAACAGATAGCTGCCGCCGGTCGGGCGGTCGAGGCAGCCGATGATGTTCATCGCCGTGGATTTGCCCGAGCCCGATGGCCCCATGATGGCGATGAACTCGCCTTCGGCAATGGTCAGATCGACGCCGTCGAGCGCCCGCACCTCGGCCTCGCCCTCACCATAGACGCGGCTGACATCGCGCAGGACGATGAGCGGGCTGCTGTCCCCGTCCGCCATGTCACGGCGCCTCGGTCTGGTCGATGATCACCAGGTCCCCTTCGGCCAGGTCGCCGGAGCGGATCTCGGTGCTGCGGCCGTCGCTCTCGCCGGTCACCACGGCGATCTCGGTGGCCGCGCCGCCGCGCAGCACCCAGACGGACGAGGCATCGGCGGGACCGCCGGCGCCCAGCCCGTCACGCGACGGCATGAGGAGGCCCAGAAGTCCGCTGCCGCCACCGCCGTCGCCGTCGGGGGCCTGCTGTGGCGGCACATAGCGCAGTGCCGAGTTCGACACGACCAGCGCGTCCTCCACCTGCGCCACGACAATGGTCGCGGTGGCGGTCATCCCAGGACGCAGCAGCAACTCTTCGTTGTCCACCGTCAACACCCCCTTGTAGGTCACCACGCCATCGGTTTCCTCCGAAGCGTAGCGCAACTGCGCGAGCTGCGCCTCGAAGCGGCGGCCCGAATAGGCGTCGACGGTAAACGTGGCGGCATTGCCCTCGGAGACGCGGCCGATATCGGCCTCGTCGATATCCACCTGCACTTCCATCTGCCGCAGATCCTCGGCCAGCGTGAAGAGCTCGGGCGCCGAGAGGCTCGCCGCGACGGTCAGCCCCACCTCGGCCACCCGGTCGAGCACGATGCCGTCGATGGGCGACACGATCGCCGCATCCTCCAGATCCGCCTGCGCGAGCAGGAGATTGGCCTCCGCCAGCTTCAGATCCGCCGCCGCCAGATCGACGGCGGCCTGGGCCCGTTCATGGGCCGCCTCGAAGGTGATCAGGCCGGTGCGGGCGGTGACGCCGCGCTGGTCCAGATGCCTCTGCGTGTCGTAATTCGACTGCGCTTCGCGGGCGGTCGCCTCCGCCTGGGTGAGGCGTGCCTTCGCGGCCGCGAGCGACGCCTCCGCATTGGTCACCTGCGCGCGCAGCTTGGTGTCGTCGAGCCGTGCCAGAACCTGGCCGACGCTCACCCGGTCATTGTAGTCCACTTCGACGCTGGACAGGGTGCCCGAGAGTTCCGAGGAGACCGTCACCTTGGTGGTCGGCTGCACCGTGCCGGTCGCGGTCACGTCGACCTGGAAACTGCCCCGCCGCACCGGTTCGGTCACATAGCGCAGGCTGTCCTCGGAGCGCGACGTGCCCAGCCAGATCCAGCCGCCCACTGCCGCCAGAATCGCCAGAACGATCACGATCCGGAGCGGGTGACGCCGCTGCCTTGCCTTTTGAAGCGTTTCCGAAATCTCGGCGGTGCTGCGTCCCATCTCTTGTTCCTTCTGCCGCGGCACAGGCCCCCGCCCCGGAAGCAGGCCCTGCCTTCCTTCCTACGCAGGACCGGAGAAAACCGGTCGCAGGCAGGGCAGAATGCCGCACCTCGCCGCGCAGCGAGCAATGCCCGAAACCCGGTGACGATGTGATCAGGCGGCAATCCGAAGGTGCGTTATCCCGTCGCCGAAGGCAATCCCCGCGAGGATTTCGGCGGACAGATCCGGGGCCTCGGACCTCAATCCGGCTCCGGCACGCCTTCCCGTTCCAGCGCCGAGGCCATGATGTCCGCCAGTTGCACGATCTGCGCCCGGCTGTCGGGCAACAGGCTGGTGGCGAGGCGCACGAAACCCGACTGTGCGCCGTGGCCGCTGAAACACTTGCTTCCGAAGCCGACGACAAGGCCGTTCTGGGCCAGAGACAGGACGGCGGAGGCTTCGTCCCGGACTTTCAGGCAAAGCAGCATTCCGTCCTGTCCCGTCGCCTCGAGCCCGCGCCGGGCAAGTTCCTGCGCCAGCGAAAGCCGCCGCGCCTCGTAGCGCCGCCGGGCCGTCTCGATCACCCTGCCCGTCGCCGGGTCGCGGATCAGCCAGGCGAGCGCGTTCTGGAGGATCTCGCTCGTGGCGGAGATGCCATGCACGCGCAACGCCTGCACGCGGTCGATCAGCCTCTGGCTGCCGCCGATCACGCAGGTCCGGAGGTCGACCCCGTAGGATTTGCAATAGCCCCGCACATGCAGGATCTCACCGGAATAAAACGCGCCGACACTGAGGTCGGGGGAGGTGGCGACAGGTCCCATGTGATCGTCCTCGACGACGACGACCGGATGTTCCGCCCTGGCGAGAACCTCCGCGAGTTCCCTCAGCCGATCGGCGGGGATGGAGCGGCCGGTCGGGATCTGCGCGCGCGGCTGGAGGATCACCGCCGCGGGGTGCTGCGCCAGCGCGGCGGAAAGGGCGGCCGGAAGGGGGCCCTCGCCGTCGCAGCGCACCGGGAGCGAGCGCAATCCGAGAATGCCGAGAATGCTGAGGATACGGGGGCTGGTGGGCTCCTCGATCACCACCAGAGAATTGCGCGGCGCGGCCGCCTCGACCGCCAGCATGGTGCCTTCGTTATGGCCGCCGACCGCGACAAAGGCCTCCGCGGGAAAGGGCCAGTCGCGCTCCACCGCGTCGCGGAGCGGGGCGCTCAGGCCTTTTCGCGAGGTGTTGCGCCGGCTGCGGGGGCGCTGTTCCAACACCGCAGCAAAGGCCGGGGCGAGCGAGGGTTGCAGGGCGCTATCCGGCACGCCATAGGCCAGATCCATCGTGGACCAGACATCCAGGTTCGGGAATTCGGACGTCCGGTCGGAGGCGACGAAGCTGCCGCCGCGCCGGTTGGTCTGGATCAGGCCGCGCTCGCGGAGCTGGGTCCAGATCACCGACACAGAGGCGGGACTCACCCCGAGTTGCCGGGCGATCGCGCGCACCGTCGGCAGCCGCGTTCCGGCGGCGAGATCCTTGTCGAGAATTGCGCGGCTCATGAAATCACCCAGGGCCGTGAGCGGCTGCCCCTGGAGCCGTTCGGCCAGAAGGGTGAGGATCTCGTCCTCGGGGATCGGCTGTTTCTCGGTCACGCGCCCTCCGCTTCCAGCCCCTCGCACTCGGGCTTGCCAATGATATCCCGCCGCGGGAGTCCGGCGCCACTGGGGCGGCGTCCTGTTATGTTCAATAACATATTGCGGAGGCCGGGCGGTTGACAAGATGAAACAACGACCGAGGAGACAGAATTTTCCACAGGGAAATCCATGACAAAGCAAGACTCGCATGAGAATTTACCTGTCATCCGACGCGATGAATTTGGAAAATTTATATCGGCCCCAAAGACAAAACCGAAGAGGCTATGCGTTTTGCATCTTGCGAGGGCAGTATGTTCATATTTGGTTTGTGAACAAAAGGTGCCGCCGCTAGATTTCGACCCCACGGACCCGGCGCATGTGCATCCCGCGCCAGTCTCCCCGTCCCTGAAACCAGCCCGAGCCCCGACGTTTTGCCCCTCTCACAAACCGCAGGCCGCATTGGTCTTTACCCTCGACTTTACTGGATCGGCGTCGGCCTTCTGGCCGTGGTGACGCTGGCACCGATTGCGGCGATCCTCGCCGGCAGCCTGCTCGTACCCGACCCGGTCACGGGCCGCGAAAGCGTCAGCCTGGCGGCCTGGGCCGGTGCCGCGGAGCATCCCGGCCTGCTGCGCGCCATCGGCAACACCGTGCTTCTGGCGCTGACCGGACAGGTGATCGCCCTGCCGCTCAGCGTCCTGCTCGCCTGGCTTCTCGGGCGCACGGACATACCGGGCGCTCGCTGGCTCGAACTCGGCTTCTGGATCTCCTTCTTCCTGCCCGTCCTTGCCGTGCTTCAGGGCTGGCTGCTGCTGATTGACCCCCATTACGGCCTGATCAACCAGATCCTCGCCATGCTGTTCGGCCAATCGGCGCCGCAGCTCAATGCCTACAGCTGGTGGGGCATCGTCTTTGCCCATCTCGTCACCAACACGATTTCCGCCAAGGTCATGCTGCTCACCCCGGTCTATCAGGGTCTCGATTCCCGGCTCGAGGAGGCGGCGCAGCTTGCCGGAGACAGTCCGCTCAGGACCCTCTGGCGCATCACCCTGCCGCTGACCCTGCCGATCGTGTTCGCCGCCGGGATGATCGGCCTGATCCGGACACTCGAATCCTTCGAGATCGAGCTGATCCTGGGCATTCCGCAGGGGATCACCGTCTATTCCACGATGATCTACGACATCATCGGCAGGGATCCCCCCGATTTCGCGACGGCGAACGTGCTGGGCGTGGTGATCATCCTGTTCCTCACCCTGCTTGCCACGCTGCCCTCCGTCGTCTCCGGCGGGGACCGGGGCCTGTCGCAGGGTCATTTCGTCACCCTTTCCTCGGCCAGCCGTCAGGCGCCGGTGAAGCTCGGGGCATGGCGCTGGCCCGCCTTTGCGCTGGTCGCCGTGGTCGTGGCGATGCTGACGGTCGTGCCCGTCGGGCTGCTGATCACGAGCAGTGTGATGAAGCTCTTCGGCTTCTTTTCTCTGCCCGACCCATGGACCTTTGCTCACTGGCACAAGGTGCTGGGCGACAATGTCTTCCTCTCCTCGCTGGGCAATACGCTGCAACTGGCTCTGATGGCCTCGGCCATGGGCGTGGCGCTGGGAACGGCGGTTGCCTACGGCATCGTCCGCGCGCCCGGCCCCGCACGCAGGGTGCTGGCCTTCCTGTCGTGGCTGCCGTCCACCATGCCCGGCATCCTGTTCTCGCTGGCCGTACTGTGGATCATACTGTCCAGCGACGCGCTGATCGCAATCTACGGATCGACCTTCAGCCTGGCCTGCGCGGTGGCGCTTGGCGGCCTGACCTTCAGCGTCCAGATCCTGAAGAGCAGCTTCGGGCAGATCGGGCTCGACATGGAGGAGGCGGCCTGGCTTTCGGGGGCATCCCGTCTGCGGGCCATTCTCACGGTGGTCGCACCGCTCGCGATGCGCTCCATCGCCGTCGTCGCGGTCGTCGCCTTCGTCGCCGCCACCCGCAGCATCAGCAACCTTGCGCTGCTGGTCACCTCCGACAACCGCCCCCTCGCGCTGTTGCAGCTCGAGTTCATGAGCCAGGGGCTCTACGAGCTCTCGGCCGTCGTCGGGGTCATCGTCGTCGCCATGGCCGTCGTCGCGGCCCTGGCCATTCGCGCACTCAGCACCAAACGCCTATGAGGAAAACCATGCTCGACACCAGACCCCCGACTGCGCAGGACCTGCTGGAACGGCTGGCGGAAAAGGCGCGCGCCGATTTCCTGCCCCGCGCCCTGCGCGACGAGAACAGCACGCATATCCAGCTCGACACACTTCAGGACCTCCACGAACTCGGCCTCCTGCACGTCTCTGCGTCGCCGGAGAACGGCGGTCTGGGCGGCAGCCTTCTGGGCAGGGAGAATCCGGGGCTGTTCGTGCAGGCGCTGCGGCGGCTGGCCCGTGGCGATGCCGCCGCGGCCCATTGCTACCAGCTCCACAATCACGCGCTCTGGATGCTGGAGACGATGGGCACGCCGCGGCAGATCGAGACGATCCTGCGCCCGCTGACCTCGCGCTTCGGCCTCCTGGGCTTCGTCGGCAGCGAACCGGGACGCGCCTCGAACAAGGATCCGTTGCAGACCCGTGCGCGCAAGGTGGAGGGTGGCTGGCGCGTCAACGGGGTCAAGAGCTTCGTGACCAACGGCACCGCCGCCGACCTCATCCTCACCAGCGTCGCGGTCGAGACCCCCGCGCCCGGCACCTCGCCGGCCGATCAGCACCTCTCGCTGATGATCGACCCCTCCTCGGAGGGCGTGAGCATCGACAACGGCTGGTATCGTCCGAACGGCATGAAGACGGCGCGCAGTCCGCTGATCACCCTGTCGGAGGTTTTCGTTCCCGACAGCCATCTGGTCGGCGAGCGGCCGGGGGTGATGCCGCGCGGGCGCTGGTTCGCCAAGTTCCATCTCGGTTTCGCCGCCAATTACATCGGCTCGGCCGAAGGCCTGTTCGCCTGGTATCTCGACTACACGCGCGCCCGTGGCCGGGCGGGGCAGCCGCTGGTTCAACTGCGCACCGGAGAGATGCGGCTCGCCCTCGACGCCGCCATCGCCCATTTCGAACACGCGGTCGCGCTGTGGCAACAGGGCGATACGGTCGAGGCCGAGCTGGCGTCGATGAGCGCGATGTCCGTCGTCAGATAATTTGGGGCAGTTAGTTGGCTGAACTAAGAGAGGGTCTGGCTCATCCGGTTGATTTAATTATGCGGCGGAATTGCGGTGAAGCAAACGTCGCGTTTCGATGGTTTTTCGTTTGATCCTCTCTCGTTGTTTTAGAATGGCTTGTCCGCGACCGAAGTAGACATCGGCGGGCGTGAGGTTATGCAGGCTCTCATGATAGCGCCGGTGGTTGTAATGCTCGACGAAGGCCTCAATTTGGCTGCTGAGTTCGCCGGGCAGGTAATAGTTCTCCAGCAGGATCCGGTTTTTCAGGGTCTGGTGCCACCGCTCGATCTTACCTTGGGTTTGCGGGTGATATGGGGCACCGCGAACATGCTCCATTTTTTGATCTTCCAGCCACTCAGCCAGTTCAACCGAGATGTAACTGGCTCCGTTGTCACTGAGGAGCCGCGGTTTGTGAACGACGGTTGCCTGATCGCAGCCGGAGGCCTGCAACGCCAGATCCAGCGTGTCGGTCACATCCCCCGCCTTCATCGTGGTGCAGAGTTTCCAGGCGATGATATAGCGACTGTAATCATCCAGGATGGTCGACAGGTAGAACCAGCCCCAACCGATGACCTTCAGATAGGTGAAGTCGGTCTGCCAAAGCTGGTTGGGTCTCGTCGTCTTGTCCTTGAACTCATCGGCGGCGGATAAAACCACGTAAGCCGGGCTTGTGATCAGGTCGTGCTCCTTGAGGACGCGATACACGGAAGACTCTGATACAAAATATTTTTCCGTGTCCGTGAAGCGCACGGCCAGTTCCCGCGGCGACAGTTCGCTTTCCTCCAGCGCCAAGCTAACGACCTTCTTGCGAACAGGCTCGGGAATACGGTTCCAGACCCGTGACGGTCTCGAACTGCGATCTTCCAGCGCTTCGGGGCCGCCCGATAGATACCGATCATACCAGCGGTAGAAGGTAGCCCTGGGGATGCCCAGCTTGTCCAAGGTTCGCTTCGTCGGCAAGTGCGACTGCTCGACCAAACGAATGATCTCCAGCTTCTCGGATGCAGGGTATCTCATGAGTCGTCGCCCCCATCCCCGAGAATGCTTTTTTTGAGCAGGCGAAGCTCGAGCGCCTGCTCGGCAACAACTTCTTTGAGTTCGCGGGATTCACGACGCAGGGTTTTGACTTCGGTCGAGTTTGCCTCTCGCGCCGTGTCGCCGGCGAGACGCTTCTTGCCGGCCTCGAGGAATTCCTTCGACCAGCTGTAATACAGGCTCTGAGCGATACCTTCCCGGCGACACAGCTCAGCAATGCTGTCCTCACCTTTCAGGCCATCCAACACGATCCTGATCTTCTCTTCCGCTGAATACTGTTTGCGGGTTGCGCGCCGGATGTCTTTGACAACCTTCTCGCCATGGCTCTGTTTGGGTACGGATTTCTGTCTCATCTTCACTCCTTGGTGGTTACGATGAGCCAGAAATCCTCTCTTATCAAATCGCCCTAAGCTGTCCCATTGGCGCTGACGTCACACAGTCCGCCGAGAATTGGCGATCATCGCCCCACCAACGCCGAGGATTATAGGTGAGATTTCCCATGGAGTCGGGATAGTGATAGTAGGTAAGGAGATCGCCTTCCGACCATTTCCCCTGGCTTGTGAATTCCAACGTCCAGTCATTCGCGAACTCGTGTTCGAGGTCGAAATAGACCGTGGTGGCCTCCTTTCTCAGATAGTTCCAGTCCGCGCCGAGGAAGTCGGTCGGGTCAAGGTCGTAGAACGATCCGTCGGCCCGAACCGGAAACCCGCCACCGGCATAGCCGTCCTCGCGGTCTTTCTGGTAGCTCACACCAAGGTTGACCGTAGTGGCCTCCCCGATATCCGCTTCGACCGTCCCGTAGAATTGCAGCTTGCTCCGCTCATTGTGGTCCTGATACCAGTCGCCGGCACCCGCGTTTGCGACAAATCGGCCACGAACGCTGCCGTCGTCGTTCAACTGCCCGCTGGTATCGAACAGGATGCTTCCATGGCCCCAGGATGATCCCGTTACGGTGACGGAAGACTGGTTTCCGGCGGTCGGGCGCTTGCGGACCAGATTGATGGTCGCCGAAGGATTGCCCGTCCCCTGACTGAGCCCCGTCGCGCCCCGCACCACCTCGACCCGATCGTAGACCGCCATATCGTCCGAGGCCGTCAGGTCCCTCGTGAAACTGCCTGATGAATATTTCAGCCCATCATAGAGAATGCCGCTGATCTGCTGCCCACGGGCATAATAATTCCACCTGTCTCCCGTATTGCCCTGAAACGCTGTAATGCCGGGGGTGTCCAGAAGGGCTTCCTCCAACGTCTGATAGTTCTTGTCCTCGATCTTCTGCTGCGTGACGACGCTGACCGATTGTGGCGTCTCCCGAATGGAAAGCCCCAGGGGCGTCGCCGTGTTCATTTGCGTCGTGGTATAGGACCCGGTCCCTTCCGTCGTGGCGCCTTGGGTCCGAACGATGATGCTGTCCAACAGCACCGACCCGTCGTCCACCGCCCCGAGGCGCTCCCCCGTGGCGGAAATCGTCACGGTATTGCTGTCCGTGAACCCGTAGGTCACACCGGTCCCGGACAGGAGCGTCGCCACCGCCTGCGACGGCGTCAGCGATCCGCGGACCGGGTTGCCCATGGCCGAGGCCGCCGGCGTTTCGGCAAAGACCACGTCGATCCCGCTCACCCGGACGATGTCGTTCATCGCCGCCCGGATCGGCTTGGCGGGAATGTTGAAGTCGTAGACGCGCGCGGCCTCCTGTGCGACCGCCGGCCGCAGCGGAAGGCCCGCCCCTGCCACCGACACCATGACCGTGCTGGCCAGGAGGGCGATCATCCGCCCGCGCTTCGTTCCCTTGTTCGTCCTGTTCATCCGTTCGCACCCTTTTTCCCGGATTTCTCACGAGAGGCGATTGGCGGAACGATGAAGCTACTACCCTCTCACCCTATCCATCGCCGCAGGGCGGCTCCCACCCCCACGAAAGGGCGAAAAAAATCGCGCCGCGGGGAAAAATATGCCGAACGGGGCGCGTCACGGTCCGATCAGGGTGATCCTGCGCCCGAGGCGGGTCATGTGGAAGCCGACCGTCGCCTGCATTGCCGTCAGCGCCGCCTCGCTGTTCTCGAGCGAGATGTTGCCGGACACCCGCCGCTCGCCCACCTCCGACCCTAGGAGCACGATCCGCCCTTCCCGGTAGCGGCCGATCTGCGCCAGCACATCGGCAAGGCGGGCATCGTCGAAAATCAGCCTGCCCTCATGCCAGGCAGTGCTCTCTTCCAGATCCACGGCCTGCACGGCGCCGAGCCCGGCCCTGCCGTATTCCACCCGTTCGCCGGGGGAAAGGCGCACCTGCCGCGCCGCGCCCTCGAGCCCGACCTCGAGGCTGCCGCGCGCCAGGGTCACGGTGACGTCCCGCCCGCCGGTCAGCGTCACGTCGAATTCCGTCCCGAGGACGCGGGCTTCGCCGCCGGCGGCCTCGACGACAAAGGGGACCGGCGACGGATTGACGTCGAAGAAGGCGCTCCCGCGCAACAGGCGGATCCGCCGCTCCCGGTCCGAGAATTCGGTTTCCAGTGCAGAATCCGCATCCATCAGCACCGTGGACCCGTCGGCAAGCGCCACCACCCGCCGTTCCGCCCGGTCCGTGACGTGATCGGCGCCGAGGTTCTGGAGGAGGTTCGGGGAGTCGATCCAGAGCCAGCCGCTGACGGCGAGCACCGCAAGGCAGCCCGCGACGATCCCGGAAGCCTTCGCCCGCCGCCGCGCGCGCCGGTAGTCCGCGATCTTCCGCAAGGGTCCCGCCAGTTCCTCGCCATCCTCGCCCAGGCTATGGGCCGTGGCATCGAGATCCGCCCAGAGCGCGCTGACGTCCTCATAGGCGCGGGCATGCTCCGGCGACATCTCGAGCCAGGCCGCGAAGTCGCGCCGCTCGACCCTTGTCGGCCGGCCGCCGGTTCGGGTGAACCATGCCACCGCCTCCTTCTCGATCAGGGCCCTGTCTCTCTCGCGGTCGGTCTCGTCGTCGCTCATGTCTCGCCTTCTCTTCCGCACAGGGTCAGGGGGCCCCGAGATGATGCCCGCTCACGCATCCGGCCCGCCTTCCGCCCCGGTCCTGCATGCCATGATCGCGCGGGCCATTTCCCGTTCGACGGTGCTGGTGGAGATGCCGAGGCCGATGCCGATCTCCCGGTAGGTGCAGCCATGCAGCCGGTTGAGCAGGAAGACCTGCCGCGTGCGCAGGGGCAAGGCCCGGATCGCCTCCTCCAGCCTGCGCAACTCCTGCCGGTCCGAGGCGATCTGCTCCGGCAGGATCGGGGTCGGTGCATACTGCTCCTCGGTGATCCCGCGAAAGAAGGCGTCCCGCCGGGTTCTCGACCGGAAATGGCTTATCGCGGTGTATTTCGTCGCCTGCGCGAGATAGGCGGGGGTGAGCTTCACCTGGTCATGGGTCTTCGACCAGATCGCGGCGAAGACATCCTGCACGACATCGGCGGCCCCCGCGGGCCCGACCCTGCGCATGGCGATACGCTCCAGGCGGCCATGCTCCGCCCGGTACAGGTCCTCCAGTTTCTGTGCCTTCAGTCGCTTCATCAGGATCGCCCACCACCGGCGCCGCCGGCCGGGGATCGGCGGGCTCTGTCCCGGCAGTCGGGTCACTCCTGATATTTCCATGTAATTTTGTCAAGTTTAGGAAAAGGCCGCCCGCAAGCCCGCCGCGCCTGATCCCTTCTCCGGCATTCGCGTCCCCCCAGGCCGGATGCCCGGAACGCAGATCGCATCAAACATGCAAGATATCGCCCGTGGCAATGATTTCGGAGAGCGGCCCTGTCATCGCTCCGGTTCATCCGTGGAGGTCCGAGAGCCGTCGCCGCCGGCTGTCCCTCGCGAAAACGACGGGGCGTGCAAAATGGATTGCATTCCTGTGCCTGTTCCTGCCAACTTCGGTAAAAGACAAACCCACAGATGTTGTCCCATGCACGTCCTCATCGCCGATGACCACGACCTTGTCCGTGAAGCGCTCGCCAGTTTCCTGGAGCGCGTCGCCGGAATGTCCGTGACCCAGTCTTCGACGCTGACCGAGGCTCTTTCGGCCCTTCCGGAGGCGTGCCCCGACATCGTCCTTCTCGAACTACGACATGCCTGGGATGGACGGTCTGAGCGGCCTCGGGAAGGCGCGCGAGGCCGCTGGCGACATTCCGGTCGTCCTCATGTCCGGTGTCGCCTCCGTCGAGATCGCCGAACAGGCGCTCGAAAGCGGGGCGGCGGGCTTCGTCCCGAAGACGCTGGGGGTTCGGGCAATCGTGAGCGCCATCAATCTCATGGTCTCCGGAGAACAGTTTGCGCCCGTGCGCTGGCTGCGCGAAGCGCAGGCGGAGGCGATGGCGGCGCCTTCCGACCCGGAGGTCGTCCTGACCAGCCGGGAGATGCAAGTGCTTGTCGGGCTGGGCGAGGGAAAGTCCAACAAGGAGATCGCCCGCGACCTCGACCTACAGGAAGTCACGATCAAGCTTCATGTGAAGTCCCTGTTTCGAAAACTCGATGCCAGGAACCGAACCCACGCGGCGCTGCTGGGAAAGGAACGCGGACTCGTCTGAGCGCTACGGCCTCTGCCCGTATTCCCGAAGGATGGCGGCGGCGTCCCGCGCTGCGGCGTCGAAGAGCCGGAACATCCGGTCGAGCCTCTCTCCATCGCAGTGTTTTGCCGCCGCCTGGAGGTCAGCCGCCCGCGCATGCAGGTCCGACGCCCCCACGACTGCCGCAGTCCCGGCGATCTTGTGGCACAGCCGGGCCACGGCATCGTAGTCGCGCTCCGAAAGGAGGCGCGCGATTTCCGGAACGGCTGCGTCTATCTCCGTCACGACCCGAGACAGCAGGGCCAGAAACGCGTCGCGCCCCATGGTGTGATCGAGCTCGACAAGCATATCCCCGTCGATCGGATCGGGCGCGTCGATCTCGCCTGCCGTCTCGCCGGATGCAAAGCAGGCCAGCTCCCGGCGCAGCATGTCCATGCGCAGGGGCTTCAGAAGGCATTTCTGCATCCCGGCCGCGCGAAAGCGGTCCAGTTCCTCCGGCAGGGCGTGCGCGGTCAGCGCGAAGATCGGCGTCCGCTGCGATGGCCCCTTCGTGGCACGGATGGTTGCCGCCGCCTCCACACCGTCCATGCCCGGCATGCTGATGTCCATGAGGATCAGGTCGAAGGCGCTTTCCCGCGCCTTCCCGACGCCCTCGGGTCCATCCTGCGCCACAACGACCCGATGGCCTTCTGCCTCCAGCATCCGGCTGGCGACAATGCGGTTGGTGTCATTGTCCTCGACCAAAAGGATCCTGAGAGCCCGCTCCGGCACCGTCGTCGTCGCCGTGTCAGCGGCGACCGGCGGCATCTTTCCCGGTATCAGGGGAAGCTGCACGCTGAAGGTGCTGCCCCGACCGGGCGCGGTGTCCACGGAGATCTCTCCGCCCATGGCCGCGACCAGACGTTTCGCGATCGCAAGTCCAAGCCCGGAGCCCGAGGCGTGCCTGCGGTAGCTGTCGTCCAGCATCACGAAGTCCTCGAAGATCCGCGCCTTCTCCCCTTCGGCTATGCCAGGCCCCGTATCCGCCACCGTGAGTTCATAAAAACGCTCTCCGGTCTCAAAGCTCCGCTGTCGCAACGCGACGTCCACACGGCCCTTTGCGGTGAATTTCACGGCGTTGCCGACGAGGTTCATCAGAACCTGCCGCAGCTTGTGGGCATCCCCGCGCACCACGGGGAAGCCCGGCTCCACCTGCGCAGCAAGGATTACTCCGGTTGCTCCCAGAGGACGATGGAGGGCCATGACGTCCTGCACCATGGCGTCCAGATCGACATCTTCATCCCGGACATCAACATCATGGCCTTCGAGCCGCGACAATTCCAGAACGTCGTTGACATGTCTCAGGAGCACTTCGCCGGAAGAGATCGCGATGCGCACGAGCTCCAGATCCCCGGACGGAAGCTTGCTACGGCCGAGGAGGTCGAGGGTTCCGAGCAGACCGTTCAGGGGCGTTCTCATCTCGTGGCTCATGACAGCGATAAAACGGGACTTGGCACGATCCCCCGCCAGCGCCTCGTCCCGCGCCTTTTCGAGGGCCTGCGCGGCCGCCTTCTGGGCGGAGATGTCCCTGATGAAGGCGACGAAGGTGATATCCCCGTTCACCTCGACGGATTTCACGGAGATTTCGGTGGGGAACTCGGCCCCGTCGCGTCGGACCGCAGAACTTTCCACCCGGCCCTTGTCGAGGATGGTTTTTTCACCGGTCCGGTTAAAACGCTCGAGGTTGGCCCGCGACTCCTCCCGCATCCGCTCGGGCACGATCAGCTCCGCCACGTCGCGACCGAGGGCCTCGTCCGGCCGGTAGCCGAACATTTCCTGCGCCGCCGAGTTGAATTCGACGACCTGGCCGGTGTTGTCGATCGCCACGATCGCGTCGAGCGAGGCGTTGATGACCGCGTTCAGGCGACCCTCGCTCAGCGCCACTTCGCCAGCCTGCCTGGCCGACCGCCGTCCTTGCAGGATCAGCGTGGTCGTCAGCAGAGCGAGGAGCAGCAGAAGCGACCCCGCGGCGAGGAGGGCAAACCAGATCAGGCGCTGGAACTCCCCGCGGGCGGCATCCGCCGCGGCGGCGAACTGGGAGACGCCCGCGAGGGACAGGTTCCGGGTCGGACCGCGGAGATCGCCGGCCGCGGCGGCAAGCTCCGCCAGTCCGTTTCGCAGGCCGACGTCCGGGCCGTCCACCAATGGCATATAGGTCTCCAGGAAGCTCGTGAGATGCGCCAGAGCCGAGGCACCGGCCTCGGTCCTGCGCAGCGGGACGAAGGGACGCCCCTCCGCCACCGTGCCGACCCGGCTGAAAAACAGGTCGAACGCGTTCCGGACCTCCCCGAGTTCAGCTGCCGCACCGGCCCTTGCCTGAGCGCCAAGGGCCGCATTCTGGAGCTTTACCAGATCGACCTCGAGCTGCGACAGCGACCACTGAAGATTATCATGGGGAGCGGCGCGCAACTCGTCGGCCGCGCCGATGAGCCGGATGGCCAGCAAAAGGCAGAACACGGCCGCAAGCCCGGCCGTGCCGACGAGAAAGCACCGGAACGTCAAATCACGCGCGCGACTTTCGTCACGGGATCCGGCCAGACACGGCGTCGAGGACATGTTCCTTCCCGACACCTGCTCACTCTCCCACATGAAGGCGGTCAAGCTGCCATATGCTGCGCGAATAGATGACCTCGCTGCGGTAGTCCGCGTTGGCATCATAGGGATAGACGATCCAGAGAGGCCCTTTGTCCCGGACTCTCATCGCGGCGCCATTCATCTCGTAGGCGATGATCGGGCCATGGGGAACGGCGTCCGTGACGGGCAATGTCACGACATAGTCGTTGAGCGCCGAGGCTTTGATCTGCGCGCCTTCGGCACCGAGGTATCTGAGCAGATCGGCCAGGGACACGCCGGTGAAGACATGGGTGCCCTCGGTCCAGATCGTGCTCGTCTCGAACTCCGTGACCGGCAGGCGCTCCAGCATCTCCCGATCGAATTCGGCGGTCCCTTCGGAATTCGTTCTGGTGATCGCGCCGCTCACCGTCAGGAGGACCGGACCGCTCGGGGCCGGCAGATCGGCCATCGCCCATGCGGGCAGAAGCGAGAAAAGCAGGGCTGCCCCCGTGATCCGTGTCTGAATCCGCATCGCATGTCCTTTCCTCGCACTCCGGTTCGGTTCCTCCGTTTTAGCGCATCAGCGCCGCCTGTGGCGAACTCATCAGAGTAAGAACCGCTATACGAAAGGATAGCGCTCCTCAGGTGCGGCTTTCGCCGGCAGGGCAGGACCGGCCGCAGCCGCGCAGGAACGCCGTGACCGATCGGCTCGGGACGGATTGCTCTATTCCAAGATAACGCCGGCGTCCGTCGCATCGTCGATCTGGTAACTTTCCGCGATCTCGCCGAGGGCGTCCGACAGCGACTGCTGGCTACCCTCGCTCGTCTGGTGGTTTTCCACCATGATCAGCCCTTCGGCGCCCTCCGCAAGGGACATCTCGATCTGTATCCAGTTACCGACGGCGTAGGCGCTGGACGCGACCGGATAGCCGGGATAGCCGCCGGACAGGATGCCGACCCCGCTCCCGGCCTGTCCGGTGCTGTCGGGGCCGCGCATCTGCATGGTGAGATGAGTTTCGCGACTCCGCGGGACGAAGTTCCAGGGGCGCGAACCGACCATGAAGGTCGTCTCTCCGGCGAAGCTCTCTGCCGGCGCGACCAGCAGAAGGCAGGGAAGAAGCAGGTATTTCATCGCAGGTCTCCTATGGGTGAAGGATGGGGGGCGGTCCGGAGTGCAGGCCGGACCGCCCGAGCGCCAGAAGCCCGTGAGGGGAGACTGGGTGAGGCAAGGGCTTCAGACGCTGTCCGGTACTCAGTTCGGTCCGTCGATGGTGACGCCGAGATTGTTGCCGACGGCGGTTGAGGCGGAGGAGACCGCCGGCGCGGAGAGCGTACCCAGACCGCCGATGCCGGTGAAGCTGACCGCATCGACGCTCGAGGTCGAGGTGACCGTCGCCAGGGCCGTCTGCACGTTGTTGGCAAGCAGGAAGGCATCCTGCGCCGAGGCGGTCGTCAGCGCGGCCGTCAGGTTGTTGGCCACGCCGGTCGCGTCGCTGTCGACGGTGCCGTTGAGAATTCCGATCGTGCTGGCACTCGCGGTGATGACCCCCGGCACCGAGGGAACGATCTCTCCCGTCAGGGAGGTGGAGAGGCTTGTATCGACCCCGCCGAAGACCTGGCGGGCGTCGAGCGCCATTGAGACATCAGAGTCGAAGCTCGCGCTGTTGCCGAGGGCGCTTGCCTGGGTCTCCACGTTCACCACGTCGTCGGTGGAAAGGCCGGTCAGCCCCGTGAGCGCATTGTCGATCGCGGTGCTCGAGCTGGTGGCCGTGAACGCTCCGAGGGTGGTCTGGTCGCTTTCCACCTGCTCCAGGCCGGTCGGTGCGACGGAAACGCTGCTCAGGGCATCGGTCGCAATCGTGGTCTGGACGTCGGCGTCCCAGTTCCAGGTGATGGTATCGAAGGCCACGGCCGGCACGGCAGCCATGATCGCGATTGCGGAAGCGGCGAGATGATGCAGTTTCATGGGATAGTCCTCCTCAGGTCAGGTTTGCGTTTCGTCTGGTTGTCGGGGATACTCCCCGCCCGGCGTGCAGCCTTCGGTCCGTTGTGCTGGCAGGCCGAGCCCTTCGGTGAGGATCTGGTAGACGGCCAGTTCCACCACCGATCGCACTCCGAGTTGCAACGGCTCGTTGCGGATGTTCCCGGAGTCGAATTCCACGAAGCGGTCGTCGAAGAAGCGGAAGATACCCGCCTCGTGTTCGATGCCCACGATCTGCTTTTGCAGGCTCGTGACATAGACGGTCCCGAAGCTCTGCATGTCGACGAGTCTCAGATCGAGCCCGACATTGATCACCGCCGCCCGACGTCCGCCGCCGATACCGGCGATATGAAGACGCTCGCCGCCGGAGTGGATGTTGTAGTTGAGCTCGGTCAGCGCACCGAGCACCACGAAATGCGCGGGTGCAACGTTCACGACACCAGCCGGCCGCTTGATCAGATTCTGCGCGACAAGCTGCTGTTCGGCCAGCGCCACCCTCGGATCGAGCCGCTCGGCAAGGTTCACCTGCCGCGTCTTGAACAGCGCGCTGATGACCATCTCGGACACGCCCTGCGTCAGTTCGGTGCTGTCGTTCAGGCTGTCGTAGGCCCTTTTGCCGGTCTTGTCGGAGACCTGACCGACGGCAAAGGTCGGCCTGTTCTGGCTCGGGCTGGCCGCAAGGGCGAACAGGCAGGCCGTATAGGGTGTCGCATTGTCAGTGACCGGCGGGCCCAGCAACGGGACGATCCTGTCGGTGGTGTCGATCGCCGGTGAGCATGCGCTCAGTCCCATCCCCCCCGCCAGCACGGCCGCCAGCAGAGCCCGGCTCCGCGGTGTCTTCTGAAGCTGTTTCATCGTTGCCTCCCTTGTCTTCCCACGAGAGACAGCATCCGACATGCAGCGCCGGCAGGATATCATGCAGCGGAGTAGCAGAGAGGGCGAAAAGGGTAGGATGGCTCCTCCTGCGAGCGCTTTCCCTATGCGGAAGGATAGCCGGAGATCGGCGCCTCATCCCGGACGACTGCTCCCCGAGCGTGCCTTCGGCGTTCATTTCAGGTACGCCGAAGGCAGTGCGGTCCGCTCGGCAGAGCTGGCATGTTTCTCAGGCTCGATAATATGGGGTGTACGTCCATACGGGCCGTTATCGAGCCCCAGCAGAGCGAGCCAGAATCTCCAAGTCCGCGCCAGTTGAACGGTCGCGCAGACAACGGCAGTCGCAGGTGCAACTTCGGCTCAAACGGAAATCACACCGGCGCAAAGAGCTTCCCCGCCTCCGCCAGAAATGCGTCGAGCATGGGGGTGCGTGCGCCGCGATGAGGCAGTACGAGACCGATCCCGTGTTCAGCCCCCGTCACCTCCATCGGCACCGTGACCACTCCCTCCCCGCCGGCAAGGAAGCGCGTGATCGTGCCCGGCAGGACCGTCACGCAGCCACCGGATGCGACGCTCGCCACGAGGGCGATGATCGAATTCGTTTCGATCGTCGTGGCCGGGGTCACCCCGTGGTCCGCAAAGATCTGGTTGAGGATACGCCGGTTCTGCATGTCGGGCGTCAGGAGCGCCAGCGGGCGGCCGGCCAGTTCGCCCCACCCGACACATGCGCGCCGTGCCAGATCGCTCGTGTCCGCACAGACCAGCACGTAGCGCTCCTCTCCCAACCGCAGTGTGTCGACCCGCCCCAGAGGCTCGTTATCGAGATAGGTGATCCCCGCATCCGCGTCGAAACTTTCGAGCTGGTGCAGGATCTCCCGCGAACTGCGCGACAGGATGGTGAAATGCACCTTCGGATGCAGAGCGCTGAACGAGGTGGCGAGCTCCGCCGCCCAGGTCAGGGCGGTCGGGATCACGGCCAGGCGCATTTCCCCTGCCAGACCGTGCCGCCCGGAGCGCATCTCCTCGCGAAGCTGCCGGGTGTTGCCGACGATCCGCTGCGCCCAGACCAGGGCTGTCTGTCCCTCCGGCGTCAGCCCGCCAAAGCGCGAGCCGCGATAGACGAGCTGCACGCCCAGCTGTTCCTCGAGCTGCTTGATCCCCGCGGAAAGCGTCGGCTGGGAGATGTTGAGCCGTTCGGCTGCGCGCCCGAAATGCGCCTCGCGCGACAGGGCGATGAACATGTCCAGTTTGTCGATCATGATCGGAAACGAGACAGGCATCCGGGGCGTCCCGAGGAACGCCCCGAGGCACTGGCTTACTCCACCGGCACGGCCTGAAGATCAGGCTCGTCGTGATGGTGATGCTCTTTCACCGGACGCATGAAGAGGTTGGCGAAGAACGCCACCACCAGCAGCGCCGCCATGCAATACATCGTGGTATTGTAGAGGCTGGGCGTCGGGTCGACCGTCCCGGCCGGCGCGATCTCCATCAGCTTGGCGATGGTCACCGTGTTGGCCGCGACGAGCTGGTCGAGCTGCGTCAGCGGCGCACCGAATGTCGCCGCGAAGGTGTCCGGATCGACCCTGCTTGCCAGATCGCTGATCGCGCTCGTCACCGACATCTGCCGCAGCGAGGTGATCGCCAGAGGCCCGAGCACGCCGGCCGTGGACCATGCGGTCAGCAGCCGTCCGTGGATGCCGCCGACATGCATGGTGCCGAACATGTCGGCCAGATAGGCCGGAATGGTCGCGAACCCGCCGCCATACATCGAGAAGATGATCATCGTCGCGGCATAGAAGCCGATCAGGTAGATCATCGCCGGGTTGGTGGCCACGGCCGTGGCAAAATAGGGGATCGACAGATAAAGCGCCGTCCCCAGGACGAAGAAGATCATGTAGGTCGCCTTGCGCCCGATATAGTCGGAGGTCGAGGCCCAGAAGAACCTCCCCACCATGTTGAAGACGGAGATCATCAGCACATAGGTCGAGGCGAAGCCGGCGGTGACGACCAGCGGCATCACCGTGCCGAAGATCTCGCTCATCATCGTCTTGGCCACGCCGATCACGCCGATCCCGGCGGTCACGTTGAAACAGAGCATGATCCAGAGCTGCCAGAATTGCGGCGTCTTCAGCGCCTGGTCGATATGCACGTTGTTGCGGGAGACCATGCCCGAAGCGACGGGTTTCGGTTCCCAGCCCTCGGGTTTCCAGCCTTCGGCCGGGACGCGGTACTGGAACGACGCGATGAGCATCACCACGAAATAGACGATGCCGAGCGTCAGGAAGGTCTGTGCCGCGCCGGTATTGCCGGAGCCGACGACATAGACACCGGCCTCTCCGCCGAAACTCGCGGCCTGTGCCGCGGTCGCGACGACGACCTCGATCTGTCCCTGTGCGGTCTGGGCAAAGACCCGGCCGTTCTCGACGATGGTCTCCACCGTGCCCTGTGCCCCGAGATACTCCGGCGCCCTCTGGAACATCTCGAGCAGCCAGCCCTTGACCGGGGCTGCGATCATCGCGCCGCCCCCGAAGCCCATGATCGCCATGCCCGTGGCCATGCCGCGCCGGTCCGGGAACCACCGGATCAGGGTCGACACGGGCGAAACATAGCCGAGGCCGAGACCGCAGCCCCCCAGCACGCCATAGCCCAGATAGATCAGCCAGAGCTGATGGCTGGTGATGCCGAAAGAGCCGATGATGAACCCGCCGCCCCAGCAGAAGGCGGCGACGACACCGACCATGCGGGGTCCGACCTCTTCGAGCCACTTGCCGGCGAAGGCGGCGGACAGGCCGAGAAAGACGATGGCCACCGAAAAGATCCAGACGACGGAGCTGAGGCTCCAGTCCTCGGCGCTCGAGGCCACGACGCCGAGTTCGCGGGTCAGCGCCGGGTTGAAGACCGACCAGGCATAGACTGAACCGATACAGAGGTGGATGGCGATGGATGCCGGCGGAACGCGCCAGCGGTTGTAACCGGGTTCGGCGACGATGTGGCTCTTGTGCAGAAACCCCAGCGCACCTCCAGATGCGTTGCTCATGAGTTATCCTCCCTTGTCTGCTGGGGCGCCGCGACCTCCTCTCGCGACGCGACCGAGCGGCATGCGAGCGCATGCACAGATCAGAGGGGACCGGGGGAGGCTTGATAAGTCAAGATTTATATTTATATAAAACAAATAGTTAAGATGAAATCCTGTCCCCCGGATCTCCCCGCCACGCAGGCGAATTGAGACATTCTGTCATCCTCCGGGCGGAATGGCCGGCGCATTCTGTCCCATTCTGTCCGGATCAATGCGGTGCAGCAACGGGAAGAAAAATGTCGAACCGGCTCCCCTCTCCGGGCCGGGACTGCACCGTGATCCGGCCTCCGGCCCGACTCACGAGTTGTTGACTGATGGACAGGCCGAGCCCGGTGCCCTGCGCCTGCTTCGTGGTGAAGAACGGATCGAAGATGCGCGGCAGAACATCGGTGGCAATTCCCGTTCCCGTGTCGGAAATGGTGATCCTGACACCGTCGGCGGCATCTTTCGTCGCGACGCTCAGGACCCCGCCCTGCGGCATGGCGTGAACCGCGTTGAGGATCAAGTTGACCACAACCTGCTGAAGTTCGGTGCGCGACATCAGGACCCGTGCCAGCCCCGCCAGCCGCTCCTGCGTCACGAGACCCGCGCTGTCGATCTGGTGCCGGGTGAGAACGAGGCAATCGGCAACGACCTCGGCGGGCAGGATCTGGTTGGCGGTGCCGGAATACTCCTCCGGCCGGGCGAATTGCAGCAGTTTGGAGACGATCACGCCGATGCGGTAGACCTGATCGTCGATCAGGCGGAACTCCTCGGACACCTTGTCGCCCTCTGCCCCCAGCCGATGACGCGCAAGCTCCAGATTGCCCTGGATCACCGCAACGGGATTGTTGATCTCATGGGCAACCGAGGCCGTGATCTCGCCCACGGCAGCGAGCTTTTCCGACATGATCAGGCGCTCGGTGGTGCGCTCGAGCTGGCGGTTGGCGGCGCGCAGATCGGCGGTGCGCTCCTCGACCTTGGCCTCGAGGCTTTCCGCCCAGTCCCGCAATTCCCGGTCCCGCGCCTGAAGCCTGTCGAGCAGGTCGTCGAGATGGGCGGCCACCTGCGCGATCTCCCCCTGACCGCGTCCTGCCGCGTTGCGCGCGGTCAGATCCCCGGCCTCGACCTGGGCGATCGTGCGGGTCATCGCCTCGAGCGGGCGAAAGACGTGGCGCGCCCAGCGCAGGAACACCGGTACGGACAGAAGGGTGATGAGCAGGAATGCCGCCGACAGCATCAGCACGGAGGTGATTTTGGCCTGTCGGAACGGCGCCTCGAGAAACCCGACGTAGAGCATCCCCACCCGGTCGCCCCGGCTGTCGAGGATCGGCTCATAGGCGGAGATATACCAGTCGTTGACCACGAAGGCGCGGTCGAGCCAGATCCGGCCTTCATCGAGCACCTGTGCCCGCACCTCCGCCGATACCCGCGTGCCCAGTGCCCGCACATTTTCGAAAAGCCGCACGTTGGTCGAGATCCGGACGTCGTCAAGAAACAGCGTGGCGGTGCCCTGGCTGCCCGCCGGGAGGCTCTGTTCGCGATAGACCAGCGCGTTGATCGTGTCGATGAACTCGAGGTTGCGATTGAGGAGCAAGCCGCCGACAAGAGCGCCCCGCGTTCCGCCGGGTAGCGTGACCGGCGCGGCGGAATGGATGACCATGCCCCGGCTTTCGGCATTCCGGTCGGTCGGCACGGCGGCGCGCGTCGGCACCAGCGGAATCTCGGCCTGCGCGGTCAGTCCGGGCGCCAGCGCCTCGAGCTCCGCGTGATCGAAGATATCCACCGCACTGTGCCATCGCCCCGCCATCGCGGCGCCGATCACCGGCCAGTCGTCTGCACCGAAACCCGCCTGTGTTCCGCCTTCGGGCAACAGGTAGAGGAAATCCAGCCCCAGCCGGGCCTGCGTTGCCGCAAGGAACGCACCGGCCTCTCCCCGGTCGAGCGCGTCGCGGAACGGCACGGAGCCCGCCACCGCGTCGAGCCGCTCACCGGACATTTCCACGAGCCGCCCGAGATACTGGTCCGCGATGGTCAGATCACCGGTCACCTTGTTGACCAGGAGATCGTCGAGTTTGCCCGACCAGCGCCACATGGTCCCGCCCAGCATCAGCGGCAGCAGGACCAGCATCGGCAACAGCGCGATCACCAGCAATCGCACCCGGACGGACGACATGATCCGCGAGAGGCGCGACACCGCTCAAAGACCCCAGGCCGCGCATTTGCGGTCGATGGTCTTGCGCGAAATCCCCAGGTGCCGCGCCGCCTCGCTGCGATTGCCGCCCAGCGCGTCGAGCGCGCGCAGGATCTCGCGCCGCTCGGTCTCTTCCAGCGAGGGAATGCGCTCCGTCGCCGGAACGGTGGACAAGGTGTCCAGCGGAAAGGCCCCGAAGATCAGCGAGCGCTCGATGAAATTGCGCAGCTCGCGGATATTGCCCGGCCAGTCGTGCCGCAGCATCGCCGCCCGCACGGCCTGATCCATCTCGAGTCTCGGCAGTTGCAGGTTCAGGGAGATCTCGGCGAGGAAAAGCTCTGCGAGTTCAAGCACATCGGTGCCGCGTTCCCGCAGGGCGGGCATCGGGATCTCGATGACGTTGATGCGAAACAGCAGGTCCTCGCGAAAGCGCCCCTCCTGCACCGCCTGCGGAAGCGATTTGCTCGAGGACATGACGAAGCGCAGGTCGAGCTGAACGTCGCGCGCGGTGCCGATGGGACGGATCATCCCATCCTCCAGCACCCGCATCAGCGCGGTCTGCGCCGCCGGGCTGAGTTCGGCCACCTCATCGAGGAAGACCGTCCCCCCGGTCGCGGAGGCGAGCAGACCTTCGCTTCCCGTCGTCGCGCCCGGAAAGGCGCCGCGGGCGTGCCCAAAGAGCTCGCATTCCATCATCTCCGCGGGAATGGCGCCGCACTGGATCGGAACGAAAGGGGCGGCCGCACGCGGCGACTGCCAGTGCAGATGCCGCGCGGCAACCTCCTTGCCGCTGCCGGAGGCGCCGGTGATCAACACCGGCGTGGACACTTTCGACACCCGCTCCAGCATCCGGCGCACCTGTCCGACCGCCGCAGAGGAGCCGACCAGCTCATGCCGCCGCCGCCGCCCCAGACTGCCCGTCTCCAGCTCGCGGCGCAGCAGCATGTTCTGCCGCCTGAGCGCGGCCATCTCGATACACCGGCGCAACGCGTTCAGGATCTGGCTCGACCGGAACGGCTTCAGCACGAAATCGGAGACACCGGCCCGCAGCGCCTCGATGGCGGTCTGGAGGTCCGCATAGGCGGTGATCATGATCGTATCGGTAAAGCCGCCCTCCGCGCGCTGCCCGATCAGCCAGTCGAGCCCCTTCTCCCCCGGCATCAGGTTGTCGAGGATCATCACGTCATACTGGCGCGCCTTGAGATGAACGGATGCCGCCTGCGCCGTGGCCGCTTCGTCGACCCGCCGGCACAGGGGCCTCAGCGTCTCCACAAGGAAATGCCGCATGCCCGGCTCGTCGTCCACGACGAGAATCGCCGCGCCGGCAAGCGGATCTCCCTCCCCGCCCGATCTCTCCTCCGACATCCGCTCCTCCCAGGCCAAATGTCCCAATTGCAGGTCGCATCAAACTGCAAGATGCACCGCGAGGCAATGATATCGGCCGGATCGGGCCATATCGTCGTCCTCGCCGACCCCGGTGTCCCCGGCGACCGACACCCCGCCTGCATTTCCCGGAAGCCACAGCGGGATTCCCTCTCTTGTGGTGTCCCGTCCGGAGAACGTCCTTTCCGGACTGTGATATCCAAGCGATCGTCCGAGAGATCTCAAAACGCTCATGCAGATATCAAAAACCCATTGCGACAACTCGGAAAGCATGGTCATCTCATTTTTGATACAACCTGTAGGCCATCCTCGCGGACAGACCGCGCGAGCAAACCGGCGGAATTTCAGACGAGGCGCACTGTGGAAGAGACGGAACTCAATTTCAGGGAGATCGGGGCGCGCCTCAAGGCGCATCGTCTCGGACGCAGCCTGTCCCCCGAAGAGCTTGCCTCCAGGCTGAATATATCCCGTGCCGCACTGTATCGCGCGGAAAAGGGTGAAATCACCAAGATCGACATGCTCTCGGCGATCTCCAACGAGCTTCAGGTGTCCCTTCCGAGCCTGCTCGGAGTCGGCATCGAATATGTGGACAATGCCCTGAGCTTCTTCGAACGCATGCGCCAGATCGAGGAAGACTGCGATCAGATTATCGGCCTGTTCAGCCCGATCTCCTATCTGGTGACAACCGACCAATACGACGTTGTCCTCAAGGACGTGCTGAGCGAGTCCAGTGCGGCTGACGAACGTCAGGATATCGACAAAATACTGGAAATACTCAGAGAAAGGAAACGGCGCTTCGCCCGGCGGCGCCCCCTTCTCGCGTCGATCATTTCCGATGCGGACATCAGGAAATTCCTCCGCGAAGGGCTCGAAGGCAATACGCAGCTTGCGCCGGGCCTCCGCGAGGAGCGCCGCAAGATGGCCTGTCACGAAGTGCAGCATATCGTCGACATGCTGCGCTCTCCTGACATCGGAGTGCAGATCGGCGTTGCACGGGAACCGATCCCGTCGACGTCGTTTCAGATCATGCGACAGGCCGGACGCTCGACCCTGACGATCAGCCCGTTTCGCCTTGGACATAACCCGAATACTCGTGTAGGTGTCGGCCTCATCACATCCGCCCCCGAAGCCCTCGATCTGCACGAAAGCATCGCCGAACGCCTCTGGAAGACTGCACTCAAGGGGCGCGAAGCTGCGGAACATGTGGAAGGGCTCATGGCCTCTGAGGGCGTCAAAGACTGATATTTTCGCCTAAAATTTCATCATTAAATTATATCCTCTGGTCAAAATCGATTTTCGTCTCATTTTTTAGACTTTCCTGTTGATCTCCCCTCCGCTTTTTGGAGTCTATGGCCTCATAACCTGACAACCGGGAGCGTTTCATGTCTCAACCCAAATCCCTTTTCCCAGCCGTCCTGCTCGCAGGACTGGCACTCGCCAGCCCCGCGCTTGCGCAGGACTATGTGGCCCGCATCGGCCATCTCGAAAGCACACAGCAAAGTCGCCACGTCCTTCTTGAAAAAGTGGCCCAGCTTGTCTCCGAGCGCACGGATGGCGATGTGGAGTTCCAGATCTTCCCCCAGGGCCAACTCGGCAACCAGCGCCAGATGAATGAGGGTGTGCAGCTTGGGACGCTGGAGGCCACCGTCGCGCCGGCGGCGTTTCTCGGCGGGTTCAATCCGCTCGTGTCGATCCTCGACATCCCTTACCTGATCCCCGAAGACGCTGCGGCCGCCGCAGAATTGCGCGACGGACCCTTCGGACAGGCGCTGCTCGACAGTTTCTCCGACAAGGGCATGGTCGCAATCGATCTGTGGCCCAACGGCAAGAAACAGTTCACCTCGAATGAACCGCTCGACACGCTCGAGGATTTCGCGGGCCAGAAATTCCGCGTCATGGACAGCGCGATCCTGATCGAACAGTTCAACGCCCTTGGGGCCTCCGCCATTGCCCTGCCCTTCGGCGAGCTTTACACCTCGCTTCAGACCGGCGTCGTGGATGGCGAGGAAAACCCGCTCGACACGATCACGGCGATGAAATTCTACGAGGTCCAAAAGAACCTCGTCGTCTCCGATCATGGCGCGATGGAAGATGTGGTCCTCTTCAACCCGATGTTCTGGGAGAGCCTGCCGGAGAATTATCAGACCGTCATCAGGGACGCCTTTGCCGAAGTCATCCCGGAGCTGACCGAACACAAGGCCGCCGCCGTCGAAGCCGCGCTTGCGACCGTCAAGGAGGCGGGCACCAATGTCCGTGTCGCCGACGAAGACGAACGCGCCAGACTGCGCGACGTCACGTTCGGCCCGGCGTCCGATGCCTATGTCAAGAAAACCGGCGAGGCCGGTCAGCGCCTGCTCGACATCTACACCGAAGCCTATAACGCGCTTTGAGACACTCGACGCCGAACCTGACTCCCTGTTCAGGTTCGGCATTCTTTTTTTCCGGCGTGCCTGCCGAAACATCTCCCGGCCAGCGAAATCTCCTGTAACGGCGATCCCAGAAAGCCCCTCTCATGCGTCTTCTCAATGCACTCCGAACTGTGGAACGCACCGTCCTGATCGGTCTCTTCCTGCTCATGGTGTTTCTCTATACCAGCTCCGTCGTCACCCGCGAAATCGGCGGCAGTTTTGCCAGTCGTTTTGCCTGGATCGAGGAAGCCGTGCGGATGATGAACCTGTTTCTGGTGTTTCTCGCCCTCGGGCTCGCCCTGGAGCGCGGCAAACATGTGGGGATCACCAGCATGCGCGATCGACTGCCCGCTCCCATGCTCGCCCTGCTGCTGAAAGTCATCGACCTCGTGGGGCTTTGCATGAGCCTCTATGTGGCGTGGCTGGCGCTCGATCTGGTGCAGTTCGTCCTCAGGTCAGGCCAGAGGTCTCCCACCCTCGGCGTTCCGATGGGCTATATCTATCTCGCCCCGGTGCTGGGCTTCCTGCTTTTGGCGTTGCGCTACGGGCTAAGCCTCCTGGGCCTCATTGACCGGTATCAGGAGGCCTCGGCATGATCCTCGCTCTCATCCTCCTTCTCGCCATCGTGCTCCTGGTCGCGGGCTTCGAAATGCTGCTCGTTCTCGGCGTTCCGGCCCTCGTCTACAAGGAAGCCTTTTATGCCCGCCTGCCGGACGCCGCCGTGGTGCAGAAGATCGTGGGCGGCATTGACCACTCGACGCTCCTGGCCATCCCGTTCTTCATCTTTGCGGCAAATCTCATGGGCTCGGGACAGATCGCACGCCAGCTGATCGGTGTCGTCAAGGCGCTTGTCGGCCACACGAGGGGCGGCATGGGCCATGTGGTCGTCGGCGGCAGCATGGCCTTCGGCGCCGTCTCCGGTTCGGCCCCCGCGACCGTGGCCGCAATGGGCCGCATGGTCTATCCGGAACTGCGCAAGGCGGGATACTCCGACCGTTTCAGCCTCGGGCTCCTGGTTTCCTCTGCGGAAACCGCGTTGCTGATCCCGCCCTCGATCACGCTGATCGTCTATGGCTGGATCACCGGCACTTCGATCTCGAGGCTTTTCGCCGGCGGCCTGGCCGTCGGTCTCGTGCTCGGCCTCGCCTTTGCCGTCTATGTCCGCATTCAGGCGGCCCGCGACGGCGTCACCCACGATCCGCGCGC
Source organism: Celeribacter indicus (assembly GCF_000819565.1). Classification (NCBI taxonomy): domain Bacteria; kingdom Pseudomonadati; phylum Pseudomonadota; class Alphaproteobacteria; order Rhodobacterales; family Roseobacteraceae; genus Celeribacter; species Celeribacter indicus. Next base: position 4,041,361 of record NZ_CP004393.1, read on the forward strand.
CCCGTGGGCCGATCGCCTGCGCGCGATCTGGCATGCCAAATGGGCCCTCGGCATGCCCGTGATCATTCTGGGCGGCATCTATTCCGGCATCATCACCCCGACCGAAGCCGCCGCCGTCAGTGTGGTCTATGCCATCCTCGTCGAAATGTTCGTCTTTCGCGCGCTGGATCTGAAAGGCCTTGCGAAGATCACCGAAGACAGTGCCGTGAACACCTCGATCATTTTCGTTCTGCTGGCCATGGGCGGGCTGATCTCCTTCTTCGTCACGCTGGCGCAGGTGCCCAACGAGATCATCGCCTTTCTGGAGGCCACCGGCGCGGGCAAGATCACGTTCCTGATCGCGGTGAATCTCCTGTTCTTCGTGGCAGGCATGTTCATCGATCCGAACTCGACGCTTCTGGTGCTGGTCCCGCCGCTCTATCCGGTCGCACTGAGCTTCGGCATCGACCCGGTCCATTTCGGGATGCTGGTGACGCTCAACGTCAGCCTTGGCATGATCACGCCGCCCTTTGGCCTCGACATCTTTGTCGCCTCCTCGACCCTGAACAAACCGGTTGCGGATATCATCCGGGGTGTCTGGCCCTTCGTGCTCGTGAACCTCATCGTGCTCCTGCTCATCACCTACATCCCGCAAATCTCCCTCTTCATTCCGAAGCTGATCTACGGCTGATCGAAGGCAGATCCATGACTCATCATCCGACCATCATCCCCGTCCCTGTGCCGCAGGGGCTTTCCCCCCGGTGTTCCGAAGCCACCTGTGCCGTGGTCTCGAACACCCCCGTGAACGGCGAATATCGCCTACTCGTCCTCGACGCGCCGGAGACCGTTCTCGACTGCCATCCGGGCCAGTTCTTTCAGCTTCTCTGTCCCGCTCCCAAGGGAGAGCACCCTTTCCTGCGCCGTCCCATGAGCATCTATGGCTATGACAAACGGGCGGGGCGTCTGGAGTTCCTCTACAAGGTCGCCGGCGCCGGTACACGCGGGCTTGCCACGCTCGCGCCCGGCGATCCCCTCAACGTGCTCGGCCCTCTGGGGCAGGGCTTCTCCATGCCGGACGACTGGCAGCATATCATGCTGGTCGCCCGTGGCGTGGGCCTTGCCACGTTGGCCCCGCTGGCCCGCATGGCATACGAAAGGGGCCGCAAGCTGACGGCGATCTGCTCCGCCCGCCGCGCCGAACTCGCCATGTCCGTCGACCTGTTCGAGAGCTACGGCGCGGAGGTGATCGTCGTCCATGACGAAGACGGCAGCTCCACCCCCGAAGCCCTGCGCCCGCTGATCGAGGACCGCATTGCGAAACGCCGGGTCGATGCCTTCTATACCTGCGGCTCCTCACGCCTGCTGCGCCTGCTGCAAGAGCTCGGTGCGGCCCACGGCATCCCCGGCGAGATCGCCATGGAACAGCAAATGGCCTGCGGCCTCGGCATGTGTCAGGCCTGCGTGCGCAGCTTCCGTGTCGGAGAGCGGATCATCCAGCGCCGCGTTTGCCGCGAGGGGCCGGTTTTCCCCATTTCGGAGGCGATCTGATGAAAGACCTGCATCCTGTCGACCTGAGCGTCCGCCTTGGCGCGCTCACGCTGCAAAACCCGATCATGCCCGCCTCCGGCACGTTTTCCGAAGATCTCGCCGATGTCTTCGATCTCGATGTCCTGGGCGCGCATGTGCTCAAGACCATCATGCACGGCACCCGCGCCGGCAATCCCACGCCGCGTGTCTGTGACATGCAATCGGGGATGATCAACGCCATTGGTATTCCCTCGAAGGGCATCACCTATTTTCGCGAGGAAATGCTGCCCTATTGGTCCGCCTATCGCGCGCCGCTCGTGGTGTCGATTTCCGCGCATTCGTTCGACGAGTTCGCCCGGCTTTGCGGCGAGGTCAGCCTGCCGGGCGTCGCAGCGATCGAGGCCAATATCTCCTGTCCGAATATCGAGGCGGACGGAAACGCCTTTGCCATGCGCCCCGACACGACACATGAGGTCGTCACCCGCCTGCGCGCGGAAACCGATCTGCCCCTTTGGGCCAAGCTCACGCCCAACACGGGCGAACCGATCGGGGTCGCCCTCGCAGCCGAAGCCGCCGGAGCGGACGCGCTTGTGGTCGCCAACACCATGCTCGGCATGTCCATCGACATCGGGACACGCCGTCCGCGCCTCGGCAATGTCATGGGGGGCATGTCGGGTCCGGCAATCAAACCCATCGCGCTGCGCATGACCTATCAATGCGCCAGGGCCACCGGCATTCCCGTCATCGGCTGCGGCGGCATCTCGACACTGGAGGACGTGCTCGAATTCCTGATCGCGGGCGCGCGGGCGGTTCAGATCGGCACCGCCACCTTCCAGTCCCCCACCGTCATGGCCCGGCTGATCGGCGACCTTCGCGACTGGATGACGGCGCAGGGCATCACCTCCCTCGACGAGGTCATCGGTTCCATCGAGGCACCCGAGGCAGGGGCATTCGAATGAAACACCACCGCACAGATGGCGTGGCGGATCTGGCCGCCAAGATGTTCGACGACATTCGCCTCTTGTCCAGCGACAAGGCGGGCGTCAGCCGTCCCGCATTCTCGGACAAGGAAAGCGAGACGCTGGATTATCTCGCCACCCGCGCCCGCGCCGAAGGGCTTCACGTCTACGAGGATGCAGGGAAAAACCTCTGGTTTTCCCTGCCTGAACATATCGACGCCGAAAAATTCACCGTGATCGGCAGCCATGTGGACAGCGTGCCCATGGGCGGAAACTATGACGGGCTTGCGGGCGTCATCGCCGGGCTGATGGTCCTCATCGAGGCACGCCAGGGCCGGCGGAGGCCAGGAAGGGCGGTCAAGGTGCTGGCGATGCGCGGCGAGGAAAGCGCGTGGTTCGGGGCCTGCTATATCGGCTCCAAGATGCTCACCGGCAGCTTGCCCGAAGGCGAGTTCGGCGCCGCGCACAAAGGCGACGGGCGGCCCCTGAGTGCGCATCTGGAGGCGCTCGGCGTCGACACCGCCCCGGTCCGGGCCCGGCAGCCGATCTGCGACCTGAGCCGGATCGACGCCTATCTCGAGCTGCATATCGAACAGGGTCCGCTCCTGGTCGAGCGTGACATTCCCGCCGCCGTGGTGACGGGCATTCGCGGCAATTTCCGCTATCGCGACATCCATTGCATCGGACAGGCAGGTCATTCCGGCGCCGTGCCCCGCGCCTATCGGCATGACCCGGTTCTGGCCTTTGCCGAACTGATGCACAGGCTGGACGACACATGGCAGCATCTTCTGAACACCGGGGAAGACCTCGTCCTGACCTCCGGTGTCGTGGGGACCGATCCGAGCCGTCATGCGATTGCACGTATCCCCGACGAGATCGCCTTTTCGCTCGACATCCGCTCGCAGGATGCCGAAACGCTCGACCAGATGCGCGCCTATCTCAAGACTGAAATGGCCGACATCGCCCGCACCCGTGGCGTGGAATTCGAACGCGGCTCCGAGGTGGCGGTCGCCCCCGCGCTGATGGATCCGGATCTGGTCGAGGGGCTGAAGAAAGCCATGGAGCGTGTCACGGGCACGGTCTTTGCGATGGCCTCGGGGGGCGGCCATGATGCAGCGGTCTTTGCACAGGCAGGGGTGCCCGCCGGCATGGTCTTCGTGCGCAACCGCAACGGCTCGCACAACCCGGACGAGGCCATGGAAATCGCCGATTTCATGGTGGGCGTGGACATCCTTTCCACCTATATGGAGGCCGCATCATGAAGGAGCCTCACACCATGCCATTGAGCGCCGACACCCGCGCCGATTTCGCGCACCGCACAGCGCTTGCGCTGCTCGATATTCACGCGGTGGAGGTGGCCGGGGCACGCCCTTTCATTCTCTCCTCCGGTGTGGCGAGCCCGGTCTATATCAATGTGCGCAAGGTGATTTCCTTTCCTGCCCTGCGCGAGAAACTCACGGGGTTCGCCACGGAGGTGATCGACGCCGAAATCGGCCGCGACCGGATCGACGCCATCGCCGGGGCGGAAACCGCGGGCATTCCCTTCGCCGCATGGATCGCCGCCGAGACCGGCCTGCCGATGCAATATGTGCGCAAACGTGCGCAGGGTTTCGGCCCCGAGGCCCATATCGAAGGCGTCTGGCAACCCGGACAGCGCGTTCTTCTGGTCGAGGACCTGACGACCGACGGCGCCTCGAAACTGCGGTTCTGCGAAGCCCTGCGCGCCGCGGGGCTCGTGGTCAGCGATGTCTTCATGGTGTTCCAGTATGACATCTTCCCCGAGACCAGCGCCGCCATGGAGCGTTCCGATATACGCCTGCATGCGCTGGCCACATGGAAGGACATCCTCCACGTCGCGCAGGTCCACGATCGCTTCACACCCGAGGAGCGCGCCACCATTGCCGCGTTTCTCAGGGATCCTCTGGCCTGGTCGGCCGCCCATGGCGGCGCGAGGGGCCTCGACTTCTAACTCCAAGGAGACAGTTTCATGTTCACCTTCCTTCTCGATCTGGCCACCGAAAAAGGCCGCAGCATCCATGCCTATGCCGCGGCTGCCAAAGCCGCATATGCGCAGGCGCTCAAAGAGCCCGACCACGCCGCGGCCTTCTATTACCTCGCGACGAGCGCGGAGAATTTCGTCGACCGGCATGAACGCCAACCGCTGTCGAGCGAGGAGTTCGAACAGACGTTCATGGCCTTTCAAGCAGACATTCACGCCCTGGAAAAAACGGCCGAAGCCCCGGAAGGGACGCGCCTGTCCGTGCTCAACGAAATCGTGGCGTCCCGGATCGAGCGCACGGGCTGATACCTTTCGCCCCTCTTGCAAGTCCACATCGGTCCGGCCAGCCCCGGTTCCGTCCCGACACTTGAAAGCGCCGTTCGTCCCGTCATAAGAAGATGGCGGTGCAAAAAGCGGTATATCATACGGTGGGCAGGAAGGGTAAGGTGACTCCGCATGGAACCGACCGATCCACCTTTCCGACCACCGGACGATGCGCGCTCGCTCGAAGCGCGGATCCACGATGCCTACCCGGACCTGTCAACGGCAGAGCGGCGGATGGCCGACATCCTGCTGTTGCACCAAATGGACCTGCCGCTCTATACCGCAGCCGAACTCGCGCGGGAGGCCGGTGTCTCCACGGCAACGGCAGCCCGGTTGTTCCGGGAACTCGGCTATGAGTCCTATCCCGAAGCCAAGCGGCGGATCCGGGAGGAAAACCACTGGGGATCGCCACAGGCGGGGCTGGTGGATTCGCGTCAGTCGATCAGCGGTTCCGGAACACCTGCGGTGGCCCCTCTGCTACAGGCCACACTCAACAATATCCGTAGCACGATGGAGAGCCTGCCAACGGATGAGCTCGACCGCTGGCGCGACACGATCTGCGAGGCACGGACGCTCTGGATCATCGGGCTGCGCAACGGCTACGGCATCGCGCATGTTGCAGGGCATTATTTCAGCCTGGTCAAAAGCGGCGTGCGGGTGCTGCCCGGCACGGGGACTTCGCTCGCCGCCGACCTCTCCTCGGTCGGAGCAGGAGACGCGGTCCTGGTGGTGGCGTTCCGCCGCCGGCCGCGGATGCTGGCGGGGATGCTGCGGGAGTTGGAAAGGGCCGGTGCCTCCACGATGCTTCTGACGGATGTCAGCGCCCTGGAAAGTGCGCGGGCCGCGCAAAGGGTGATCCGCTGCCGCTGCCGCGTGCCCTCCCCGTTCAATTCCTTCGCAGCCGCGCTTCCGATTATCGACTATCTCGCCTGGGCGGTCGCATATCAGCTCGGTGAGGACAGCGCAGAGAGATTCCGCCGGATTGACCGGATGGTGACACTGTTCGACGATGTCTCAACCCCGGTGCGTAGCTAGAACGCGTCGAGCAGCGCGACGCGGGCGGGACGTGCCCATCCGCCGATCTTCGAGGGTCTGTGCCCTGCGCCCACCAGTGTCTCCGCGAGGCGCACGGCGGCATCCACCCCGTCGATCACCGGCAGGCCGAGATCTTCCGTCAGGCTGGCGGCGAAGTCGGCCATGCCGGCACAGCCGAGAACCGCCGCCTCGGCGCCCCGGTCACGCGCGGCAAGGATCATCGCGGCCAGCTTTTCGCGCGCGCCGCTTTCCGGGCGGTGCAACTCCAGCACGGGAATATCGCTCGCGAGGATCTGCGGACAACGGTCGGCGAAACCATATCGGCGAACATTCTGGCGCAGCGTCGGCACCGAGCGTGACAGGGTCGTGACGATGCAGAACTGCTGCGAGACGAGGCTCGCAAGATGCATCGCCGCCTCCCCCACGCCAAGAACCGGCCGCTCCGACAGCGCACGGGCGGCATCGAGGCCGGTATCGTCGAAACAGGCAATGACATGGGCGTCCGCGCCCTCGGCCTCGGCCCCCCTGATCGCCTGGAGCAGGCCCGGCAGGCAGAGCGCCCCGTCGAACGGTCCCTCGATCGCCTCGGGACCGCGCGTGGCCTGGCGTGCGAGGATCGTCGTGCCTGGCGCGGCGGCGCGCGCCGCTGCCACGCCGATGGCCTCGGTCATGGCCTCGGTGGTGTTGGGGTTGATGACGGCGATCCGCATGGCTCAGGCCCATGCCGCGGTGGGAACCGGGTCGATAAGCGTGTCATAGGGCAAGGGCTCTGCAACGAGATGGCCGGCCGCGATGCCGCCCTGCCAGCGCGCATATCCCAAAGGTTCGATCCGCGGCGTCGTCCACATTTCCTGCGCGACATATGTGCGCACCGCACCGACGAGGAGATCCGCGGGAAATGCGGGAAAGGTCGTGTCGAGGAAATCAACGTAATCCTCGGGATCCGTCTCGCAGATCCACCCCATCGCCCGACCGAGCGCGCGGCAGAAGCGGGTCTGCTGTGCCTGTCGTTCCGGCGTGCTTTCGCCGCGGGCGTAATACACGCTCCACGGGATCGGCCCCCCGCTGATCGGAAACGGTTGCACGATATGGCAGCCGCCCTGTCGCTCAAGGCGAAGCGCCGTGGGGTAGTCAACCATCAGGTAGTCTCCCATGCCGCCGAGGAACAGCTCGGACAGCATCACGCCGTCGAGATCCTGAATGAAGCCGACGCCGGCCGGGTCGATGCCGTTCTCACGCAGCACCAGCTTGAAATACAGCCCGACGCTTGCGCCGTTGGAGCCCTTCATCGCGACCACCTTGCCGGGCATCGCGGCCCAGTCGAAGGCCTCGGCCGCCTCCCGGCCGACGAGCGCCAGCGGCGCGCGGGCGGAGACCTGCGCGAAGGGCGTGAACCGGTCGGCACGACCGAGATACATCGAAGGCACCCAGATGCCGCCGAGCGCGGCCTCGGCGCGGCCGTCGCGCAGGTCGTCGAGCACGAGATCCCAGGGCCTCGGCACGGTCGCGCTGACGGCGAGGTTCTCCTCCTCGAAATATCCGAGATGATTGGCCACATATTCGGGCAGGTAGTTCAGGCTGTGGCCAGTGGCGGTGACGTGAAATCTTTCCATGGGTCTTCTCAGTTGGGGGCGATCGCGTCGCCAGTGTCGGGATCGAACCAGCGGGCCCGGTCGGGGGCATAGGCGAGGGCGAGGGTATCGCCTCGGGCGATGCCGGGGTTGCCCTGCACCCGCACGAAGAACAGGTCGCCCTCGCCCAGCGATTGAACATCGTCCGGACCGAGGCGGCAGCCGATGACGGTCTCGGGGCCCAGCTTTTCCACAAGAACGACCTCGCCATGCAAACGTGCCGCGGGATCGGTCGCCTCGACCGGACGCAGGTCCTCCGGGCGCATACCCAGAATGACCCGCCCCTGTGGCGCCGCACCGTCATGGTTCCAGCTCTGGCCTCCTGGCAAGGAGAGCCGCGCACCCTCCGCCGCAACCGGCAGCAGGTTCATCGGCGGCGCGCCGACGAAGCGGGCGACAAAGGTGTTGGCGGGGCGCTCGTAGATGTCGTCGGGGGTGCCGATCTGCTGGATCCTGCCCTTGTCCATGACGATGATCTTGGTCGCCATCGTCATGGCCTCGATCTGGTCGTGGGTGACATAGATGAAGGTCTTGCCGACGCGCTGGTGCAGGGCGGAAATTTCCGAGCGCATCTGCGCCCGCAGCTTCGCATCGAGATTCGAGAGTGGCTCGTCGAGCAGATAGAGCTGCGGGTCGCGCACCAGTGCGCGGGCGAGCGCGACGCGCTGGCGCTGGCCGCCCGAAAGATTGGCCGGGCGACGGTCCAGATAGGCGGTCAACTCGAGTTGCCGGGCCATGCGCTCGGTCTTCTCGGCAATGTCCGGGCGGCGCATCAGGTGCCGGCGCATCATGCCGTTGACGAGCGGCAGATGGTGCCACCCGCGGAAATTGTCCATCACCAGCGGGAAGGCGATATTGGCGCGCACCGACATATGCGGATAGAGCGCGTAGGACTGGAACACGAAGGCGATGCCGCGCTCGCCCGGCGTCCAGTCGTTGACGGGCGTGCCGTCGAAGGCGACGGTTCCCCGGCTGACCTCGCTCAGCCCGGCGATCATCCGAAGCAGCGTGGACTTGCCGCAGCCCGAGGGACCGAGCAGGACGAGGAATTCCCCGTCCTCGACCGTGGCGTTGAAATCGGTGATCACCTGGGTCGTGCCGTAGTGCTTGGCGATGTTTGAGAGAGTGATTTTCGGCATGACTTTAGCCCTTGACTGCGCCCGAGGAGATCCCGGCGACGATCTTGCGCTGGATCAGGAGGAAGAAGATGATGGCCGGCACGCTGAACAACAGCGCCGTGCCCATGACGGCGGTCATGGGGGTTTCGTACTGGCCGATGAAGGAAGCAAGACCGACGCTTGCGGGCCAGAGCTCCTTGTCCATCAGGAAGGTGGCCGCGAAAAGATATTCGTTCCAGCCGGAAAAGAACGACATCACCGCCGCAGCCGCGAGGGACGGCGCGATGATCGGCAACAGGATCATCGTCAGCACGCTCATCCGCGGGCAGTTGTCGACGGCGGCCGCCTCCTCGATCTCGTAGGGGATGACGTCGATCGCCCCCTTGACGATGAAGGTTGCGACGGGAAGCGAGAAGGCGGCATTGGCGAGCACAAGCCCCCACAGGCTGTTCAGCAGGCCAAGCGTGATAAAGATCGCGTAGAGCGGCACCACGATCAGCGCCTCGGGGACCACCTGTGTCATGAACAGCAAGAAACCGATGAGCCCCTTGCCATGGAAGCGGAAGCGGCTGAGCGCATAGCCTGCCAGCGCCCCGAGGAGCAGGCTGAGCACAGTGGTGCCGACGGCGACGACGAGGGTGTTGGCCATCCAGCTCAGAACCGGCACATCCGCCATGTCGCGCAGGAGCTGCGGCAGATTGCCGGGCTGGGGCCAGGGCACCTGCCCCGTGCTGTAAAGCTCGGAATTGGCGGAGAGCGCGGTCGAGGCCATCCAGTAGATCGGAAAACCGCCGAACACGAGCAGCACCACGACGAGCGCGATCCATCCGGCGCGGGAGAAAATGCGGGAGATCATTGGGCGGCTCCTTTCGCTCGGCGGCGCGAAAACGTGGCATGGACCGCTGCCACCGCCAGCGCGAGGATCAGCCCGATCACGCCATAGGCGCTTGCGAGGCCGAGGTCGTAATTCTCGAAGGCGATCTGGCGCAGCCGCACGATCAGGGTACTTGTGCTGCCCACGGGGCCGCCGCCGGTCATCAGGTAAATGATGTCGAAGCGCCGGATCGACCAGACAGTGACAAGCAGGGAGACGAGCTGGAGCATCGGCATGACATGCGGCAGCGTGACATGGCGAAACACGTTGAGCCGGTCCGCGCCATCCACGCGGGCCGCCTCCTGCACCTCTTCGGGCACGGATTGCAGCGCCGCCAGCATCACCAGCATGACGAAGGGAGCGACCTGCCAGATCGTCACCACAAGCACCGAAGGCAAGGCGAGATCCGTCGAGGTCAACCAGGACATCCGGTCGAGGCCAAGGCCGGTCACGATCCGGTTGAGGACGCCCGACCGCTCGTTGAAGATCCAGAGCCAGATCAGCGCGGAGGCGACATTGGGCACCGCCCAGCCGAACAGCAGGACGGCGCGGACAACGGAGCGTCCCGGAAAGGGCCGATTCAGCGCGAGCGCCGATATCATTCCGAGCGCGACCCCCACGATCACCACGACACCCGAGTAGATGACGGTAATCCCGAGCGAGGAATAGAAATCGCCGCTGGCGAACAATCGCTCGTAGTTGTCCATACCGACAAAGGTGCTGTTGTTCGGATTGGTCAGCCGGGTGCGCGTCAGACTGAGCCAGATCTGTCGGCCAAGAGGCCAGAACATGAAGATTCCGAGATAGACCACCGGCAGGGCCATGAAGGCATAGGGAAGGAAGCCACGGCCGAGGCGGCGGAAGGCCAGATGATCTCGAGGGTGGCGGGTCATGCCATTCTCCTGCCGGTGGTTGAGAGCGTTGACGCTGGGCTCAGAACAGGCCATCGACCTGCTGTTGCGCCTCGGCCAACGCGTCGGAGGGGCTGACGCCGGCGAGGATCACCTTCTCCAGCGCTTCCATGACGGGGCGCATGATCTGCGGCGTCTCGACCTCGTAACCGGGGATCAGGGTGGAACGCGAGGTCTTCGCAAGTTCGTCGAACGTCGGCGCCCAAGGGTTGGCTGCGACAAAATCGGGATCGACAGGGACGTCGGTCGCCAGCGCATCCGGGCCCGAAGCCGCGCGCAGGCTGTCCTGGCCTTCGGGTGACATCAGCCAGGACAGAAAGGCGATCGCCTCATCCTTGTGTTCGGAATGGTCGCTCACGCTGACGAAGAGCTGCTGGTGTGCGCCGGGCTGCGGGAATGGCAGCCGCGCGGCCATCAGGTCGGCCGACGGCAGCGGGCCGCCCGAGCCGATGTTGAGCGTGCCGCCCGAATTGTCGAGGCTGAAACCGACCTGCTCCTGCTTGAAGCGGTTCCTCTGGGTTGGCATGTCGTCGCCGACCGGGATCACGTCGGCGTCATAAAGCTTCTTGAATGCCGCCATCGCGTCCTGCGCCTCAGGCGTGTCGATGGTCAGATTGCCCTCGTCATCCACCCAGTTCACGCCATAGCCATACGCCCAGTTCTGGAAGTCCATGAACCAGCCGGAAAAGTCGCTGATCTGGTGGCGGGCGGTGAAACCGATCGCTCCGGGTTTGGTCTGGACCTGCTGTGCCGAGGCGATCAGCCCATCGAGGTCGGTCGGCACTTCGGCACCGACCTCCTCGAGAAGTGCCTTGTTGTAGATCAGCGCATAGACCGCGCGCTGCCACGGCACACCCAGCGTCACGCCGTCGATCACCCCGTTCTCGGCCGTGCCGTTGAGGTCGACGCCCTCCGTCGCGGCACCGATGTCGACGAGGAAACCGGCGTCGGCCAGCGAATAGAACACCCCCTCCTGCGCGATGACGATGTCGGGGCCCTGGCGCGCCCCCATCTCGGTGATGATCCGGTCGGCGAACTGGGCCGAGGGGATCGCTTCCTGTTCGAGCACGACGTCGGGCTGCGTTGCCTCATAGGCCTTGACCGCGGCCCAGAGGTTCTCGCCCCGCAGCGCGTCGAGCCACTGGGAATTGGCGATCACCAGCGTAACCGGCTCCTGCGCGGAGAGCGACATCGGCGTGACGGCCGCGGAGAGAAGAAACGCCGCCGCGAAAAGTCGTCTGCGACTGATTTTGTTGTCCATGATGGGCTCCTGTTGGATTTCGTTGGCAGTTCGGATCAGACCGCGACGCGATACGGCGCCAGCGGCGTGTGATGGCTGAGGTTCTCTGCCCCGGTTTCCGTCACGAGATAGCAATCGCCGACATTGCAGCCGGCAACCTCGGGTTCCAGCCATTGGGCATGGAGCACGAAGGTCATGCCTTCTTCCAGCCTGTCGTGGTTGTTCGACTGGATGTTGTAGGGGATGAATTTCTGGATGCCGACGGAATGGCCCACATTGGGATTGTGCGGGCCTTTCGTGGCGGGCCAGACATGCATCATCTTGCGGCCCTGCCGCTCCCAGTCCTCGTCATGAACATGGCGCCGTGGCACAAGGCGGGGGCTGCCGTCCTCGTTGGCGCTCCAGTTGTAGGGCATGGTGCGACTGTCGGCGGAGGCGAGGTAGCCGCGCCGGATATAGGGTTCGAACGAGGCATCGGCGAGTTCCGAGACCAGCGCACCGGGGCGGATCCGCGCGGCGGCGGCCTCGACGCCCTCGACGCACATCGCAAGCACCTCCTCCTGCGTGTCGGTGATCTCGCCGACCGCGATCATCCGGGTGATCTGCGAGGAATAGCCCCGGCAGGAAACGCCGGAAATATAGAGGTTGATGATGTCGCCGCGACGCACGACATGGCCGTAAGGCTTGCCGCAGGCGGTGCCAAAGCGGTTGATGCCGATCTGGTAGCCGTCCCCCCATTCGCCGCCGCGCGCCATCTGGGCGAAGGTGAAGGCGGCGTAGATCTCGTGATCGGTCACTCCTGGCCGGGTGACGTGATAGGCGGCCTGCATGCCGATGCTGGCGAGTTGGGTCGCGGCACGGATCAGGCCCTGCTCGGCCTTGCTGCGGCGGCGCTGCATCCGCTCGATGATGCCGCTGTCCTCGACGAAGCGACTGCGTGGCAGGAGCGCCTTCAGTCCCGCCCAGTACGGGGCCGAGGTGCCGTCCCCGAAAAGGCCGACCTGCGAGGCGGCAAAGCCTTCGCGCTCGAGGAACCCGGCGACCGCCTCGGCAACCCGGTCGGCGGTGCGGCCGGGCCGATTGTATGTCTCGCGCCCCCAAGTCCCGACCTGCCAGATATCCTCGACGAGCACCGGCTCGCCCTCCGGCGGCAGCAGCACCGAACTCGAGAAGATCGAGAACATCGTCAGCGGCTTGTCGTCGTCTGTCGGGATCACCAGCACGCCCTCGCGCGTCCAGTCGCAGATGTAACGCAGGTACATGTTCGAGGTGCGATAGGAACCGATGCTGTCGGCATGGACGAGGGTGACGTCATGGCCTGCGACAGTGGCCGCACGGCGAATGCGGCGCAGGCGGTCGGCAAATTCGGATTCTGGCAACGGGTCGGGCAGCGTGAAGTCGAAGTCGGGCCGGAAGCCATCGAGCAGCTTCTCCAGGCGGGTATTCTCGGGGATCTTGCGGGACGCGGTCATGGTATCGGCCTTAATTTCTGATGGGCCAAAGGAGCGTTCCGGAAATAAAAATTTCAACAAGAAGCAGGGGACAGGCACCGGGAGCAGGGGCATGCCGAACAAAATTTGTGCAGTATTTTCGGGCACGCGTTTGAAACACTTCGCGGGGTATGGCGGATTTTTTTAGTCATGGCCGGAACGGAGCACGCGACGGACGGCGGCATTTTCCGAGTTCGGCTGTCGATGCGACGCGGCTTCTGAAATTTTTATTTCAACAGGCCGCTCTTTCATCAGCCTGTTTTATTGGCGATCGGAGAATGAACGTTCGGTTCGACTTCGAATCGATGGGGGGCGCGTTCAGAAGGCTGTCTCAGGACAGCTAGATCACATTGAGTTCAGTTCCGGGTCTGAGCCGGAGCACAGATTATCGAAGCCACCCCGAGGGCCCCGTGTCCTGCACAACGCTGCATCATCCGCCGACGCCGTGCCCGAGCACGCAGGTTGGAAGCAGCGATCACGTTCTCGAACCGAGCCGCAACTGCGCCTTGTCCGAACGGGTAAGCGGAATCTCCCCGTTCGGCGGCGAGATTTTATGCGAACGGATTTGGTCAGCCGGCGTGAAATTCGCTGTGATGGCACCATGACCCGCTCGCTTGAAAACCTCAGGCCCCCTGGCCCGCTGCTGTCGGAGTTCGAAGCCGGCACCCCTCCCGCGACCGGAGCCGAAGCCGTTCTGCGCGCGTGTTTCCTCGATGTTGCCGGCCGACAAGTCGCCGGGCTTGCCGCGCTGATCTCCGGCGAGACGCCCGTCGCCGCCGTACCGCGCCACACGCGGTTCGCCGCCCTTCAGGCGGTGGGTGCCTGGCATCAGCTTAGGGCCATCGCCCAGGAATTCGAGGCGATGCGCCATCGCCGCGAGGTCGAGCGTCTTTCCGGCGCGGCAGCCATTCCGGGCAGCTTTGCGCAGGTTCTGACCGAGGCCTCGCGCGGCGGATACAGCCCGGCAAAGATCGGGAAAGCCGTCGGGAGCCTGAGGATCGCACCGACCATGACGGCACATCCGACCGAGACCAAGCGCGTGACCGTTCTGGAAATTCACCGCCGGATCTACCGCCGCCTGACCGATCTGCTGACACGTCACTGGGCGTCCTCGGAGGAAGCCGGCTACCGGGACGCGCTCGCCGCCGAGGTGGAACTGCTCTGGCTGACCGGAGAGCTACGGCTGGAAAAACCCTCCGTCGCACAGGAGGTCGCGTGGGGGCTGCATTTCTTCGATCAGGTGCTCTTCGCCGCCCTGCCAACGCTGCACGACACGTTGCAGGCTGCCCTGCCGGAGGGTACAGGGGATGCCCTGCCCGATCGCTTCCTGCGCTTCGCCTCGTGGATCGGCGGTGACCGGGACGGCAACCACCATGTGACGGCGGAGGTGACACGGCAGGCGCTGGAAAGCTGCCGGCGGGCGGCGCTCGCCTCCTATCGTCCGCTCCTGGCCGAACTCGGGCGCGACCTGTCGGTCGGTGAAAGCGTCGCTGCGCTGCCCGACTGGTTCGGCCCGCGGCTGGCTGCACAGATCGAAGCCTGCGGCGCCGATGCCGACAGGCTCCGCGACCGCAATCCCGGCGAACCCTTCCGCCAATATGCCAACGCGCTGCTGTACCGGCTCGAAGCCACGATGGGCCAAAACGGCGCCGTGCCCTTCTCGGATCCCCGGCATCTGGCCGAGTTGCTGGGCGAGCTTTGCGCGGCGCTGGAGGCAGCGGGCGGCGCGCGCATCGCCCGCCGCAAGGTCGTGCCGCTGCTGCGCCGCGTGCGGGCCTTCGGGTTCCACGCCGTCGCGCTTGACATCCGCCAGAACGTCACGGTCATCAACCGCGCGGTGGCCGAACTGCTCGGCACCACGCCGAAGGATCCTCGCTGGAGCGAACGCCTCGGGTGCGCGTTCCGGGAGGCGGTTCCCGACCTCTCCGTCCGGGACGGGCTGTCGGAAGAAACGCGCGAGACGATCACACTCTTCCGGCTGATCGCCGAGGTACGGCAGCGCGACCGCGAGGCGCTGTCGACCTTCGTGCTGTCGATGACCACCTCCGCCGAGGACATCCTTGCCGCCTATCTCATGGCGCATTGGTGCAGCGCAGCACCGGGCGCGGCAACCGATGCCGTGCCGCCGATCCAGATCGTGCCGCTGTTCGAGACCATCGACGACCTGCGCGCCGCACCGGGCATTCTTGAAAAACTGCTGTCGCAGCGCCTCGTCCTGCGCGCCGTGCGTGACAACGGCGGCTGCCAGGAGATCATGCTCGGCTATTCCGACAGCAACAAGGACGGCGGGTTTCTCACCTCCAACTGGGAATTGTCGCGGGCCCAGACGGCGCTGCACAGGGTGGCGGCACGGCATCGCGTGCGGCTGCGCTTCTTCCACGGTCGCGGCGGTTCGGTCAGCCGGGGCGGCGCACCGGCGAGTCGGGCCATCGCCGCGCAGCCGGCCGGGACGGTCGACGGCCAGTTGCGGGTGACCGAACAGGGCGAGATCGTGTCGGCAAAGTTCGCCAACCGGGGCACCGCGCTCGGCAATCTGGAATATCTGGCTGCGGCGGTCCTGTCGCACACGCTCGGCCTGCCGGCCCGGACACGGGACGCCGCGCCGCCGGTCGAGCAGGACGAGGCCTTTGAAGCCCTGTCGGGGGTGAGTCACGTGGCCTATCTCAACCTCGTCCGGATGCCGGGGTTCGCCGATTATTTCCACGAGGCGAGCCCGGTGGACGAACTGGGCCTGCTCAAGATCGGTTCGCGACCGGCGCGGCGTTTTGCCGGGGGCAAACGCGACCTCGACGCACTGAGGGCGATCCCGTGGGTCTTCGCCTGGAGCCAGAACCGCCACATGCTGACCGGCTGGTACGGCATCGGCTCGGCCATGCGGGCCTTCACCGACGTGCGCGGCGCCGAGGGCTGGTCCGTCCTGCACATGATGTTCGAACGCTCGCCGCTGTTCCGGCTTGTCGTGGACGAGGCGGAAAAGCTGCTGTTGCAGTCCGACATGGTGATCGCGGGGGAGTACGCCGGGCTGGTGCCCGACGCGGCGCTGCGCAACGCCGTACTGGGCAAGGTCCAGGCCGAACATGACCTGGCCTGCCACATGATCCTGAAGCTGACGGGCGAGGCCGCGCCCTGCTGCCGCTTTCCGCTCTTCCGGGACCGCATCGAGGGATCGCGCGCACAGATGGCGGGGCTGCACCGCATGCAGGTTGAACTGCTGCGCGACGTGCGCGCCGCCGGCGGGCACGAGGCCGCGCCGAAACAGGATGTCGACGCGCTGCTGATGACCATACACGTCATATCCACCGGTCTGGGTTGGACCGGCTGAAAGGGAGGACCAGATGCATATCTCCAATACAGGACAAACGCCGCAGCGCGCCTTCTTTTCCGAAAGCCTCGCGACGCGCGACCCCGAGCTTTTTGCCATCACCGGGCGCGAACTCGGACGCCAGCGCGACGAGGTCGAGCTGATCGCCTCGGAAAACATCGTCAGCCGGGCGGTGATGGAGGCGCAGGGCACCGTGCTGACCAACAAATATGCCGAGGGCTATCCCGGCCGGCGCTACTATGGCGGCTGTCAGGTGGTTGACGAGGCGGAGACGCTGGCGCTGGAGCGGGCGAAGGCGCTGTTCGGTTGCGCCTGGGCCAATGTGCAGCCCAATTCCGGCAGCCAGGCGAACCAGGCCGCGTTCATGGCGCTGATGAAACCGGGCGACACCTTTCTGGGGCTGAACCTCGCCGCGGGCGGCCATCTGACGCATGGCGCGCGGGTCAACCAGTCGGGAAGGTGGTTCAACGCCGTCGCCTACGACGTGCGGCAGGACGATCACCGCATCGACATGGAGGCGCTCGCGAAGCTGGCCCGCGACCACCGTCCGGCGCTGATCGTCGCGGGAGGATCGGCCTATGCCCGCCACATCGATTTCGCCGCGTTCCGCGAGATCGCGGACTCGGTGGGCGCGAAGCTCATGGTCGACATGGCGCATTTCGCCGGCCTCGTGGCGGGCGGCGTGCATCCGAGCCCCCTGTCCCACGCCCATGTGGTCACCTCGACCACCCACAAGACGCTGCGCGGCCCGCGCGGCGGGCTGATCCTCTGCAACGACCCGGATCTGGGCAGGAAGCTCGATGCGGCCGTCTTTCCGGGGCTCCAGGGCGGGCCGCTCATGCATGTGATCGCCGCTAAGGCGGTGGCTTTCGGGGAGGCGCTGACGCCAGAGTTCCGCGACTATGCCGCGCAGGTCGTGGCCAATGCTGCGATCCTGTCGCAGGTGCTGGCCAGCGGCGGGATCGACATCGTCTCCGGCGGGACCGACACGCATCTGATGCTGACCGACTTACGCGGCAAGGGACTGACCGGCAAGGCCGTCGAACAATCGCTCGGCCGCGCGCATATCACCTGCAACAAGAACGGCATTCCCTTCGACCCGCAGCCGCCCGCGGTCACCTCCGGCGTGCGCCTCGGAACCCCGGCCGTGACCACGCGCGGCTTTGCGGAGACGGAAATCCGCGAGATTGGCGCGCTGATCCTCGACGTCGTCGACGGGCTCGCCGCCTTGGGCGAGGAAGGCAACGGCGCCGTGGAGGCGCGGGTGCGCAGGACGGTACTCGACCTGCTCGCGGCATTCCCGATCTACTGAGGGCGCCGGCGCGTATTTCCCCGGCCGCCGTTTCAGGCGTTCCCCAGATCCGGAGCCGGAAGGCCGTGAATGCGGCAACAGGCCGTCAGCGTGTTGGACAGCAGGCAGGCAATGGTCATGGGACCGACCCCGCCCGGCACAGGAGTGATCGCACCCGCCACGTCCGCCGCGCCGTCGTAGTCGACATCCCCCACCAGCCGGGTCTTGCCGCCTGCCGCGATGCGGTTGATGCCCACGTCGATCACGGTGGCACCCGGCCTGATCCAGTCGCCGGGGATCATCCGCGGACGCCCGACGGCAGCCACGACGATATCGGCGCTACGGACCACCGCCCGCAGATCCCGCGTCCGACTGTGGGCGATGGTCACCGTGCAGTCGTCGGCCAGCAGCAGTTGCGCCATTGGCTTGCCGACGATGTTGGAGCGGCCCACGACCACCGCGCGCTTGCCCGCCAGCACGCCAAGCTCGGCCCGCAGCATCATGAGGCAGCCGAGCGGCGTACAGGGCACCATCGCCTCCTGGCCTGTCGACAGCCGTCCCGCGTTCACCACATGGAACCCGTCCACGTCCTTTTCGGGGGAAATGGCGTCGAGCACGTGCGCCGGGTCGATCTGTGGCGGCAGGGGCAATTGTACGAGAATGCCGTGAACGCGGACATCGGCGTTGAGCCGTCCAATCAGCGCCAGCAGGTCCGCCTCCGACGTGGTATCGGGGAGCCGGTGCTCGAAGCTCTCCATCCCCACCTCGACGGTCTGGCGACCCTTGGCGCGCACATAGACCTGGCTGGCGGGATCATCGCCCACCAGCACCACGGCGAGACCTGGGGTCACACCGGCCCCGGACCTGATCCGATCCACCTCCGCGGCGACCCGCCGGCGAAGTTGCGCGGCAAAGGCCTTGCCGTCGATGATCCTCGCACTCATGGCCTCTCTTCCCTCACTGGTCCCGCAGCGCATCATTTGGCGAAGACCACGGTCTTGCTGCCGTTCATCAACACGCGGCGCTGGACATGCAGGTCCACCGCCCGCGCCAGCACCCGGCGCTCGATGTCCCGACCCTTGCGGACGAGGTCGTCGGGCGTATCGGCATGGGTGACGTGTTCCACGTCCTGCGCGATGATCGGCCCTTCGTCGAGATCCTCGGTCACGTAATGCGCTGTCGCGCCGATCATCTTCACGCCACGCACGTGCGCCTGATGGTAGGGCTTGGCTCCCTTGAAGCCGGGCAGGAAGGAATGGTGGATGTTGATGCAGCGCCCCGAGAGCCATGCCGAGAGATCATCCGACAGGATCTGCATGTAGCGCGCGAGCACAATGAGCTCTGCGCCCGTCTCCTCCACCAGCGCCTTGATCCGCGCCTCCTGCTGCGGCTTGGTCCCCGCCGTGACCGGCAGGTGGTGATAGGGGATGTCGTCGTTCATCGGCAGGCCCAGCGCCTCACGGGGATGGTTGGAGCCGATGGCGACGATCTCGGCAGGCAATTCGCCAATGCGTTGCCGATAGAGAAGATCGGCGAGGCAGTGGTCGAATTTTGAAACCAGGATGAGCACCCTCGGCCGGTGGGCCGCATCTGTCACGCTCCAGTCGAGGCCGAGTCGGTCGCCGAGCTCCGCCATGCCCTCGCGCACGGGACCGCCGTCGCCGGGCACGCGGTAGGAGATGCGCGCGAAGAAATTGCCGGTCAGCGGATCGTCGAACTGCCGCGCCTCGGTGATATCGCCGCCGGCCTCGGCCAGCACGCCCGAGACGGCATGGACGATTCCGGGGCGATTGACGCATTTGAGCGTGAGAATCTGGTCGGTCATCTGATACTTGTGCCCTTTTCCTTCCGGCTCCCACCACCGGCGGGCCCGGACAGGCCCGCCGCCGCTTTCGGCCCGGTGCGCGCGCCGGATCGCCGGGTCACGCGCAGTCTCCTCCTGAACGCCGGTATCCCAGCGCGCCATCAGAATAGACAGCTCTGTCTTTATTGTTGGAGAAACAGGGAAAGTATAGCCACCCAAACGGGTAGTTCTTCATTACCAATTCCACGATTAAGGCCATTGTTCCGGTTGAAACGCGGTATTCCAGCCGTCTGCGCCCATCAGACCAGAAGAGTTATGAATAGACAGATTGGTCTGTTTTAGTCATGCTTGCAGCGGACCGGCCGGACGCGCCGGAGGGAGGATATGAATGGACGAGGCGATCAGGGGCGAAACTGCCCCTTACAAGGTGTTTCTGGTCGAACCTAACCCGCTGGTCGTATCTGCGTTGGAGGTGCTCTTCGCCAGGGATCCGAGGTTCAGTTTGGCGGGAACGACGGAGAACGGTCGCGCCTTCCTCGACGGAGAGGGCATCGCGGGCGATCTGACGGTGCTGGCCTGGCAACTGGCGGACATGAGCGCGACCGAAGTGCTGAAAGAAATTCGCCGCCGTGAACAGGACACGAGAGTGGTGATCTTCTCCAACAAACGCGATCTCGGAACGATCCGTCAAGCGGTGCGGCTCGGCGCCTATGGCTATTGCTATCAGTTCGACGATCCGTCGGTGCTGTTCGATACGCTGCACGCGGTGGCCAACGGGCGGATCTGCGTGCCCTTCATCGATGTCTCGACGATCAACGACAATCCTCTGTCCCAGCTAACGGTGCGGGAACGGGAGTTGCTGTCGGTGCTGGCGCGCGGCTGGACCAATCAGCAGATCGCCAATCGCACGGGCATCTCCGAGAACACGGTGAAATACCACCTCAAGAACCTCTACGAAAAGCTCGGGGTCAGGAACCGCGCGATGGCGGTGGCGATCTATTCCCGCGAATCCGAGGCATAGGCAGCGCCCGAACGGGTAGTGCGTCTTCGCCCCACGGGGCCGCAGATCCTGTCCGGGCGAGTGTTTGCCGGGCGGGGCGGGAACGCCATGCTGGTACAAGCGGAAATCGCATCAGTCCGAGGGAGGACCAGCCATGGCAGGCTACAATCACCTTTTCATTCCGGGACCGACCAATGTGCCCGAACGCGTGCGGATGGCCATGAACGTGCCGATGCAGGACATGCGCGCACCCGATTTCGGAGATTTGACGATCCCGCTCTTCGAGAAGGTCAAGCAGGTCTTCCGCAACGAGACCGGCCGGGTCTTTCTCTATCCGTCCTCAGGCACCGGGGCATGGGAGGCGGCCATCCAGAACACGCTCAGCCCCGGCGACAAGGTATTGATGAGCCGCTTTGGACAGTTCTCGCATCTCTGGGTCGACATGGCGCGGCGGCTCGGCCTCGACGTCGACGTGATCGACCGCCCCTGGGGCGAAGGCGTGCCGGTAGAAGCCTACGCCGAGCGGCTGCGTGCCGACAGGGCACGGGAATATGCCGCTGTCTTCGTCACCCACAACGAGACGGCAACCGGCGTCACCTCGGACGTGGGCGCAGTGCGCAAGGCGTTGGACGAGACCGACCACCCCGCGCTGCTGATGGTCGACGGCGTCTCCTCGGTGGGTTCGATCCCCTTCGATCAGGAAGGGTGGCGCGTGGATTGCTGCGTTTCGGGATCGCAAAAGGGCTTCATGCTGCCTGCGGGGCTCGGGATCCTGTCAATCTCGAAATGGGCGCTCGATGCGCACAAGCGGGCCGGCTTTCCGCGGACCTTCTTTTCCTTCGAGGACATGATGGCCCATAACGATAACGGCTATTTCCCCTATACCCCGGCCACCCAGCTCCTGCGCGGGCTCGACGTATCCTGCGACATACTGCTGGAGGAAGGGCTCGAAACGGTCTGGGCCCGGCATCACCGGCTCGCCTCGGGCGTGCGCGCCGCGATCGACGCCTGGGGCCTGAAGCTCTGCGCGGCAGAGGAGAAATGGCAGTCCGACACGGTGAGCGCCGTCGTGGTGCCGGAGGAGGTGGACGCGCGCGACGTGATCGCGCGGGCCTATACCGCCTACGACACCTCGCTCGGCACGGGGCTGTCCAAAGTGATGGGCAAGGTCTTCCGCATCGGCCATCTGGGCTGGCTTAACGAAGGCATGGTGAACACCGCGCTGGCGGTCGCCGAAATGGCGATGATCGACAGCGGCATCGCCATCGAGCCGGGCTCGGGCGTCGGGGCCGCGATTGACCATTTCACCAGGACGCCAGCCGGCAAGATCGCCGAGGCGGCCTGACCGAGGAGCGGGAGCAGAGACATGAGCCATACCATCCACACCTTGCGCAGGCTACGCGTCCAGCGCAGCACGCTTGCAGTGCCGGGGTCCAATCCCGGCATGATCGAAAAGGCCGCCCAAAGTGCCGCGGACGTGATCTTTCTCGACCTCGAGGACGCGGTGGCCCCGCCAGACAAGGAGCAGGCCCGCCGCAATGTCATCGGGGCGCTGAACGATATTGACTGGAAGGCCAAGGGTAAGACCATTTCAGTGCGCATCAATGGTCTGGACACCCATTACATGTATCGCGACGTGGTGGACGTGATGGAACAGGCGGGTGACAGGCTCGACATGTTTCTGATCCCCAAGGTCGGCGTGCCTGCGGATGTCTATATGGTCGAGGCCCTGTGCAACCAGATCGAGATGGCCAGGGGCTATTCCCACCAGGTCGGACTCGAGGCGCTGATCGAGACGCCGCTCGGCATGGGGAATGTCGAAGCCATCGCCGCCGCCCCCTCGCGGCTGGAGGCGCTGCATTTCGGCGTTGCCGACTATGCCGCCTTCACCAAGGCGCGCACCGTCAACATCGGCGGGCTGAACGAAAACTATCCCGGCGACCAGTGGCACGCCGCCCTGTCGCGCATGACGGTCGCCTGCCGCGCCTACGGGCTGCGGCCCATCGACGGGCCCTTCGGGGACTTCTCGGATCCCGGAGGTTTCCGCGCCGCCTGCAAACGCGGCGCGGCACTGGGGATCGAAGGCAAATGGGCCATCCATCCCGACCAGATCGCGCTGGCGAACGAGGAATTCTCTGCGCCCGCCTCAGAGGTCGAGCGCGCGCGGCGCATCATCGTGGCGCTGAAGGAGGCCGAAGCGCAGGGGCGCGGCGCAGCCTCGCTCGACGGCAAGATGATCGACGCCGCCTCCGAACGGATGGCGCGCAACGTCCTCGCCGTGGACGCGGCCATCAAGGGCACTATGGAGGAGGCATAAGCCATGGACATCCACGAATACCAGGCCAAGGAACTGCTGGCGTCGCACGGCATCAGACTGCCCCGCGGCGGGCTCGCCTACAGCCCCGAACAGGCAGCCTACCGCGCCTCCGAGATTGGTGGCAACGGGTGGGTGGTCAAGGCGCAGATCCATTCCGGCGCACGCGGCAAGGCGGGCGGGGTCATCCTTTGCAATGACGAGAAGGATGTGGAGGCCGCCGCCGACAAGCTGCTCGGCCGCCGCCTCGCGACGCAGCAGACCGACCCTGCCGGAAAGCTCATCAGCCGGATCTATATCGAGGAGACAGTGCCGATCGGCCGCGAGCTGTATCTCGGCTTCGTGCTCGATCGCTCGGCCGAACGGATCATGATCGTCGCCTCCTCCTCCGGCGGGATGGAGATCGAGGAGATCGCGGAACGCGTGCCCGACAGCATCGTGCGCGCCATCGTCGACCCCGGCCTCGGGATGCAGGACTTCCAGGCGCGTGAAATCGCCTTCGGCCTCGGACTCGATGGCGCGCTGATCGGCAAGGCCGTCGAGACCCTGATCGGCTGCTACCGGGTGTTCCGCGACTTCGATGCGTCGATGCTGGAGATTAACCCGCTGGTCGTCTCCCATGACGAGTTGATCGCGCTCGACTGCAAGATGAGCTTCGACGAAAACGCCCTGTTCCGCCGGGCCGAGATCAGCGAATTGCGCGACAAAAGCCAGGAGGATCCGCGCGAGACCTTCGCCTCCGACCGGGGACTGAGCTATGTCGGGCTCGACGGAAACATCGGCTGCATCATCAACGGCGCCGGCCTCGCCATGGCGACGCTCGACATGATCAAGATCGCCGGCGGCGAGCCCGCAAATTTCCTCGACATCGGCGGCGGGGCCAGCCCCGAGCGTGTGGCAAAGAGCTTTCGCGCGGTACTGGCCGACGAGAAGGTGCAGGTGATCCTCGTGAATATCTTCGCCGGCATCAACCGCTGCGACTGGGTGGCCGAGGGCGTGGTGAAGGCACTCGAGGAGGTGGGCGTCGAGATCCCGCTGATCGTGCGTCTCTCGGGCACGAAGGTCGAGGAAGGCAAGGCGATCCTTCGGGAAAAGGCGCCTCGGGTGGTGGTGGCCGACACGCTGGCGGAAGCTGCGGAGGCGGCCGTCAGAGCGTGGAAGACCACCGCCGCGAACGCGGCATGAAAGGAGAACGGACATGGCCATTCTGATTGACGGCAAGACCCCGGTGATCATCCAGGGATTCACCGGACGCATCGGATCGTTTCACGCCGCCGAGATGGTGGATTACGGCACCAATGTCGTGGGCGGGGTCACGCCGGGAAAGGGCGGCGGCACCCATCTGGACCTGCCGGTCTTCAACACGGTGAAGGGCGCGATCGAGGAAACCGGCGCCGAGGCGTCGCTGGTCTTCGTGCCGCCGCCTTTCGCCGCGGATTCCATCATGGAGGCGGCGGATGCGGGCATCAGGCTCTGCGTCTGCATCACCGACGGCATCCCCGCGCAGGACATGATGCGCGTCAAACGCTACATGCGTCGCTACCGGTTCGAGAACCGGATGCGGCTGGTGGGACCGAACTGTGCCGGAGTGATCTCTCCCGGACAGGCGATGATGGGCATCATGCCCGGTCACATCTACACGCCGGGACGGGTCGGCATCGTCGGGCGCTCGGGCACGTTAGGCTACGAGGCCGCGTCGCAGATGCAGGCGCGGGGCATCGGCGTGTCGACCTCGGTCGGCATCGGCGGCGATCCGATCAACGGCTCATCCTTCCGCGATATCCTCGAACTGTTCGAGCAGGATCCGGGCACCGACGCCGTGGTCATGATCGGCGAGATCGGCGGCCCGCAGGAAGCCGAGGCCGCGCAATGGGCGCGTGAGCACATGAAAAAGCCGCTCATGGCCTATGTGGCCGGGCTCTCCGCACCCAAGGGCAAGCGCATGGGCCACGCCGGCGCCATCGTCTCGGCCTTTGGCGAGTCCGCACAGGAGAAGGTGGAGATCATCCGCGAGGCGGGTCATACGATCGTCCCTCATCCGGCGGCGTTCGGCGAGACGGTCGAGGCCGTGTTGTCCGGACAGATGACCGCGGCGTGATCCGGCGATGGCACGGCCTCAGATCCTCCTGACCCGGAGATGGCCGGCCGCCGTGGAGCGGCGGCTGGCGGAAAGCTACGACGCCACCCTTAACGCGGAGGATCGTCCGATGAGCCCCACCGAGATCGGTGCGGCGCTGCGGACCTTTGACGCCGTCTGCCCTACGGTCAGCGACGCGCTGCCGGCGGAGGTCTTCGCCGGCGTGCCCAGAGGTCGGATGCTTGGCAACTACGGGGTCGGCGTGAACCATATCGATCTCGACGCCGCGCGCGCCGCCGAAGTGGTGGTCAGCAACACGCCTGGTTGCCTGACCGATTGCACCGCCGATCTGGCGCTGACGCTCATGCTGATGCTCGCGCGGCGCGCGGGCGAGGGCGAACGCGAACTGCGGGCCGGACGCTGGACCGGCTGGCGGCCGACGCATCTGATCGGCACACGGATCGGCGGCAGGGTGCTGGGTATCGTCGGCATGGGGCGCATCGGCCGCGCGACCGCCCGCCGGGCTGAGGCGGGGTTCGGCATGAAGATCGTCTATTACAACCGCAGCCTTCCGCCCGCCGAGGAGATGGCCGGGCTCGACGCCACGCGGCTCGACTGCATCGACGCAGTGCTGGAGGCGGCCGACATCGTCTCCCTGCACATCCCCGGCGGTGGGTCGAACCGCCATGTGATCGACGCCCGCCGCCTGTCGCTGATCGGGCCCGCGGGGATGCTGATCAACACCGCTAGAGGAGATGTGGTCGACCAGGCAGCGCTGATCGCGGCGCTGGCCGAGGGGCGGCTCGGCGGCGCGGGCCTCGATGTCTACGACGGAGAGCCCTCGGTGCCCGCCGCTCTGACGCTGATGGAAAACGCCGTGCTGCTGCCCCACCTCGGCAGCGCTACGGACCGGACACGGGAGGCGATGGGGATGATGGTCGTCGACAACCTCGACGCGTTCTTTTCCGGCCGCGACCTGCCCAACCGTGTCGCATAAGATCGCCACGCGACGCATGCCGTCGGAGGCGGCGGTCTCCCGCGCCGCGGGCGAACTGCTGTCCACAGGCGTGGTGCGCACCATCCGGATCGGAAACTGTCTGTCAAGCGACGGCGGATTGCGTCTTGCGCGGCCAGGCGAGGATCGCGGCCTCCGCGGCAATACGGGCGCTGCGCGCCGCCTCCCGATTGCCCTCATAAGCCGAAATGATCGCGCCTTTCATCAAGATGTGCCACATCTCGGAAAACTGCTGAGGCCGTTCCAGCCCCGCATCCTGCGCGAAACCCGAAATGATCGACCGGATATTGCCGAGATGCCGCGCCGCCGCCCGGTGGATCGGCGAGTTCATCTCGCATTCCAGCAACACATTGATGAAGGCACAGCCCTCGTAATCGCGCTTGTGGAACCATTCGTCGAACAGATCGAACACCGCGAGCAACCGCTCGACCGGATCAGCCGAGCGCTTGCGTACCTCGGCTTCGAGCCAGTCGCGGGTCCAGATGTCCTCGCGCATTTCGAGAAAGGCGAGCACCAGCTCGTCCTTCGATCCGAAATGCTTGTAGAGGCTCGCCTTGGCACAACCGGAATCGGCAAGGATCGTATCGATGCCGACCTGGTTCGTTCCCCGGCTGCTGAACAGCCTGTAGGCGGACCGGAGGATCCGGTCCCGCGCGCCTCTGGATCGGCCTTCGCTCATGTCGGTTTCGCCTCTGCAATACGGTTCGGTCACGAACCCGCCTGTCGCACGGGTCCGTCTGACTCAGAGGAATAGGGGGGATGAGACGGAAATACAAGTCTGTGCGCCGGATTTCGAAAGAAATCGGCATAGATCGCCCTCCGAATGACCAACGATCAAGCGCAGGAAATAACGAATAACTTCCACGCTCAGGAATGATGTATTGCATTTGTAAATAGACAGACTAGTCTGTCTTTAAGAATCGGGCTGGAGGAGCCCGGAAAATATCAGGGAGGAAAGCACATGGCCGAGCCAAAGCCGGTCCGTATCGGAAATTGTGTCGTGGGCGGACCGCTCGGGTCGCATACCGGGCTCGCGGTGGGAAGCATCTTCTACGACAATCATTCCATCGTCGAAGATGCGTTCAAGGGAAGCTTCAACGCCGAAAAGGCCGCCGGTTTGATCGACCGGGTCAACGGACTCGCCCGGCGCCACGGCATCCAAATGGCCTTTGACGTGATCGGCTCGGATCCCGATGCCTTCTGCAAATTCATCGACTTCACCGCTGATCGGACCGATCTGCCGCTGCTGCTCAATGCGACCGAAGCCGAGGTGCGCATCGCGGGGCTCGAGTTCGCGGCAAAAAAGGGCATCCTCAACCGCGCGATCTTTGCCTCGCTCAACGAGGATACCGAGGACGAGGAGATCGAGGCGCTCGGGCGCCACAAGCCCGCCGCCGTGATGATCCTCGCCAATGACGTTGGCGATCCGACGCCCGAAGGATCGATCGAGATGATCCGCTCCCATTTCCGGCCCATGCTCGACGAAATCGGCTGCGACTCCCCGATCGTGGACCTGGGGGTGATGGACGCGCCCTCGGTCGGGATCGCGATGCGCGGCATCCAAGCGGTGCGTGAGGAATTCGGCTATCCCGCGGGCTGCGCCTTTTCCAACTGCTTCCCGCAGTGGACCGGGCTCAACTCGCTCGGCAAGGATTACGTCAACCTCTCGCTCGCCACGGCGATGGTCTGCTGCCGCATGGCGGGGGGCGATTTCCTGCATTACGGCATCATCGAGAAATCCCGCGCGATGGCCCATGCGCTCGGTTCGGCCGAGGTGTTCCTCGGCTTCGCGGCGATGGAACTGGACGGCCAGCAGCTTCCCGAGGGTCACGCGCTGCTGAAGATGTTCAAGCTGGCCGAGGCCAAGGCCGCATGAGCGCCGGACCGCATATGCTGGCGCAGACACTGCGCGAGAGGGTGCCGGTCGATATCGGCACCAGCTCGCTCACCGCGGTGCGCGCCACCGCCATCCCTGGCCGCCACGTGCCCAACGTCGCGCATCCGGTGTACGAGACGCTGCCGCTCGCCGCCGGTGAATGTGCCGCGCTTGGCTCGGACTTCCAGCGCGTCGGACCGCTTTGGCCGCGGCCCGGCCGGCAGGAGGAGGAGCTGACCGATGCCTATGGCGTCGCCTGGCTCGAACACGAGGGCAACAGAGCGCCCTTTCGGCATCCTCTGGAGCAGGCCGAATGGGGTCATCTGGCCCGCCATCCCCGCCCCGCGCTGCCCGAGCACGTACAGCTTGCCCAGGACACGCCTGCGCTGATGACGGTACTCGATGCGCCCTGCCCCGGCCTGCTCGACACCTGTTTCCTGCTGCGCAACGGCTGGCAGTTCATGACGGATCTGACCGAGGATTTCCGCGTCGCGAGCGCGCTGCTCGACTGGGCGCTGGACACGATCGAGGCCTCCTATGACGCGGTGCTGGCAGCGCTGCCGGAAGATCCGGACGTGATCATCTATGGCGACGATCTCGGCTTCGAATCCGGCATGTACCTGTCCGACCTGGATTTCCGCAACTTCATCTTTCCACGTCTCCAGACCTTGCTGACCCGGCTGCGCCGCAAGTCCGGCGCCTTGCTCTGCTTTCATTCCTGCGGCGCGATCCGGTCGATCTGCGGCGATCTGGCGGAGCTGGGCGTGGACATGATGAACCTCGATTTCTACGCCAAGAACATGATCTTGGCCGATGTCCGCAAGGCACTGCCCAAAGACATGATCCTTCACGGGCCGGTCAACCTCGCCGCCATCGGTCGCGCGGTGGAGAACGCCGACGGTGCCGCGCTGGCGATCCTCTCCGAGGAAGTCGCCAATGCCGCGCCCTGCATCGTAGCGCCCATCGACAGCATCGGCAGCTACGAGGACGCCCGGCACAACTTTCGCGGCGCAGCCTTTGTCCGGGCGCTTTCGACCGAAGATCTCAGGGCTCTGCGCAGATACGGGCCGATCAAGCATGTGATCGACAGGGCGGCGGCCGAGGCGTCGGGCTGTCAGATGCCCGAACTGGGACTCCAAGAAATCCGGATCGGGACGATGCCGCGGCACGCCGCCGCTCCCGATATGCGGGGCCGGTCCGGCGACCGCCCGCGCATTGTCTGAAGCCTGAACCAGGGAGGAAATGGAATGGCACAGCAAATGACCAGCCGCGAAAGGGTTTTCGCGGCCGTCACGATGACCGAATTGCCCGACCAGGTGCCCGTCGTGCCGCTGCTCATGACCCGCGGCATCCGCGAGGGCGGCGTGCGCGTGGACGAGGTTCTGCTCGACGGCGAGGCACAGGCCCATGCCAAGAAGAAGTCGCTCGACAAGTTCGGCGGCGATGTGATCATCGCGGGCACCGATCTGTTCACCCCGGTCGAATGCGTTCCGGGCTGCGAACTGGACTATCTGCCCTATGCCCAGCCCTCGCTGGTCACCCATCCGACGCCGACGAAGGAGGCATTCTACCGCTTCAAGGAGAAATACGAGAAGGAGGGCTTCCAGCCGTCGAAGCGCGTTCGCGCCATCCAGGACGAGATCCGCACCTATGTGAAAATGGGGCTGAAGGATACCCATGCTATCCCCACGCCGGTCGGCGGCCCGATCACCACGGCGCAGCTCATGACCGGGTCATCGGAATTCCTGCAATTGCTCTCGGACGATCCGGACTATGCGCATGAGGTGACCAAACTGGCGCTCGATATCGTCAAGAACGTCTGCCGCATGATGTTCGAGGCGGGGGCGGACGTGTGCAACATCCTCGATCCGTTCAACTCGTCCGACATCCTGCCGCCGGAGGTCTATCGCGAGCACGGGCTTCCCTATCAGAAGGAACTGTTCCGCTACATCAACGAGGATCTGAAGGGCATCGGCTTTACCCACACCTGCACCTTCACCCAGCCAATCTGGCGCGACATCGCCGGCAACGGGTGCCTCAACTTCAACGGCGACATGTATCCCGGCATGGACAAGTGCAAGCAGGCCATCGGGGGGCAGATTTCGCTGATGGGCACGCTCTCCCCCTATTCCACGCTGATGCACGGCTCCACCGACGCCGTGCGCAACGAGGTCAAGAAGCTGGCAGCCGAAGTCGGCTACAACGGTGGCTTCATCTGCATGCCGGGCTGTGACATCGACTGGAACATTCCCGAAGAGAACATGCACGCGATGATCCAGCAATGCGCCGAGATCAAGTATCCGATGGATGTCGCCGCGCTCGGAGATCTCTCGGAAGTCTATCTTCCCGGCCATCCCAAACATCCGGGCAAGCGGTCCTCCTCGGCCGAGGAAGACCAGAGCGTCACCAAGTTGAAGTCCCGCAGCGAAGATCTCTCACCCGTCGAGGAGGTCAATCAGAAGCTGGTCGAGGCGATCATGGAATACGACGGCGAAAAGGCCATCGAATGGACGAAGAAGGGGCTCGAGCGGGGCATGACCGCACAGGACATCGTCTTTGACGGCCTGTCGCTCGGTATGAAGATCGTCGGCGACATGTACGAGCGCAACGAGCGCTTCGTGACGGACATGCTCAAGGCCGCCAAGACGATGGACAAGGCGATGCCGGTGCTGACCCCGCTGCTCGAAGCCGCCGGCGACGGCGACGGCCCGACCGGAACCGTGGTGGTCGGCCTGGTGCGCGGCAATACCCAGGACATCGGCAAGAATCTGGTGTGCCTGATGCTCAAGGCGAACGGCTTCAACGTCATCGACCTTGGCAAGAACGTGAAACCCGAGCAGTTCGTCGAGACCGCCGAGAAGGAGAATGCCATCGCCATCGGCATGTCGGTGATGACCAACTCCTCGTCTGTCTACGTCGAGAAGACTAAGCAGCTTCTCGAAGAGCAGGGCAAGGGCGACAAGTACCTGCTGATGTTCGGCGGTGCTGCCGCGAATGTCGGCCTGGGACGTCAGATCGGCGTCGAGTATGGCATCGACGCCAATGCCGCGGTGAGCCTTGTGAAGGACCATGTCGCGAAGCGGGCGACGGCCGCCTGAGCCTCGAGCAAGGGGGCTCCCGCATCCGGGGCAGGAGAGGGAACCTCATCCCGAAAGGAGAAGCGATGCCGATCTACACCTTCCGATGCGAGGATTGCGACGCGGAGCGCGAGGTCATGGCGGAGTTCGCCGAGGCCGAGGCGCTGGAGCTTCTGTGCTTCGCCTGCGGTGGCACGATGCGGCGGGCGCCGGTGATGACGCTCAATGTCATCGGCCCCGCGATCCGCGCGAAGAATGCCGAAAGGGCCTCCGAAGAGAGGGCTTACTTCGCCAAGGCCTGCGGCCACACCCATGCCTGCCGCTGCGGGGTGAAACTGACCCGGCAGAACCCGTTCAGGCAGGAAATCCGCGCCGCGCACGGGTTTACCGACGAGAACTGACCGGCACCGCGCAAGACACGACCGACTGCAAGATGATCTGGGAACACCGCCTGTACGCGCGTTTCCCGGCAAGGAGGATTTATGGCCACCTATCCGCTCAAGGTTTGCGAAAAACGCATGGAGTGCAACGACACGGCAAGCCTGTGGCTGGATGTGCCACAGGATCTGGCCGGCGCCTTTACCTACCGGCCGGGGCAATTCCTGACCGTGGAAAACGACGACGGCGGCGATCTGATCTCGCGGCAATATTCGTTGTCGTCCTCGCCCGGCGCCCATCCCAGACTGCGTATCACCGTAAAAAAGATCGAGGGCGGGCGTATGTCCACCTGGCTCGTGGATCAGGCCGGAGAGGGCGACTATCTCGAGGTCCAGACCCCGCGCGGCCGCTTCTTCAAGGATCTGGACGCGCCGCATCACGTCCTGATGCTCGCCGCCGGGTCGGGCATCGCGCCAATCCTGTCGATCGGTCGCTGGCTGCTGGAATCAAACCAGGGCCACACCGTCACCTTCGTTTACGGCAACCGGACCCCCGACACGGTGATCCTGGCCGACGAGATGGCCGAGATCGCCGAACGCCATGCCGGAATCTGCCGGATCGAACACGTGATGAGCCGCGCGGGAGAGGACTGGACCGGCGCCCATGGTCGCATCGACCGCGCCTATATCGAGGCGCATTTTGCCAGCTGGCAGGCCGCATCCGAGCTGCCGATGGTGGCCTATATGTGCGGCCCCGAAGGCTTCATGGATTCCGCCGAGGGCGCGCTGATGAGCGCCGGGCTCTCCGCCTCCGCAATCCACCGCGAAAGCTTCGACATGGTGCTGGAGGACGATGAAACCGAACCGGGCCTCGAAGTGGTCGCCGAAGACGATCCCGGCGAAGATGGTCCGCCCGCCACGATCGTCGCCGTCGTCGGAGGCGAGGAATACGAAGCCGACTGGCAGGAGGGCGAGAACATCCTCGCCGCCCTGCTGCGCATGGATGCGGACGTCCCCTTCTCCTGCCAGGAAGGCACCTGTTCCTCCTGCATCTCCAAGCTGACCGCCGGGCGGATCGAAGTGCGTCCCGGTGTGCTGCAAACGCTGCGAGAGGACGACCTTGCCGAAGGGCTGACCCTCGCCTGCCTGTCGCGCCCACTCACCCGCACCATCCGCATTGATTTCGACGAGATCTGAGCCATGCACAATTCCCTTCTGCTGACCAACCTGCACTTGCTCACGCTCGAGGGCGAAACGCCCGCGACAGACCCGCTTCCCGATGCGGTGGTCGCCATCGAGGACGGGCAGTTCACCTATGCCGGTCCGAAGGCCGGGTTTCGGGGCGACCTGTCGGCGGCGCGCGACATGGGCGGTGCGCTGGCCCTACCGGGGCTGGTGGCCTGCCACGCGCCGCTGCTCTGGCTTGGCGAGGCCGCGCCCCCTGCCTCGCTCGACGCCACGGAATACCGTGCGCTCGCCCGTCGGGTGGCCGAAGCGACCACCCGTGCCGATGAGAACGCGCTGCTCTCGGCGCTCGACGAACGGATCGCCCGGCTGCGTCGCTCCGGCGTAACGGCCTGCGAACTGAAATGCGGCTTTGGCGCGACCGCAACGGACGAACTTCGGCTGACCGCGCTCCTGCGCCGGGCCGCAGGAGATCTGCCCGTGCAAAGCCGCATCACGCTTTTCATCGGACACCAGTTTCCCGAGGACAGCGATCCGGATGAAGTCCTTGCCGGGATCGAAACCACAATCGTGCCGGAAACCTACGCCCTCGGCTGTGCCGACGCCGTGGAGGTGTTCTGCGACGAGGACGCGGCGCTCGATCTCGACCAATGCTCGACCATCCTCGAACTCTACTACAAAAAGAAGACGCCAAGCCGGGTCTCCTGCGACCGGTTCGAGGATGCCGCGGGCGCGACGCTGCCCGCCTCCTTCTATTCCCGTGCCGCCACCTTCCTGAACCACACCGACGAGACGGGGCTCGACGGCCTCGCACGCGTCGGAACGGTGGCTGTTCTGATCCCCGAAGCAATGGAGCGCGATACCGGAGCGCCGGCACCGCGGCTGGACGTGCTACGCGCCTCCGGCGCACGCATCGCGTTGTCGGTCCACGCCGGCCCGGACGGCGGCGACTTCGACATACTGGCAGCGATGCGCGCCGGGTACCGGCGGCTCGGCCTCACGCCCGCGGAATGCCTTCTCGGTGTGACGCGGCACGCGGCCAGGGCGCTGGGGCTCGACGACAGTGCTGGTGTGATCGCGCCAGGCCGCCCAGCCGATCTCGCCCTCTTCGGAGCACAGACTCCTTCCGACCTCGTTACCGGCGACGCCGACTGTCTCGCGGTCATCCGCAATGGTGCGCTGGAGGTCTTCGACCAAACCCTTAGCCAAGGATTGACCGCCAATGCCTGAAGCAAGCCTGTCCGTGCTCCCCGCCCGCCTGATCGACGGCGACATCTCCCTCGAACTGCCGCCGGACGCAGTCGACAAGTTCAGGCCGGACGCGAAGGTGCTGTCGCCGGGAGCCAAGGTCTTTCTGCCGCATCTGGAAGGCAAACCCCCGGAGCAGCAGGTCGCGGCGGCGAAGGCGTTGATCGATATGGGCTACACACCCGTCGTGCATCTGGGCGCGCGCCATTTCGCCACCGAGGCCGATTTCGTTCGGCATCTGGAGGCGCACAGCGCCAACGGCGTGACCCATGCACTGTTTCTCGGCGGCAATCCCGCGCGGTATTCCGGCCCCTTCGGGCAGGCGCTCGACCTGCTGCACCATCCGTCTCTGCACGACAGCGGCATACGCAGGGCCTTCCTCGGCGGCTATCCCGAGGGACATCCCGACATTTCCGAAGACAGGCTCGACGCGGCGCTCTCAGCGAAGATCGACCGTTGTCACGACATCGGGCTTGCCCCTGAGGTCGTCACGCAATTCGCCTTTGACGGCGAGGTTCTGGCAGGTTTCGCATGGAGGATGCAGGCGCGGCATCCCGATGTGCCCGTCCGTCTCGGCCTCGCCGGCGTGACCTCGCTTCCCAAGCTGATCCGCTACGCGATCATGTGCGGCGTCGGACCGTCGCTTTCGGTGCTGAAGAAATCGTCCGGCAAACTCCTCGGCGTGCTCGCCGACAAGGACCCGTCGGATGTGGCCAACGTCATCGAGCAGCGGATCACGGATCACGACGGGCGCGTCGAGTTGCATTTCTTTCCCTTTGGGGGATGGCAGAAGACGCTCGACTGGCTTCAGCGCTATCGGGAGACGCCATGACCTGCGCGCATGGAGGACCTGCGGCACCGGCGATGCCCGTGGGCCGCTTCCTGAAGCGGGACGAAATTCGGCAGCTCAAGCGCAAGTGCCGGGAGCGGAATGCCGATGCGGCACTCGTACTGCTTGAACACAGCATTCGGTGCGGTCACCGACGCCTGGCCCTGCGGCGCCTTTTCGTCGCGCTGGAGCTTGGTGCGATCTGCACGTCGAGGCATATGCGATATTGCCACTTCGTTGCCAGAGCCTACAGCCCGGTGGAACTAGATGAAATCCGCCGGGGCGCGCTGAGCGACACCGCCGACAGGAGCCAAACCCGGCCCCCGTAAATTCCGCCCGCCGGACTTGAGATGCTCAAAACCAAAACTCTCCCTTGCACTCCGGACCGCCCCTTACAAGGTCTCGCATCGGCCAAGGCTGTTCCGGGTACGCGCGTTTTACCTGCCCTCGTGCAAGACCGCCAATAACGTCTTGTGCAGAAGGAGTCGGCAACCCGAGATAATCTAGGATCCTGCATAGCCCCGTTGCCGCCCATAATAACGAGCCTTCTCGCTATCCCTGCAGCCTAGTACCGGAATATCTGATATTCCCACTGGGACAAGTGTTAAGAGGCACTTCAAGTCGGGCGGATAACAAAACGGCCGGGATGCAGCGGCCATTGCGGTGTCGACCAGGTAATGCGCTCAACTGCGGGCCCAACCCGTTTTGCGCTCGCGGAAGATCGAGATCGCCACCACCGCGCCCGTGGCCGCGGCTGCCGTGAAGACCAGAAAGGCCAAGTGGAATCCCCCTGCCGTGATCAAAGGCTGCGTCAAGATGGGGGAGATGAACTGACCGATGAATAGGCTGAAGGTCAGCGCACCCGAGGCTATGCCGTGATGGCGCATCGGCACCGCATCCAAGGTCGAGTTCAGGAGCGTCGGCACGATCAGCCCCGGCCCCATGCCCACAAGCAAGGAGGCCACGGCAATCATCGGCACCAGTTGCACGTAACTCATCAGCAGGAAGCCCGCAGCCAGCATCAGGAAGCCCGCGCTCAGCACACCACCACGCCCCAAAGTCCGCCGTAGAGTCGGATAGACTATGGCGATGGTGCCCGCAGCCAAGGTCACGCAGACCATCATCAGAGCTGCCGTACTCGCATCGGTATGGCCGAGTTCCCCCAAATAGAAGGCGATCTGCGTCGGCAGAATGTAGAAAATGGAGAAGGTCAGCGCCATAAGCAGCAACCCTGTGCCTAATACCCGCGGCCAGCCTTCCTGCCCCTGCGCGGGCGGGCGACTGCCATCCTTGTGGGAATGGCTCTTCGGCTCCTCCAAGCAAACATAGAGGATCGGCAGATAGATCAGGCCGACCAGGTAGAGCGCGAACGGATAGAAGGCGGAATGGTTGGCCAGCTGTCCCGCCACGGCGATGAATATCAACCCACCGAAGTTGATGAAGGTCATTTGCAGGCCCATGAACCTGCCGCGTTCGGGACCGTGAAAATACTGCGCCACCAGTGCGGTCATCGCGGTCATCAGCAGCGCGACGCCCATACCCAGGATCAGGCGGGTCGCCAGCAGGGCACGCAACGTCGGCGCCCAGAGACCTGCACTGCCGGCCAAGCCGAAAAGCGCGGCACCGATAATCAGCATGACCTTGCGGCCGACGCGATCAATCAGCAGCCCAGCAAAGGGCGCGATCACTGCGACCGTCAGCGAGGGCGCCGTGATCAGAAGCCGGGTCAACATATCGGCATTGGGGGTCGCGGCGAAATAAGCCTCGATCCCCGGCAGTCCGGGACTGATGATGGCATTGGACATGACCGTCAGCGTGGCGGCAAGAAGCAACGCGACAGCGCGACGGTCCTTCAGAAGAGAACCCACGGCAGGTACCTGTGTATATGGGGATTATAATTTACCAAACCTGTAACTTGTTAGAAGAAAACATTCAAGCTTGCGGCGATACCGCGTGGTGCTGTCGTGGGAAGATTGTGTCCACTTGCCGTTGATGAACAGCCGTGGCGGACGCGTCAGGAAGCGCGCGGCCTCGTCGGAATAAGGAAGCTGCGACAGGGGCTTGCTGTGAGATGACATGATGCGGTTCTTCATGGTCAACGCCGGTCGAAGCGATCGGATCGCTGTTTGCAAGCAATACGACTCCATCGGGCGACCCGAGTGGCCGTCCGGCAGGAAGTGCAATGAAGGAAGGGTGAGTGAGAGGTAGCCGTCAAACAGAGCAGCTAAAGCGTTTCGGCTTGAACTTGAATCGGCGGGGGTTTCCTTGAGGTGGCTGATGTGATTCATCCTGTTTGGGAGGATGGATCATGTCAGCACCTTTGCCGAATGCGCTTCGGGCGCGGTTTCAGGAGTATATTGAGGAAGGGTTAAGCGGGCGGGCGGCGGCGTTGCGCCTGAAAGTGTCTGCGGCGACAGGCGCGCGGTGGGCGCGTCAGGTTCGGACCAAGGGCCATGCGGAGCCCGCACCGCAAGGCCCGCCACGTGGTCGGGGAAAGCTGGCAGCGCATCAGGCTTTCCTGAAGGAACTGGTCGCGCAAGACCCCGACATCACGCTCTTTGAGTTGCGCGACGCGCTGGCGGCCGCGGCAGGCGTGCGGGTGCATCATTCTTCCATCGCCAACCTGCTGTCCCGGCTCGGTTTCACATACAAAAAAAGTCGCTGGTCGCCACCGAGCGCGGTCGCGCCAAGGTAAGACAGCAGCGGACTGAGTGGTTCAAGCATCGGCTGCCTGCCATTGCGGCCTTTCCCGAACGCGTTGTCTTTATTGATGAAACGGCAGTGAAGACCAACCTGACCCGTCTGCGTGGCCGGGCCAAGCGGGGTCATCGCCTGACCATGGATGCACCGTTTGGCAGTTGGGGAACCCAAACGCTGATCGCCGGGCTGGCCTCGGATGCTTTGATCGCACCATGGGTCATCAAGGGTGCCATGGATGGCCCCGCCTTTGCCGTCTACATCCGAGAAGTGCTTGTCCCGGAGATCGCCCCCGGCACCGTTGTCATCCTGGACAATCTGGCGACCCATCGGAACAAGGAGGCGGCTCAGGCCTTGCACGACCACGGCTGCTGGTTTCTGTACCTCCCGCCTTACTCGCCGGATCTCAATCCCATCGAGCAAGCATTCTCCAAACTGAAAGCTCACCTTCGAAAGATCGGCGCCAGAACCTTCACCGAAGTCTTCGACGCCATCGGCGCAATCTGCGAGCTCTACGACCCAACAGAGTGCTGGAACTACTTCAAGGCTGCTGGATATGTCTCAGGTTAAAGCCGAAATGCTCTAACCCCGCTTTGCTGACGGTCTAGCCGGCGGAGACGGTCCGGCCTGCCGCGTCGAGTTCCGCGAAATCCTCATCAGACAGCGTGATGGATGCAGCCTGAACATTCTGTTCCAGATGGCGCACCTTCGATGTGCCGGGGATCGGCAGGATGACCGGGCTGCGTTTGAGCAGCCATGCAATCGCGATCTGGCTCGGTGACGCCTCATGCTTCCCGGCAATTACCCCGAGGATCGAACCGGGCTGCGCCAGGGCGCCCGCCGCAAGCGGGAACCACGGAATGAAACCGATGCCGTGATCGGTGCAGTAGTCAACGACGGCGTCGTGTACCCGCGTCGTGAGATTGTACATGTTCTGCACTGTGGCGACGGGGAAAAACTTCGATGCCGCCTCGATCTCCGCGATGCCGACTTCGCTGAGACCAGCGTGACGGATCGTGCCTTCATCGATCAACTGTCTGACGGCATCATACTGTTCATCGGCGGGAACCTGCGGATCGACCCGGTGGAGTTGCCAGAGGTCGATCTGGTCGAGGCCGAGATTGCGAAGGCTCTTGTGCGCCTGCTGGATGAGATATTCCGGCCGTCCGACCGGCACCCAGACTTCGGCGGAGGGGCGCACCACGCCCCCCTTGGTCGCGACCACGAGGCCATCGCGATAAGGATGCAGCGCTTCCCGGATCAGTTCCTCGGAAACATCCGGGCCATAGCTGTCGGCCGTATCGACAAAGTTGATGCCCAGGTCGAGCAGCCGGCGAAGCGTTTTGAGCACTTCCTCCCTGTCTTCGGGTGGGCCGTAGCTGCCCCCTCCTTGACCTGCGAGACGGAGACCGCCGAAACCGAGACGGGCGATTTCGATCTCTCCGCCGATTTTGAATGTGCCGGCGGACTTGGCGTTGGTGTTTGTCATTGTCTGCTCCTGAGCATGATGCCGCCAATGTGGCGGGGTTGCGAGCGGTCGGCGAGGTTTGCCGGGGTTGATCGTCTAACTATTTAATAATGTCCGTTATAAAACAGCGCTTGCATTTTCCGTCAAGGAGTTTTTTAATGACCTTTATGAAAAAGAAGGAAAGACGCCCGCCGGGCAGGCCGCGCAGTTTTGACCGAGAAGCCGCGCTTGAGAGCGCCATGCGGCTGTTCTGGCGGCATGGTTATGACGGCGTGTCATATCAGCAACTGATGGAAGCGATGCAGGTGACCCCGCCGACCGTCTATGCGGCGTTCGGCAACAAGGCCTCTCTGTATAAACATACCTTGGATCACTACTATTGCACCCGGGTTGGCAGCATGTCCTATCTGGACGCCGCCGGCTCCCTTGCTGAGGCAGCGGACCTGTTCCTGCATTCGACCGCTAAAGCGCTTGTCGATCCGGA
Source organism: Celeribacter indicus (assembly GCF_000819565.1). Classification (NCBI taxonomy): domain Bacteria; kingdom Pseudomonadati; phylum Pseudomonadota; class Alphaproteobacteria; order Rhodobacterales; family Roseobacteraceae; genus Celeribacter; species Celeribacter indicus. Next base: position 4,080,512 of record NZ_CP004393.1, read on the forward strand.
GGGGGAACGCGGATGCATGATCAATGTCGGCATGCTTGCGTCTCATCCTGACAACGCGGCGCTCACGCAGGACCTGGTGGAGCGCCGCGCCCGGTTTCAGGCAAACATCGCCCAAGCATTTCGGAGATGGGTGCCGACGGATGAAGACGCCGCGAAACTGGCTCGCTTTCTCAATACTATGCTGCAGGGGATGAGCGTTCAGGCGCGAAACGGGGCGACGCTGGAAGAGCTGAATGAAACCATCCAATATGCCCTCCATGGCCTTGGGCCTCTCGATGCCGCCCATTCAAACGACCAGCTTGCCGATTGATTGCTATGACATCGGTATAGGCGGTGCTACCGGCATGTCCCTTTCAGGACCTGATAGAAGCATCATCCTGATGATCGGCCGCTCGAGCTGTCGCGAAATTGTGGATGTCCTCCAGGGCGTGAAGCAGCCGACGCCCCGGATCGGTCAGCCGGTATTCGACCCTCGGCGGCTACTCTGCGTAATCCATCCGTTTCACCAGTCCGTCCTTGACGAGATCCCGAAGATGCTGGGCGAGCATCTTTTGCGAGACGCCAGGCGTGCTGCTTCATCCATTGCCCGTCGTAAGATAGCGATAAACCCCAGCATGAATGGCTATCCCCTTCGATGCCCGGCTTTCCCCAGAGCCCCGAGCATCGTTCCCAGCCGCCGATTCAACCGAACATCGCTCAGATCACAGCCAAGGAGTTTCCGTTTTCACACAACTCCGTACATTCCCGCACCTAATACCCTGAGGGTGTCAGACAACGAATTTCCGCCTATTCTCCATGATCAGGTGGCTTTTACAACGCCATACGCTCTGAGAGTAACTGCAAGCACAGCCAAAGACGCACGCGCAAAATCCAGATTTCGCGCAAGCGGTATTCTCTGAATTGCGACGGACAGTGCGATGCACCTAGAGAATGCAGTCCATCAGCGCTTGCGTCGTCGCGTCGAGTTGCCCGTGGCAAAGGTCGCCCGGCACGCCTTGCACTGAAACCTCGGATCACCGCCTGCGGTCGTCCCAAAGGTGCGGTATCGGGCAGGTGCGAGATCGAGAGGGGCACAAAAGCTGGCGCAGGTCGGGAATCGCGCCGCGGTCTTCGCCCCGGAAGTCGACAGCGAGGTGCGGGAGAGACGCGTGCCCTCCGTCCTCCCCTGCCTCGGGCAGCCTGCCGGAGACGACGGCGGTGATCTCAGGCGGTCTCGACGGGCACTGCCGCGGGCGTTACCCTGCCGCGCGCGCCGGCGTTCTTCCGCGTTCGGCGGCCTCTGCGCCCCGGTCCGACTGAAAGGCCCGCTCGATGATCCAGCCGATGACACCTTCCCTCCCCGAGACGCTCAGACTGACTTGGTGCGGCAGACAGATGGTGATCCTGAGCATGGCCTCCGGCGCGGACCGCGCGCCCGGACCGGACCGCCCCCAGCTGCGGCGCCGGGCGGGAGGGCGGCTGCTGACGGCGGCCCAGCGGGAGCTGGGCCTTCCGGTCCTGCCGGTGGAGCGGGACCGGTTCGGCGGTCCCCTCTGGCCCCGCGGTCAGAGGGGAAGTTTCAGCCACTGGAACGGCACGAGCCTCTGTCTCCTTTCTCCGGACGACGATTTCGACTGGGGCGTCGATCTGGAGGGCCATGCCGGAGCCGACGCGCTTGCCGCGATCTGCGGCGAGGCGGTGTCTTCCGCGGAACGCGCGCTTCTGCGCGGCGATCTCCCGCGCCAGGCGGCGCTCGTCTTTTCGGCAAAGGAGAGTGTCTACAAGGCGGCCCGTCCCCAGGTCGGGCACCTGTTCGGCTTCGACGCGCTGCGCCTGCTCGCCGAACCCGGCACCGGCACCCTTCGGTTCGAACTGACGCGGGATCTTTCACCCGGCCTCGCCGCCGGACGCGCCGTCGCCGTGGGATACCGGCACTTCGCCGGCAGCGTGCTCACCTGGACCGCGCTTCATTCCCCGGCGGCCATCTCCGCCGAAAGCTGATCATGGGCGCTGCGGATGAGCGCATGGACGCGCGATGCCGACAGGTTCATCTCCGCCGCGATGTCCGTCTGGGGACGCGCGCCCAGCCGTGCCTCGACGAAGGCGCGCCGCGTCTTCGGCGGAAGGCGCCCGATGGAACGGGCCATGCGCGCCGCCTGTTCGCGCGCGGCGAGCCTCTGCTCGACGGACGCGGAGGGACAGACGAGCGTCTCGACGACCCCCTCGCAGGGCGTTTCGCGGCTGTGCTTGCGGTAATGGTCGAGGGCGAGGTTGCGCACCATCCGCCGCAAAAGGCCCAGCGGGTTCTCCGGCGCCTCTCTCAGCGCCGCGCTCGACAGACACCGCACTGCCGCGTCCTGCACCACGTCCTCCGCCCTGTCCGGCGATCCCAGGATGCGGATGGCGTCGCACAGCAGCATGTCGCGCTCCTCGACGAGATGGGCCAGCAGGAGCCGTCGCACCCGCGCCCGTTCGGCAGACAGATGAGGGGCGGCATTCGAAAATTCGGCGGAGTGTTTTATCTCAGACATGGCAATCCCGGTGTGGTGGATCAAAAGACCTACCGGGCACAGCGCTGAGTGGATGGGCAACAGATACACCAGGGAGCGACACACTCCAAGCGAGAGTTTTTCAATACGCGAACATCCCCCGCGTGCATTCGCCCGCGGGGGAAAACGTCACTCCGCCGCGACCGCCTGCCTGTCGTCGAACAGGTCGCTGAGCGTCTCGACGATCTCCGCCGATCGCTGCGCGAGAACGGACAGAAGCGTGTCGCTCAGCCCGTGGCTCACCTCGCTGTAGCCCTGCACGAAGACGGCAGGTGAGAATCCATCCTTCATCGACAGGCGGTAATCCCTCCCGGTGCGGAAGTCTTCGCAGAAACCGGCGATCCCGTGCAGCACGGTCTCGTCGAGCTGCCGGAGATAGCCGGTGGCGAAGATCACCCTGTCATACTCCGCTTCCGACATACCGTGCCGGTGCTCGAAGTGCAGGCGCAGGCGGGCGCCCGAGTCGGACAGCCCCGCGATCCGCGTCTGGCTGCGCAGCGCAAGGCGCCCCTCGCCGAGCACGGATTGCTCGTAGAGCTTGGTATAGATGTCGAGGATCAGATCCTCGTCGACCACCGCGTAATTCGTGGCCGACAATTCGGCGCGCAGGGCGGCACGGGCGCCTTCCGGCATGGCGTGGAAGGCATCGGTCTGTTCCGGCGCGAAGATCTCGTTCACGAAGGGCGAATCGTCGGAGGGCTTCATCGCGTGCCCGCGCAGGATGAGATCGACGTGCGGGGCCTCCGGGCGCTCCGCGAGATCGTTGAAGATCTCCGCCGCGCTCTGGCCCGCGCCGACCACCGCGATCCGCTCACCGGGGCGCAGGTGCGGGACGACCTTGCGCATGTAGTCGTTTGAATGAAGCACGCGCGGATCGGCCTTCAGGCTGTCGCAGACCGGCGGCAGCCGGGCCGTGCCGCCGGGCGCGATCACGAGGTTGCGGGCGCGATAGCTGTGCGTCCCGCCCGCCGCGTCCTGCGTGAGCACGTCGACGGCCCCGACCGTGTTGCCCTGCCCCACCGGCTCGATCCCCACGACCCGCCGGTCATAGTCGCAATGGCCAAGCTGCTCCGCCACCCAGCCGAGGTAGTCGTTGAATTCCACCCGGCTCGGAAAGAACGTCTTGCGGTTGATGAACGCATTCATCCGGCCCTTTTCGTGCAGGTAGTTGACGAATGTATAGCGGCTTTGCGGATTGCGCTGCGACACAAGATCCTTGAGAAAGGAAATCTGCATGTCCGCACCGGGGATCATCATGCCGGGATGCCAGGCGAAGCCCGGCCGTGCCTCGAGGAACTTCACCCGGATCGGCAGCTCGGTTTCCTCGATCGCGATGGTCAGCGCGAGGTTCGAGGGTCCGAAGCCCACCCCGATAAGGTCGTATGTCTTCTCCTGGTCGGTCGCTGTCATGTCCAGTCTCCTGTTTTGGGAAGGCGGGCGGGCGAAAAGGCCAAGGGCTCACCCCGTCCGCTGTCAGGCCGCGCCCAGAGGCGGGCTTCGAAGAAATGCTGGCGCTCGAGGCGCACGAGGCTGGCACGTTTGTGGGGAAAATCGAATTCGCGCAGATGGGCGAAGCCGCCACGCGAGAGGTTGTGCAATTGGCGCGTGTGGCTGGCCTTCGGCTCGCCCATGACGTTCCGGGTGCGCGGCTCGGACAGGAACATGTAGTGCATGAGCGAGGGCATCCATGCCGTGACGTACTCCGCGCCGCGAATGTCCTCCTCGCCCACGAGCACATGCCAGCCGCGGTCCCAGGGCGCGGCATCATATTGCGCGCCGAGACGGTTCTCGCGGCACCAGTAGAGCTCGAAATAGGCAAAGTCGCGCCCATCCAGAGAGCCGATCACCGGCAGGACATGCGGATCGGCCAGAAGCTTCGCGAGATGGGCACGGTGCTCCTCGCGCGTGCCCCGCTCCTCGAAGAACTCCGCCACGCGCGGATCGTTCTGCCAGCGGTGGAACGTGTCGAGATCGGAGAGGTCGAGCGCCCGAAGCACCAGCCATTGATCCAGCCAGGGGATATGGCGCCGATAGAGCGGTCCCGCGGGTTTCGGGGGGCGGATCGGGTGGCGACCGTGCGGGCCCTGCGTCCAGAGCGTCGGATAGGCCGGGGCCTCCTGCATCAGCCAGCGATCCGACACCTGCCAGAAGGCTGCGGGCAGAACCACCGCTCCGGCCTCCGTCGGCAGGGCGATACCCTTGCTCAAGAGCTCGGGCAGAAGCGGCGCCCATGCGGCATGGGACAGGCGGATCGCGACCTCCGGCCCCGCGGCGCTCAGCGCCTCGAAGGCGGCGAGAGCGATCTCGAAGGCCGTCTCCTCCGCCATCCCGTCCGCCGGCGCGCCAAGCTCCAGCCGCCCCTCCCCGAGATCGGCGAGCGGCAGGGGCGGATGCGCGCCGACCTCGACGCAATCTCCGGTACGCCGGGCCAGAACCGGCTGTCGGGTCAGGTCACGGGGCATGGCTTGCCTCCCTTTTCTGCTGCATTGCAAGGCTGTCCGCACCGTCCTCCGCCGAAGCGGGCCAAAGCGGTAACGCCGCGCGATCGAGGGCAAAGGCCCAGTGCAGCGCCCGGTTCACGGCCACGGGCAGGACGGACATGTGGGTTTCCTGCGCATAGGTTTCATATCCGACCTCGAGCCCGCGCCGCGCCAGCACCCCGGCCATCTCGCGCGCCGCGGCAATGGTGCGCGTGCGGACCTTTTCGGCGAGGCGGCTGTCCCGCTCGACTCCGTGTTCCTGGAACGGCGCGAGCCGGTCGCCCTCCCATTCCCCCGCGGACAGATGCACGCGCGGCGCCGGGCTCGGCGGCCGGAACGCCTCGAGATGCGCCAGCAGGAAACTGTCCTCCCAGGTGATCGCGGGGCTGGCGGCGATCACATTGCGGAAGGCCGCGGGCTTCGTGAACATCAGCCAGAGCGCGAAGAGCCCGCCGAAGGAATGGCCGAAGAGCGACTGCCGGGCCGGGTCGAGCCGGACATGCGCGCCGAGGAAGCTCCGCGCATCCTCGATCAGGAACCGCGCCATGTCCGCGCCTCCGCCGGTGCGCACCTCCGGCCCGCCCTCGCGAAAGGGCGGATAGCTTCGTCCCGGCGGCGGGCCGAGATCCCGGCTGCGCCGGAAGCTGTCATAGGCGTCCTCCGTGGGATAGCCCACCGCGACCAGCGCGCCCCAGCCGAGGTTCGTGCCCGTCGGCCAGAAGGCCTGCGCGCGCATCGCATCGACCGCCGTGCCGATCACCGCATTGCCGTCCAGCAGCCAGAGCGCCGGCCAGCCCGACTCCGGCTCCGGCCCCGGCGGCAGCCAGAGAAAGACCCGCCGAACGTCGCCGGTCACGCTGTCCGCAAGATCGAAATAGCGGATGCCGCCGACCGACCAGATCCCCTGATCCGCGAGCCCGCTCATGCCGCCACCGCCTCTGCCCGCTCGAGCGCATGGGCAAGATCGCCGAGCAGCGCCTCGACGGGTTCGAGGCCCACGGCAAGGCGGACGGTGCGCGGGCTGACGCCGAACCGACGGAAGGAATTCGCAGCGCCCGCGAGGCCGCAGGCCGCCTGTCCCGGCACGACGAGGCTTTCCGGTCCGCCCCAGCTCACGCCCAGGCGGACCACCCGCAGCGCGTCGCAGAAGCGCTCGGCGTCGACACTCTCCGCAAGGTCGAAGGCAAAGAGACCGCCGAAGCCCGACAGCTCCTTCGGCGCGGGATGCGAAAGGCCGGGGTGATGCACGGCGGTGACGCGCGGATCGACAGCCAGAGCGCGGGCGACGGCGAGGCCGCTCTGCATATGCGCCCGCATCCTAAGCTCGAGTGTCCGCATCCCGCGCAGCACGAGGAAGGCGTCCATCGGCGACATCCGCCCGCCGTAAAGATGCGTCGCTTCTCCGTCGATCCGCGCGATCAGCTCCTTCGGGCCGGCCACCAGCCCCGCGAGCGTATCGCTGTGGCCGGAGAGGTATTTCGAGGCCGCATGAACCACGAGGTCGATCCCCAGCTCGGCCGGGCGCTGAAAGACCGGCGTCGCCCAGGAATTGTCGATCACCGACAGGACCCCGTGGCGCCGCGCCTGTGCCGCGATCGGCTGGAGGTTCTGGAGGCGGAAGGTCCAGCTCGTCGGGCTCTCGAGATAGAGGAGCTTCGCGCCCGGCAGCGCGTCGATCACCGCCTGCGTGTCGGTCCCGTCGACATAGACGGTCTCGACACCGAAGCGGCGCAGCACCGTCTCGAACAGGCGATAGGCGTCGGAATAGAGGTGTTCGACCGCCACGATCCGGTCCCCGGCCTCCACGAAGGGCAGCACCGCCCCACAGATCGCCGCCATGCCGGAGGAAAATCCCCGCGCGGCTTCGGTGCCCTCGAGCCGGGCGATCAGCCCCTCGAGCTCGCTCACCGTCGGATTGTCGCCGCGCGAATAGACCAGCCGGTCGGAGCGGCCCGCGAACACGTCCGCGATCTGGGCGTAGCTGTCGAACAGGAAGGACGCGGTTTGAAAGATCGGCGGCGCGCTGGCCGCGTGGGGGGCCTCGTGGACCGGGCTGATCAGGTCGGGTGATGTCATGCGGAAACTCCCATTGCATCGGGTGAAAGACGGCCGTGGCGCAACAGCGCGAGGGCCAAGACTGCGGAGAGACAGGCAGCCAGGGTGATCGCCATCGGCAGGGCGTTGAGGCCGCGGCGCGGCACGAGCAGGGCCAGCGCAGGCCACAACAGCCAGCCCATCGGCGCGAGCCCGAGCACGAGGGCAAGACGCGGGCGGATCGCGGCCTGCAGGCCGATCTGCACCACGAGGCGCAGCGCCACCGCGGGAACGGCGAGCGCCAGCCAGTGCAGCGCGGCGACGGCTTCGGCGCGCACGCGGATGTCCTCGCTCAAAAGCCCGCAGACCGGGGCGGCGCCGAGCCACAGCAGCGCCGCGGCCAGCCCGCCGACACAGAGCGCGCCGAGGATCAGGAGCCCCTGCACCCGCGCCACGCGTGGCGCATCGCCGGCCCCGTGGGCATGGGCGAGAACTGGCTGCACTCCGATCGCGAATCCCTCGAGCGGCAGGATCATCAGGAACAGCAGACGCAGCGCAAGGCCAAGTCCCGCGACCGCCTCGACCCCGTCCAGCCCGGCGGAGAGGCGCAGCACGGCGATGAAGCCGCAGGTGGTGACCGCCAGCGCCGCCGCCTCCGGCAGGCCGACACGCAGGATGGGTCCCAACAGGGCGAGGCGCCCGATCTCGGGGCGGCGATCCGGTGCAAGGAACCACAGCGCCCAGATGCCGAGCGTGACGATCTGCGCGGTGAGCGTCGCCCAGGCGGCACCCTCGAGCCCGAGGCCGAAAGTGAAGATGAACAGCGGATCGAGCGCCATGTTGAGCCCGAAACAGAGCGCGAGCGTCCTGAGGCTGACCCGTGCCTCCCCCCGCCCGATCGCCAGGAAATCGCAGAGGATCTGCAACAGGCCGAAGGAGAGGGTGAGGGTCAGGACCGGAAAATAGCCGCGCGCGAGCGACAGGCTCTCCTCGGGCGTGCCCAGAAGGTGCAGAACAGGGAGGCACAGCGCCTGAAGCACGACCCACAGCCCGATGGCGAGCAGGCCCGCCACGCAAAACCCGAGCCCGGCGATCTGGCGCGCCCGCTCCGGTCGCTCCGCCCCGAGGGCACGGGCCACCGTGCTCGCCGCGCCGATGCCGAGCCCCACGCCGAGCGAGGCGACCAGCCCGGCGAACGGCGCCAGCAGGGCGAGCACCGCGAGCGGCGCCGCGCCGAGCTGCCCGACGAAGCCCGCATCCACCACCTGATGCGCGGCGTTCAGCGACAGCCCCGCCATCGCGGGAAGGCCGAGGCGCAGCATCAGGTTCGGCAGGTTCGGATCGGAGAGGTCGGGCGCGGTCATCGCGGGATCCTTTGCAGGGGCTTTCGTGACACGACGCGCGGGCCTCGCGAAAATTCACTCCGAATCCGAAAAAAGAATCCGAAAAAATGGCTCTCACCCTCTCCCGCGCCGAAAATTCCGCGCCGGGGGTGAATTTTCCGCCCGCCCGAACGTCGGAGGGAAAGTGCATCGTCTTTCTGCCGGAGGTTCATCCATGTCCCCTTCCCCCATCTCCCCTTCCCCCTTGGCCCGTGCGCCCTGGCGCATCTTGCGCAGCGGCGATGGCCGGTATTCCGTCCATCCCGCGGCTCATGACATCCCGGCAGGCTGGGAGGCGGTCGGAGAGCCGGCTCCGCGCGAGGCGTGCCTGACACGGATCGCCGCGCTCTGGACCGACATGCGCCCCGCGGCGCTGCGCGACGCGATGAACGAACCCGCGGCGCCTTGCGACGCAATGGACGAGGAGACGACGGCATGAGCAAGGATCTGGTCTTCTCCGCACCGCCGCGCCGGCTCGTTCACCTGGAAAAACGCATCTTCGCCCATGAGCAGGTGGGCGAGCTCGCGCCTTTCGCGACGGAGCGCCTGGTCCTCGGTTTCGACGCCCGCTGGTCGTCCGGAGCGCTCCACGATGCGCTCGGGGAGCTGCTCGACACCCATCCCGCCTTCACCGCGCGGTTCGAGATCCGTCCGGGCGGCGAGGTCCTGCGCCACGGCGACGGGCGCACGGAACTGACCCTGCGCGGCGCAGGGACGGTCGCCGATGCCGAGGCCACCACCATGGCGCACCGCCCGAACCTGACCAATCAGCCTGCCTTTGCCGATCTCTGGTCGACGCCCGAGGGCGGGCATATCCTCGCGCTGACGCTCCATCCCCTGCTGGCCGATGACGGGGTCTGCGCCTCGATCGAGCGGCGCCTCTGGGCGGCTCTCGGGACGGAAGGGATCGCCGCGGATGCCGGGGAGGATACGGGCGCGCCCGATCCCGCCACCGAACGCGACACCCGCGCCCGCTATCTGAGCTCCTGGCAGGGGCTTCTCGACAGTTACGCCATCGCCCGCCTGCCCCATCGCCCCGATCCGCAGGACGACGGCGGGCGCATCCGGCGGAGCCGCCGCCTCGCGCCCGACCTCTCCGCCCGGATCGCGGAGCGCGACACCGAGGCGGTGCTGGCCACCGCCACCGCACTCCTGCTGCACCGCTACAGCGGCCTCGACGCGCTGCGCTTCGCCCTCGGGCAGCACGCCGGGGACGCATATCGCCACGCCGGCGTCATGCCGCTTTGCGTCGCGCCCGATCCGGCACGGGGCTTTGCAGAAACCGAGGCCCGCGTGGCACGAATCATCGCGGAGGGGCGCGCCCATCTCCTGCCCGCGGAGGTGCTGGTGCAGGACCGGCTGAGCCGCGCCGATGCCGACCGTCACCCGCTGGGCGCGCTGTCCCTGCACGTCCTGCCCGCCCGCGATCTGCCGGAGGGCGTCATCCGCCATATCCGCCCGGTGCCACCCTCCGCCGAAGAGGTGGTGCTCATCGCCGAAGACACGCCCGAGGGGCTGTACCTCGCGGCGGATGCCGATGCCGGGCTGTTCACGGAGCCGCAGATCGTCCGGCTGCTCACCCATCTCGAACGGATCGTCGCGGCGGGGCTTGCCCAGCCGGACCGTCCCACCGGGCGCATCGACCTCCTTTCCCGCGAGGAGCTGGACACGTTGTCCGCTCCCTACCCCGACGACACACCCATCGACCCGCGCGCGACCCACGAGATCATCGCGGCGCATGCCCGGACCACCCCCGACAAGCTGGCGGTCATCTGCGGGCCGGACCGGCTCACCCACGGCGCCCTCGACGCTCGGGCCAACGCGCTTGCACATCGTCTGGTCGCGCTCGGCGTCGGGGCGGAGATTCCGGTGGCGATCCTGATCGAACGCGGTGCGGAAGCGGTGGTCGCGATCCTTGCCGCGATGAAGGCCGGCGGGGCCTATATTCCGGTCGAACCGGATCACCCGCAAAGCCGCAACCACCATATCCTGACGGATGCGGGGGTGCGGGTCGTGTTCACGCGCCGGCGCTACCTCGGGCGCCTGCCGGAAGGGCTCTCCGCCGAGGTGCTCTGCCTCGAGAATTTCACCGATCCGCCCCGCGCCGACGCGCCCGATGTCACGATCCATCCCGACCAGCTCGCCTATATCATGTATACCTCCGGCTCGACCGGGAAACCCAAGGGCGTTGCGGTTGAACACGGGCCCCTGTCGGCCCACAACCAGACCACGGCGCGCGTCTACGAGATGAGCGCGGAAAGCCGGGAGCTTCCCTTCCTGCCGTTTTCCTCGGACGGCGGGCACGAACGCTGGATGGTGCCGCTGATGATGGGCGGGTCCGTGGTGATCCCGGACGGGCCGCTCTGGACACCCGAACAGACGCTGACGGCGATGCGCGAACACGGCTGCAACAACGCGTCCATCCCTACGACCTATCTGCAACAGCTCGCCGAATGGGCCGAGGAGACCGACAGCGCACCGCCCATGCGGCTCTATAGCTTCGGCGGCGAGGGGCTGGCGCAATCGACCTTCGATCTCCTGTCCCGCGCGCTCAGGGCGAAGACCCTGATCAACGGCTACGGCCCGACGGAGACGATCATGACGCCGATGGTCTGGAAGGTCGCGTCCGGCACCCGGTTCGAAGGAGTCTATGCCCCGCTCGGGCGGGCCGTGGGCGACCGGCGGGCCTATGTTCTCGACGCCGCGATGATGCCCTGCCCGCAGGGCTTGGTGGGGGAGATCCATCTCGGCGGCACGGGGATGGCGCGCGGCTATGTCGGCAAGCCCGATGTCACGGCGGACCGCTTCATCCCCGATCCGTTCGGCCCGGTGCTAGACGGCACCTCCGGCGCATGTCTCTACCGCACCGGCGATCTCGGCCGGTGGCGCGAGGACGGCACTATCGACTTTGTCGGCCGCGTCGATCTCCAGGTCAAGATCAACGGCTATCGTATCGAGCCCGGCGAGATCGAGGCGGCGCTCCTGACCGGGCCGGATGTGAGCGAGGCGCTGGTGCTCCTGCGCGAGGACGGGGGTGGAAAGCGGCTCATGGCCTATGTGGTCGGGCCGGAACCGTCGGCGGGCGACGCGCTTCTGTCCGGGCTGGAGACGAAACTGCCGCGGCACATGCTGCCGGAGGCGGTGATCGTGCTCGACAGGATGCCGACCAATCCCAACGCGAAGCTCGACCGCGCCGCCCTGCCCATGGCCGCACCGAAGGCGCGCAAGGGCGCCGGCGTCCCGCCCGAGGGCGCGACGGAGGAGACGATCCTCGCCATCTGGCGCGAGACCGTCGGCACCCCGGACATGGGCGTGACCGACGATTTCTTTGCCATGGGGGGCAAGTCGCTGCTCGCGCTCAAGGCGCTCGCGGCGATGCGCAGGCACTGGCCCGCAACCGCGCTCACCATCGCCGATCTCTTCGATGCGCCCACGGTGCGCGCGATCGCCGCGCGGATCGAGGCGGGCGGCGGGCAGACCGGGCGCACCGCCATCGCCCTCCGCGCCACGGGGACGAAACCGCGGCTCTACTGTTTCCCCGGCCTTCTGGTCTCCACCCGCGAATACCTGCGCCTGACGGATTACCTCGGCCCGGACCAGCCGGTGACGGGCTTCCTGTGTCATTCGCTCAACGAGGAGAAGCGGCTCAATGTCTCGGTCGAGGAGGTGGTGGCGGAGTATGTCGCCCATATCCGCGCGGAAAGCGCCGGCCGGCCGGTCGCCTTTCTCGGCTGGTCCTGGGGCGGCCTGCTCGCCTGGGAGGCGGCGCGGCAATTGCAGGGTGAGGTCGACTTGCGCCTTCTGGGCATGGTCGATGTCTGCGATCTCGGCACGGATTTCATGCCGGGGGTCGCGCCGCAATTCGCGGCCGGGGAGCGGGAGCGGCTCGAGGAGGAGCTGCGGGAATGGCTCGGCAAGACGAGGATGCGCGCGCAATGGGACCGGCTGATCGGCGCAATGGATGCGGAATGCCATGCGCAATTCCTCCGCTTCATCGCAAACGAGAGGGATCCTCTGCCCTTCGACGGGCCGGAGATCTCGAGCCGCGAACATACGTTCTGGGTGCTCATCGACAACGCGCTTGTGTTCCGCCGCCACCGCCCCGGCCCGCTCGAGGTCCCCGTGGCCTCGTTCAGCGCGGGCGACAGCCTGAGCCGGGGGCTGAACCTGGTGGACTGGCGCAGGCTCTCGCCGCAGGCCACCCCCGCCGAGGTTGTCGCGGGGACGAACCATCTCCACATCATTGGCGAAAGCCGGTTCCATGCCCGGTTCCGGGCCCGGCTGGAGGCGGCCTTCGGCGACTGAGGGAAAGGCGGCCGTCCTGGCAAACCTGTTTCGGCTGGCCGCATCGCGGCCAGCTTTTCGTCCGGACACGTGCCGGACCGCAACCGGCCATCCTGGTGTCGGTTTTGCCGTCCGACGCGCGTCCTGCCCTGAGGACGCTCGCGGCGGTCGGGCAGCGGCTGCGGCACCTGAAACCCGTCCTGCGCCTCTCCCCGGATGAAGGCCGAAGATAGTGGAGCCCGGCACGAATTTCTGCGGCGTGTGCGACAAGAGCACCGGCCGCCCTGTCCGCCCTCCGTCACTGGCACGGATAGACGACGGGACGGCCGAAGACCGGATCGGGATGCACCACCGCCTCGAGCCCGTAGAGACGCGCGACGGCCTCGGGTGTAATCGCCTCCGACGGCGTCCCGGACGTGACCGGCCGGCCATCGCACAGCGCCAGAAGATGATCGCAGAACCGCGCGGCGAGGGTCAGGTCGTGCAGGACCATGACGATGCGCCGGTCCTCCCGCACGGCAAGGTCACGCAACAGGTGCATGAGCCGGATCTGGTGCGGCAGGTCGAGATAGGAGGTCGGCTCGTCGAGCAGGATCACCTCCGTCTCCTGCGCGAGCGCCATGGCGATCCACGCCCTTTGACGCTGTCCGCCGGAGAGCGCGGTCAGCGGGCGGTGGCGCAAGGCGGTGAGCGCGGTGGCCTCCAACGCGCCGGAGACGGCGGCGCGGTCCGTCGCGGATGGCGGCAGGAACGGCCGGCGCCACGGTGTGCGCCCCTTGGCCACCAGCCCCTCGACCGTCATGTCGGAAAGCGCCGGCGGCTCCTGCGGCAGGAAGGCGATGCGCCGGGCGCGGTCAGTGGGCACGAGCGTCGAAAGCTCGGTGTCGCGCATGACGATGCGCCCCCGGTCCGGCGCCAGGAGCCCGCCGAGACAGCGCAAGAGGGTGGATTTGCCGCAGCCGTTCGGCCCGATGATGCCGGTGAGCCCCACATCCGGCAGCACGGCGGAAAACCCGTCATAGACGCGATGCGTCCCAAGCTGAAGCGTGAGATCGCGGATCTCGTAGAGCGGTGCGGTCACAGGGCGAGCCTCCGTTTTTCGCGGGCGAGGAACCAAATGAGATAGGGCGCGCCGATGAGCGTCATCACAAGCCCGGTCGGCAGGGTGACGAGCGGCGCGATAAGCCGCGCGGCGAGATCGGCCGTGGTCAGCAGGCAGGCCCCCATCAGCGCGGCGGGCAAGAGCGCGGGGGGCTGCGCGCCGGTGACGGCACGCGCGAGCGGTGCCGCGGTGAAGGCCAGAAAGCCGACGGGACCGACGGCGAGGGTCGCGCCGGCGGTGAGCAGCGCGACCACGGCCAGGCTCATGAGGCGGACGCCCCCGAGGCCGACCCCGAGCCCGCGCATCACGTCGTCGCCGAGCCAGAGCGTGTTCAGCCGGTGCGCCTGCCAGACGGTCACGATCACCGCGCCGGAGAGCACGGCGAAGAGCGGCCCGGCGGTGCCGGGATCGGCCCGCGCGAGAGAGCCCGAAAGCCAGAGCATCATCTGCCCGGCCTGCGCCTCGGGCGCGCGCAACAGCAGGACGGTCGTGGCCGCCGCCGCGGTCGCGCCCGTGCCGATCCCGTAGAGGACGAAGGCGACCGGCCCCTGACCCCGCGCAAGGACACTGACGACGGCCAGCGCACAGATAGCCCCAAGCATTTCGCCCGTCAGCAGGGGCAGCCCCGCGGACAGCGCGAGCATATGCCCCAGCCCGGCGCCCTGCACGAGGCCGATCACGTCGGGGGTCGCCAGCGGATTGCGCGTCAGCCCCTGCATCAGCGCGCCCGCGAGCCCGAGCGACGCCCCTGCCCCGATAGCCAGAAGCACACGCGGCCCGCGCAGGACGTGGATGACGAAATCCTCCCCGGACCAGAGGCCGCGCCAGAGTTCCGCGGGCGACAGCCAGTCGCGGCCGCCCGCCAGGGCAACCACGCTCACGACGAGCAGCGCGAGCAAGAGGGTGAGCACGGGCCTCATGCAGCCTGTCCCCGGTTCAGGAGGCGGCGCAGGACAACGATCAGGGCCGGTCCGCCGCAGAGCGCGGCGAGGATGCCCGCCTCCACCTCGCCGGGCGGGGCCACGACCCGCCCGGCGGTGTCCGCCAGCAAGAGCGCGGTGGCGCCGAGTGGAACGGCCAGAAGATAGCTGTGCCTCAGATCGCCCCGCGCCACGCCGCGCGCCACGAATGGCACGAGCAGGCCGAGGAAGGCGAGCGGGCCGGCAATGGCGACGCTCGCCCCGCTCAGGCCGGTGACATGGGCGAGCGTCAGCGCGACCGTACGCACCGGGCTGCGCCCGAGGCTGTCGCTGGTCTGGGCGCCGAGGCTCAGCAGTTCGAGCCGGCCGCAGAGGAAAAACCCGGAGAGGAGCAACAGCGTGATCGCCCCCAGCGCCGGCGCCTCGCCGCGCGCCACCGCCGGGATCGCCCCGGAAAGCCAGCGCAGGTAGCGCGCCTGCATCTCCGCATCCGTCAGGATGAGCGCGGAGGCGAGCGACAGGCAGAGTGCCTCAATCGCGAGGCCCGCCAGGGGCAGGCGCAGCGCGATCCCTTCCATGCCGGTGGCCGAAACGCCCCCGGCCAGCCGCCAGAGCGCGAGCCCCGAGGCTGCGGCGCCGAGGGAGGCGGCGACGAGCACTGCCCCGCCGCCCGTCGCGCCAGGGGCGAGATAGGCCAGCGCGACGGCCGCGAGGGCGGCGCCCGCATTCACCCCGGTGATGCCCGGATCGGCCAGTGGATTTCGAGTCAGCGCCTGGAGCATGAGTCCTGAAATGGCCAGCGCGGCGCCGACGGCCATGGCACAGGCCGTCCGGAACAGACGGCTCTCCAAAATGCCGCGGGTGTCGGACCACAGCGCTCCGACACCAAGATCGGCGGACCCGAAACGCAGGGACAGGAATAGCGCGGCACAGAGGCCGAGACAGGCAAGGAACAGCAGGGCGGGAAAGGAACAACGCGACATGGGAGACCGGAGTTGGGTTGCTGCTGGCGCGTCGCTTGCCCGTTTGCCCTATCGTGGATCGGCCCGGCTCGCAAGGGCGCGGCTTGACAGCACGCCGGGTTCGGGAAATGACTGGGGCACCGAGCCGCGCGCCAGGCCCCACCCCACGGAGGATGTCATGCGCCCGGTCCTGTCTTTCTGTCTCCTGCTCTCCACCCTGCTCGCTATCCTGCCGCTGACGCTTTCGGCGGAGCCCGTGACCGTCACGCACAAATACGGCACCGTTACGCTGGAGACGCCGCCCGCGCGCGTGGTCTCCGTCGGCTATCACGAACAGGATTTCCTCTATGCGCTCGGCATCGCCCCCGTGGGGGTGCATGAATGGTTCGGCGGCCGCCCCCATGCGACGTGGATCTGGGCCGAGGAGGCGCGCGCGGCGCTCGGCGCTCAGCCGGAGGTGCAGCGCGGCTTCGAGATCGACCTGGAATGGGTCTGGCAGCAAAAGCCCGATCTGATCGTGGCGACCTTCGCGCCGCTCGACAAGGGAACCTACGAGACCCTGTCGCGGATCGCGCCCGTGCTCGGCCCACCCGCCGGCCATGCCGACTGGACTGCGCCCTGGCAGGAGGAACTGCGCCTCATCGCCGCGGCCACAGACCGCAGCGCGAAGGCCGAGGAGGTGATCGCGCAGGTCGAGGGCACGCTCGACGCCCTCGCCGCGGACCATCCCGAACTCGCCGGTCGGGAGGCGGCGGTGGTCTACCTGTCGGAGACCGAGCTCATCGGCTACGGCTCCGGCGACGGCGCCAACCGGATGCTGGCGGATCTCGGGCTGAGGGTCCCGGCCGAATTCGACGAAATGGTGACCGGGGCCGGGAATTTCTCCGTGAGCCTCGAGCGGCTCGACATCTTCGACCGCGACGTGGCGCTCTGGCTGACCGAGGGCCGCGGGCGGGAAATGATCGAAACCCTCCCCGCCTATCGCGACAGCGGACTTGCGCGCGAGAACCGCTCCGTCTGGGCGGATGAGGACGAAATGGGCGCGATGAGCTTCCAGTCGCCGCTCTCCATCCCCTGGGCGGCCAAACGGCTCTTGCCGCGCCTTGCAAAGGCGGTCACGGGTCGATCACGAGATTGACACCGCGCATAACATCCGTAGGTTGCACCCACCCAGGAGCTCCCAGGCAACCAGATGTCACACAGCTTCGGGAGCTCCTTCCATGATATCCTCGGACAGAGGTCTTTCTCCGCGCGTCGCCGCGAAACGTCACCTGCTTTGCCACACCGCGCTCATCGGCCTGCTGGCGAGCGGCCTTCCCGCCCAGGCACAGGATGAGGCCGGCGTGGTCGAGCTGATGCCCATCGTGGTGCAGAACAAGCTCGCCTATTCCGGCGCGATCGACGGCTACCTCGCCCCGGCCACCGAAACCGGCGTGAAATCCGGCGTGCCCCTGGCCGAGGTGCCGCAGTCCATCACCGTCGTGACCTCGACCGAACTCGAGGCTCGCGCGCCGCGCCAGGTCGAGGACAGCATCGCCTATGTCGCGGGCGTCCTGCCCTCCACCTGGGGGACGGACGACCGTTACGACCAGTTCTCGATCCGGGGCTTCGACATGGGACCCTATGCGCTCTATCGTGACGGGCTGCCGCAAAAGGCGCTGAGCTTCTCGGGCTTCACCGTCGATCCCTACATGATCGAGCGCGTCGATGTGCTGCGCGGTCCGGCGGGGGTGCTCTATGGCTCCAACGACGCGGGCGGCATGGTCAACCTTGTGACCAAGCGCCCCGTCTTCGACAGTCTCGGCGAAACGCGACTGTCATATGACAGCAACGGCACCGGATCCGTCGGTTTCGACTGGTCGGATGTCCTGAGCCCCGACGGGGCCGTCGCCGGGCGGATCACGGGACTGGTGCGCGACGGCGAAACCGAGGTGGACCGCTCCGAGAACGACCGCAGCTTCCTCTCGGCCAGCCTCACATGGGCACCGACGGATGACACCGCTCTGACGATACTCGGTCATGTTCAGCGGGACTCGCTCACGCCGCTGACCATCACTCCGGTCAATGGCGAGGATATCGACCCGAGCTGGGGCCGCGTGCCCGGCGACTATGCCTACCGGCAGTCGGATTACAATTTCTTCGAGACCGAACAGGAAACCATCGGCTGGGAGCTGACGCACAGCTTCACTCCCGAGCTGACGCTGAACCAGCGACTGCGCTATGCCGATCAGTCCACGGATTATGCGCAGCTCGATTTCGGATCCGCCCAGGCGGATGGCCTGCATTACTACGCCTTCCACAACGAGGAACGGGCCCGGACCCTCGGCATCGACACGAACCTGTCCTGGACACGCGGCTTCGGGGCGGCCGAAAACACGCTCACTGCCGGGGTGGATTACCAGCATTCGCGCTATCGGGTGGCGCAGAAGCTCGACTATTCCGAATATATCGTGCCCTACGACGACCCGGAGTTCGACTTTCCCGTCTCCGATCCCATCGACGGCTCGACGACACGAACCACCTATGTCGAGAAGGGCCTCTATCTCCAGGACCACATCGACTTCGGACAGGGCACGACGGTGACCGCGGGCCTGCGCCACAGCTGGTTCGAGACCAAGGCCGAAGATCTAGACAACGACACGGAAGACAGTCAGGATAATTCCGCTACAACGGGCATGATCGGCCTGACCCATGACTTCGCCAACGGTCTGACGCCCTATGCCAGCTACACCGAAGGCTTCATCCAGAACGTCGGGACGACCCTCGAGGGCGATGTGCTCGATCCCTCCGAGAGCACGCAATGGGAGCTCGGCCTGCGCTACGCGCCCACGGCAGACCTGATCCTGAGCGCCGCCCTGTTCGATCTACGCAAGACCAATGTCAAGGAATACGACACCCGCGACACGACATGGTCAAGCTTCCTGCAAGCCGGCGAGGTCCGGTCGCGGGGGCTCGAGCTGGAGGCCCGCGGTCGCCTGAGCGCCAGGCTCCAGGGCACGGCAAGCTACACCTATCTCGACACCGAAATCACCAAGAGCGTGATGCGGGACGACCCGGATGCCGGGACTGTCGACATACGGGGCAACGAAAACAATTTCGCCCCGAACCACCAACTCTCGCTCTGGCTCGACTACGATGCCTCCGCCCTTCTGCCCGGCCTCAGCCTCGGCGGCGGCCTGCGCTCCGTCTCCTCCTATTACGCGACGCAGGAGAACGGCCGGCGGACCTCGGGCTACACGCTCGCGGATCTCGCAGTCAGCTACGAGGTATCGGATTTCTCCATCGACCTCGGTGTGACCAATCTCTTTGACGAGGACTATTACAGCATGTGCTACGACGATTACGGCTGTACCAGGGGCGAAGGGCGGATCGTCACGCTCTCCCTCCAGCGGAGCTTCTGAAACCGGCGCGCCGTCTGCGCTCTGCGCAGCGGCGCCGCCCTACGTCCCGGACCTGTCCACCTTCGCTCCGCGGGATGTAGAAGACGACGGTGTCCCAATTCATCCGCAAGCCCGACTACGCGAGCGATGAAGAGGCACGGCACTAGGTGCGGACAGAACGGGCAATCGGATCGCGGCTCCAGCTCTCGTCCCGCAAGCCGCCTCATAACGTTCCTGCCGTCGTCACGAGGGCCTGCCCCGGCCAGAGTGCCTGATATCTCATGCCCTCTCGCACAGGACGCCGCACATGGCGGAAATCCCGAAGATTTCCACCTCCCCCGCGGGTTGTGTTGGCCCCAACAAGAAAACGCCATCAACGTCACTCGAGCCCGCCGCAAGCTATTGAAATAATTTATCTCATAAAATCTACTTCGAGCTTTGGGCTGCCAGTTTGTCCTTTTGGCACAGGATTAATGCCCATCGAGGCCGGGGACAGCGACCATCCAGCCCTGCCACGCCAGAGGAAGCCGTGGTTGCGCAAATGATCGTCGACGTTGGAGATCAGCACGCTGAAGACAACACGGCGGTACAAGGCCTGGGCATCGGTCTTGCCCTGTGCGCCATGCTCAGCCAGAGCGTCGACGATCTCCGGATAGCTTCCGCGTTCGCCATCCTTGGCGCCCATCATCGCCATCGCTGACAGGAACGGGATCCGCAAGGCGCCCTCGCGATCGAACCGCCGCGACAGCATGACCTTCTTGCCCGCCACATCGATGAGCTCGTGGTGCGGCGTGACCATGCCAGCCTGGCCAGCCAATCGGAGAGCGACCTCCTCCCATGTCTCCATGCTGTATTCGTCAGTTTCCTTCGGGAACTTGGCGATGGAAAGATGACCATGCTGATCAATCACCGACGCCTTCGGACGCGCGCCGCCGAGCGATGAGCCAGGCGCAAAGATGAGCTGGAGGTCCTCGTCGGTTTCCTCATCCCGCAGGATCCTTTCGGTGACCTGAAGCAGGCGTCCGAGATCAATCAGGGCCGGAATCCCCACGCGGATCGGCGCCAGGAACGGCTCTTCTCCCACCCGGCGAAAGCGAAGGGCGCCAAGCCGGGTCTCGTCGGCCACATCAAGAAGGTAATCGCTTTCGGTCAGCGTGCGCACGGCACGGCGATCACGCTCGGCGCTGCGTCGCTCCGCGCGCTGCATGAGGCGGCGCCCCCAGGTGTCGGGCGCGGAGTCGCCGATCGAGCCAAAGGTCGACAGCCCCGCCGGGGGGGCAAAAGCGCCACGCGTAAGCAAAAGAGCCACGCGTAAGAGATCCTATGGAGCGTGTCGCGCCGCCTGTTACGGTTCGACGTGTTGAACCGAAACAGGAGAAAGGGCGATGCTTGAGGAAAATGATGCTGTAACGGATGCACCGAGCTGTGCGAACATCTTCGTGTCGGTGGAGATGAGCCGGTCAAAGTGGGTGGTTGGCATCCATGTGCCAACGGCTGACAAGATTGCGTTGCATACGATGACCTGCGGCGATGTAGACGCCTTACTGACATTGGTCGATCGAGCACGAGCGAAGCTAGCACCGGACGGCGGCACACCGGCCGTCGTCGTCTGCTACGAGGCGGGATACGAAGGCTTCTGGCTCTACCGTCGCCTCATCACGCTCGGTATCCGTGTCGTGGTGATTGATCCGGCAAGCTTGCTGGTCGACCGCCGGGCCAAGCGCGCCAAGACAGATCGGATCGATGCGCGAGCGATGGTTCGTGCTTTGATGGCCTGGTCGCGAGGCGAACCGCAAGTGCTTAGCGAGGTTCGTGTGCCGACCGTAAAACAGGACGATGCGCGTCGCGGACTGCGCGAGCGACAGCGTCTGGTAAAAGAGAGGACGGCGCACGGGAACCGGATCAAAGGTCTGCTGAAAACGCAGGGGATCATGGATTTCGACCCCCGTGCCGCAGATGCAGTGGCACGCCTGGATGCGCTCGTTACTGGAGATGGCCGGCCGCTCGGGCCTTGCTTGAAGCGGGAGATTGTGCGCGAGCTCGAACGTCTGGGGCTGGTGATGCAGCAGATCGAGCAGGTCGAGGCAGAACGTGACGCCGTAGTCCAGAAGTGTGGGCAACAAGTCGATACGACCGCAGAACCTGAACGGGCGGCGACGATGATCGCGGTGCTAAACCGGCTGAAAGGGATCGGGATGAGCGACGCCACGATCCTGGTGCGGGAAGCGTTCTGGCGCGGCTTCCGCAACCGTCGCGAGATTGGCGGCTGGAGCGGGCTTGCGCCGGCACCTTGGGCCAGCGGATCGGTGTCGCGCGACCAGGGCATCACCAAGGCGGGACCGCCGCTGCTGCGGGCGCACTTGATTCAGATGTGCTGGCGCTGGCTGTTCTGGCAACCGGACAGCGATCTGGCGCAATGGTTCCGAAAACGCACTGAAGGTGCGACGGGTCGAATGCGGCGCATCATGGTGGTGGCACTCGCGCGCAAGCTGCTGATAGCCTTGTGGCGGTATGCGACGACGGGCATGGTTCCGCGGGGCGCCATCGTTACCTGAGCGGCCTCGTCAAAGTTTCTAATTCCTGCGCGGCTCGCGACCGCCGGGGATGCCGGGTGGATGTGCGACCGAACTCTCACTGGGCTGAAAGATGCCGCTTTTAGAGAAGGGTCCCATCCCTCGAAGGGCAGCACCCGCAGCAAACGGGATTGGGGTTACGGCGCCGGCGCTGACCGGGATTGTCGGACCGGATAAAAGTCGAGCCGGTGACAGGCTTTTGCAGATCACGCCCTTGCCAGGAACATCCGGCGACAGGAAGCCAAGTTTATGATTGCAGTGCGGGGCCTCGAGTTGCGTTGCGCCCGGCGGCCACGTTATGCCCTATTGACAGGTGGGGCCCCATAAAAGTGAGAGAGGGCTCAAGCGAGAACCGCTCCGCATCCTTCAGCCAGGCGGGGTCGTACTCGAACAGGATGGTCTCATTACCGCGGACACGGTTGCTGCGCGCCAGCCCGACAGGATGCAGGCAGCCATTCAGATCGACGTGAACCTCGAAATCAGCCATCGCGCGTTGGCCCAGCTGGCCGTTTGAAATGGACACTCTTCGGCAAATCGGCACTGGCCAGAGCCTGTCGGGCGGCTGAGCCGCCGGCAGGTAGATGTCACCGGCAGCGTCTACACTCCCACGGCGCTTCCGCAGCGGGTTGATGACTGTTTCAATCGGATCCTGGACACGGCCGGAAAGAACGCTGATACGCGGCTTGCCGCGCAATGGGCGGCGGGCGAGATGGATGGCGGCGGCGCAATGCTGCAACTGGCAGAGAGCTACACGACCACCAAACTGCCGGCGACGGATGCCCGCGATCAGGCCAACGCTTGCCTCTACCTCGCCAGCGACATGGGCAAAGCCGTTGCCGGCCAAATCCTGCAGGTCGACAACGGCGCCTATATGTAAGGCCGAAGGCGACGGTAAACTCTGATCTGCAGGGGCGCGGGACAAAAGGAAGGGGAGAAATCTCCGCCCCTTTTGCATGTCGACCGGAGCTCGCCCTTGTTTTGCCAAACGCCTTCCGATTGCCATCAGCTACATAAAATCCGAGGAAATTCGCGCCGATTTTTTGAGACGGTGAAAGTTGTCTTGCAAAAATATTTGCATTGCTAAAAAAATTGAAATGCAAAGCTAAACTTACTCCATGAAACTTTCGACTTCTTTTGGGTAGCGAAAATTCTGGTCAACATCTAGACAAAGAGGTGACACGCCGCATGGGAACCGCAACCGTTGAGTATTCGCACAGCGCGACATGGTCCGAAATCTGCGCACAGCCGGCCATCTGGCGAGGCTGGGCCGACGCCCTCGAAAGCCATGCGCGAGAGGTGCGGGACTGGGTCGCTACAGAAGGGTTCGAGGATGTGATCTTTGCGGGCGCGGGCACATCGGCCTTTATCGGCGATATTCTCGTACGGCCTGCTGCTACCGGCCCGCGTCTGCACGCGATTCCCACGACCGACATCGTGTCCAACCCGCTCGAGACGCTCGTGAACAACCCGAAAACGCTCGTGGTCCAGTTCGGGCGCTCGGGGAGCAGCTCGGAAAGCGTGGGAACGCTCGATCTTCTCGACGCGCAGTTCCCCGATGTCGCGCGGCTCCACATCACCTGCAACTCCGAAGGGGCGCTTGCGACGCGCACCCCGCGCGGGCGCGGCGCACAAAAGGTCATTCTTCTGCCCGAAGCCACCCATGACTCGGGCTTTGCGATGACCTCGAGTTTTTCGACCATGCTATTGACGGCCGAGGCCTGTTTCGGGGCGCCCAGCGATCTCCGCGCCCGGCTCGACGCGCTCTCCGCCGCGGCCGAGCGGCTGGTTGCGCTGTTTGCTCAAAAGACCCCGGCGCGCCCAGGGCGCGCCGTCTTCCTCGGCTCCGGCGCCTACAAGGGGGCGGCGCGCGAGGCCGCTCTCAAGGTGCTCGAACTGACGGCGGGCCGCACGGTCACCGCCTGGGACAGCACGCTGGGGTTCCGACACGGGCCGAAGTCGATCCTGACCGGTGCGGATCTGGTGGTCGTGGGCGTTCATCCCGACACCCATGCCGCGCGTTACGACCGCGATGTCGTCTCGGAAATCCGCGCGCAATTCCCCGAGACAACGGTAGTGTCGCTCGGCTCTGAACGGGAAGATATCGACCTCGGCGGATCCGGGCACGCCACCTGGGACGCCGTACTCTACGTCCTCGCAGCGCAGGTCTGGGCCACGCAATGGTCGGCAGTCCTCGGGCTGAATATCGACAACCCTTTCGTAGAACAGGGAAACCTGTCGCGGGTCGTCTCGGGCGTCACGCTCTATCCGCTGGAGGCCTGAGCGATGAAGGATCACTCCGACAGCACCGGTTTCGCGGCCGGGATCGCACGCAACCGAGCGGACGAGGGCTTTGCCTTCTGCAGCGTCTGCTCGGCGCATCCCGATGTCCTCGTGGCCTCGCTGCGCCTCGCGCGGGACTACGGCGTACCCATGATCGTCGAGGCGACGAGCAACCAGGTGAACCAGTTCGGCGGCTACACCGGCCTCAAGCCGGCCGATTTCGTCGCCATGGTCCACGCCCTCTGCGCTGCCAACGGGATCGAGCCGAACGGGGTGATTTTCGGCGGCGATCACCTTGGTCCGCAGGCCTGGAAACACCTTCCTGCGGACGAGGCCATGGCCCGCGCCGAGGCAATGATGACCCTCTACATCGAGGCGGGTTTTACCAAAATCCACCTCGACTGCTCGGAAGGATGTGCGGGCGAGCCGCGCGCCGTGAATGACATGGTCGCCGCCGCGCGCGCCGCCCGTCTGGCGCAAGTCTGCGAGGCCGCGGCCAAGGATCGGTCCGGCTCGATCTCCTACATCGTGGGCACCGAAGTGCCGCCGCCGGGTGGCGCCCGCGCGGGCGAGGGAGAGGCGGTTGCGCCGACACCGCCGGCAAATGCAGCCGCCACGATCGAGGCGCATCGCGCAGCCTTCGTCGCGGCCAGTCTCGACAGCGCATGGTCGCGGGTCCGCGGCCTCGTTGTGCAGCCTGGCCTCGAATTCGCGCCCGATCACGTCGACCGCTTCGACATCGCGCAACCCGACCTCCTGTCGCCCGTGCTCGCCGACCATCCGGCGATCTGCTTCGAGGCCCATTCCACCGATTACCAGTTCCCCGAGGTTTTCAAGGCCCTCGGCCGCCGGCACTTCGGCGTGCTCAAGGTCGGCCCCGCCCTGACCTTTGCCTATCGCGAGGCGCTCTACTTGCTGTCCGCGATCGACGGCTGGATCACACAGTCCCCGCCTGTGTCCGGCACAATGGAACGGCTCATGCTCGCCGATCCCGCCGCCTGGACTAACCACTACGTGGGCGACGCGCAGCGACTTCAGCTCTTGCGCCACTTCGGCTATGCTGATCGTATCCGGTATTACTGGACCAATCCGGAGGCCATCGAGGCCGTGAAGCAACTTGAGGCGCGGATGGATCGAGCCGACATTCCCGAACCGCTGCTCGCCCAGTATCTTTCAGCCGATGCGCGCAGGCGCGTGAGCGACCTCAGGGCACAGGGCATGAGCCCGTCGAAGGCCGTGATCCACACGCGGATCGAGGCCGCCCTCGCGCCCTATCTGGAGGTCAGCCGGTGACGCAACGCCTGGCTGCCCGCCATATCTGGGCCGACGGGCGTTTCCAGTCGGGTCTGGCGCTGGAATACGACCGCGACGGCGTGGTCGCGATCGCGCCCGCTCGCGATGGCGATGCCACGGTCGAGCTGATCGGCCCGGCGCTCACCGACCTGCAAGTCAACGGCAGTGGCGGGGTCATGCTCAACTCTGACCCTACCGCCGAGACCCTTCGCAAGATCGTCGCCACGCAGCGCTGCCTCGGCACCGGCTGGGTGATGCCCACGCTTATCACCTGCGAGCCGGAAAAGCTCCACCTCGCGACGCAAGCGGCGCTTGACGTGCGGGGCGAGCCTGGGTTCCTCGGGCTGCACATCGAAGGCCCGCACATCAATCCGGCACGCAAAGGGACACACGATCCCCGCTACATGCGCGATTTCGATACGGAGACGCGGGCGGCGGTCACGCGCCTGCGGGCGGCGGGCATTCCGGTCATGCTGACGCTCGCGCCCGAGATCGTCGACCCCGAGGTGGTGCGAGAGATGACCGCGCTCGGCGTGGTCGTCTCCGCCGGACATTCGGCGGCCACGGAAGCACAGGGCAAGGAGGCGCTCGCCGCCGGCCTGCGCGCTTTCACCCATCTTTTTAATGCAATGCCGCCGATGCTCTCGCGCGATCCGGGGCTCGTCTGTGCTGCGATCAACTCGGACGGCTTTTGCGGGATCATCGCGGACGGCCACCATGTGGCATGGGGCATGCTCCAGTTGGCCTGTCGCGCGCGCCCGACCTCAGGTCGCACCTTCTTGGTTTCGGATGCCATGGCGACGGTCGGGGGCGAGGACTCCTTCGAGCTTTACGGCGAAACCATCCGCGTGCAAGACGGAGCGCTGGTGAATGGGGCAGGCTCGCTCGCCGGTGCCCATATCGACCTCGCAACCTCCGTCCGCAACGCCGTGCGCCACATCGGCCTGCCGCTGGAAGAGGCCTATCTTATGGCCGCGATGGTGCCGCGCGACGCGATGCGTCTGCCGCGTGCGGCGCTCCGCCCCGGCCAGCCGCTCGCCGAGGTGATCGCCTTCGATGCCGCTGTGGAGCGGGTCACACTCTGACGCAACAAACCCAATGAAAAAAGGCGCCTCCGGAACTCGGGGCGCCTTTTCCCGTCAAGCGATCACCAAGTCCTGCGTCAGCATCGCCGCGCCGCGCACGCCGCTTGCATCGCCGAACTTCGCCCTGCGGATGGATGGCCCCACGGTTCCGCGCAGGACGACGCGCGACAGCCGGTCCTCGAGCAGGCGCTCGACGCCGTCGACATTCGAAAGCCCGCCGCCCAGGACGATCACATCGGGATCGAGCGACATTTGGATGGTGAGCAAGGTTTGTGCGCATAGGTCAAGCCAGACGTCGACGACAGCCTGCGCCTGTGCATCGGCCTTGGCGTACAAAGCGAAAATCTCGCGCGTGCCGGTAGCCTCCAGACCGAGGTGGCGCGCCAGCCGCTCCAGGCCCGGCCCCGCGACCAGCGTTTCGAGGCAAGCGATCCGACCGCACCCGCACGCGATCTGCGGCAGATCATGCGCCCGCGCCGTCGCGGCCCCGATCGGCAGATGGCCGACCTCGCCCACGAGGCCCTGCAGCCCGTCGACGAGATGCCCGTCGACACAATAGGCGCCGCCCAGTCCCGTACCCATGATGAGACCGAAGACATGGCGGGCCCCGTCGCCGGCCCCCCCACGGGCCTCGGACAAGGCAAAGCACTTGAGGTCCTGCCCGATCACGAGATGCGGCAGGCGGGCCGTCAGGTCGTCGCGGAACGGACGCCCCGAAGCGGGAAGGTTCGCGGCATGGTAGAGCCCGCTCGTCTTGCTAAAATAGCCGGGCAGCCCGATCCCGACGGCGAGTGCGGGATCCTGCGCCTGCACAGAAAGCCAGGCATATTGCGCATCAATCGCGGCCAGAAGATCCTCGTAGGACCCCCGGGGCGTGTCGAGGCGACGCGTGTCCAGTTTCTTGAAATCTCTGTCAAAAAGGGCGGCCTCGATTTTCGTGCCGCCCAGGTCGATGCCGCCGTGGAGGCGCTTGGTGTCCGTCGTGGTCATGCCGTGCCCTTTACCGTACGGGCATCGGAGGCTGCAGAGGCGTCGGGACGCACACAAAAGACTTCGACTCCCTGCGCGCGGATCGCCCGCAGTTCGTCGGATTCTTCGGGCAGGTCCGTGACGAGGGTTGCGACGGCGTTGAACCGGCAGATGTTGTGCAGGGCGGGCTTCGAGAATTTCGTACTGTCCGCAAGCACGATCACCCGCGAGGAGGCCGCGATCATCGCGCGGTTGCTGTGGGCTTCGTCCTCGCGATAGGTCGAAAGGCCAGCCGCTGCCGAAACGCTGTCAGCGCTCATGACGAAGGCATCGAACCGCATGTGGGCCAGGCTACTCTCGACCAGCCGCCCGGTCATTGCCATGGCATCGGGACGGATTGTGCCGCCAGTCATCATCACTTCATGCTTGCCCAGCGACAGCAAGTTGCGCGCCACGATCAGCCCCGTGGTCATGACGGTCATCGGAGCGTGGTCGGCGAGCGCCGACGCAAAGAACTCAGCGGTGGAACCGTTGTCGATCAGGAAGGAAGAATCGCCCGTGACGAGCTGGGCCGCGCGCTCCGCGATGGCGCGCTTGGCATCCATGTTGACCAAGCGGCGGTCGGTCGGCAGCGGCTCGATAAAGGTGCCGGCATCCGACTGGTGGGCGAGGCTGAGAGCAAGGTTGATGCGGAACTCCGACAGGCCCGTATGGCCGAATTCGCGGCAGAATCGGATGAGCGTCGGCTCCGAGACACCGAGATCCGCGCAGAGTTCGCGACTCGTGTTACGAATGAAGGTTTCGGTCTCCTTTAGAGCGTAGGCTGCGATGGCGCGCAGCTTCGGCGTCAGGGTCTGGCCTTCAGTTTCGAGTCTGCGCAGCAAATCGGTTTCAGTCATTATTTTACCAACGATCAAATTTTCGGCTACCTCAATGTCCGACAGGTTGAATATTTTGTCAAACTAATAATCCTCACCACAAATTATCACTTCATATAAAACAAAACCTTGAAAATACCAAAATATCTGAGAGTGTCTAATAGTAAACACAAAAAGTGGAGCGCCAGACGGTGGAACGAAGAGCGATACAACGGCATCGTGATATATTTGCTAAAGTCTCCGCTCTGGCCTTTTCCATGTGCCGCGGAGTAATCAAAACCCTTGTCCCGCTCGCTGTTCCGAAGAACGTCACATGAAATCCGCAGGTGCATTTCCCTACCTCCTTCTGGTCCCCGCCCTTGTCCTGACGCTGGTGATCGTGGCCTATCCGCTCGCGGATACGGTGCGTCTGTCCTTCACCGATGCCTCCCTGCGCCCCTCCTATGACTATGTCGGTCTCGAGAACTACGCCGACATCTTCGGCGGGGACTTCACGGTGGTCATGCTGCGTACCTTTCTCTGGGTTCTTCTGGCGGTGGTGCTGAAGGTCGGCATCGGCCTTTACGCCGCCGTGCTCCTGAACGCCGCGATCCCGGGCCAGAAGCTCGCGCGAATCCTCTCCATGTTGCCGTGGATCATCCCCGTCGCCATCGGCGCCTTCATCTGGAAGTGGATGTACAACGGCCAGTTCGGGATGATTTCCGGGGTCGGACAGCGTCTCGGACTGCTCGACGGCCCACTCGAGTTCCTCGCGCACCGCAATTCCTCCTTCGTCGCGACTGTCTTGACGGACGTCTGGGTCGGCGTACCGATGGTAGCCCTGTTCCTGCTCGCGGCCATGCAGTCGATCCCGAAGGATCTCTACGAGGCGGCCTGGACCGACGGCGCATCGCGCCTCTACCGCTTCCGCCGGATCACGCTGCCCCTGCTCAAGCCGTCGCTGGCCACCATCACCCTGCTGTGCGTGATCTGGTCGCTCAACAGCTTCGACATCATCTGGATCCTCACCGAAGGCGGCCCGCGCGATGCGACCACCACGATGATTGTGGACACCTACAAGACCGCGATCAGCCGCTACCGCTACGGCGAGGGCGCGGCCCGTGCCATCGCGATCCTCGTCTGCGTAAGTGTGGTCGCGGGAGTCTATTTCTCGCTCGCGGCCCGTCGCGCGCCCCGAGAGAGTGGAAAATGATCAACAAGTATTCCAAACACGAACTGGTGGCTATCTACCTGGGGCTGGCCTGCCTGCTGGTGTTCCTTCTTGCGCCTTTCGCCGAGGCCTTCTTTGTCTCGCTGCGCCGGCTCGAAGACGTCTTCCAGGTGCCCTACAGCCTACTTTCCGAAAACATGGGCGTCGAGGCCTATGTGACGATGTGGACCTCGGTGCCGAACCTGCTGCGCTACATCCTCAACAGCTTCTTCATCGCGCTCTCGGTCACCCTGCTCGCCCTCTTGTGCATTGTGCCTGCCGCCTACGCCTTTGCGCGGTTCGAATTCAGGATGCGCGACGGCTTTCTGACCGCCTTCCTCGCCATCAACATGATCGGCGCCGCGGTGCTCATCATCCCGCTCTACCGGCTCATGATGGCGACCGGTCTGCTCAACACCTATTTCGCGATGATCATTCCGGGTGCGGCCTTTTGCGTGCCCACGGGCATTCTGCTGCTGCGCACCTATTTCCTGCGCATTCCTAGGGATCTCGAAGAGGCGGCCTATGTCGACGGTGCCTCGCGGGTGCTGACCATGCGGCGGATCATCCTGCCGCTCGCGATGCCCGGCATCGTGGTGGTCGCCATCACCACCTTCGTGACCGCCTATGCCCAGCAATTCCTGTTCGCGCTGACCTTCAACGCGATCGACGATTTCGCCCCCCTGCCCGTCGGCCTGTTCAAATTCTTCGGCCAGCAGCACGTGGCCTGGAACGAACTGATGGCGGCGAGCATCGTCGGGACCCTGCCGGTCCTTCTCGTCTTCTTCTTCCTTCAACGCTATCTCGTCGCCGGTCTGACGTCGGGCGCGGTCAAGGAATGAGACGCCACAATAACCAGAACAGCTTGATCAACAGTGGAGTTCAACGTGACCATCAAACGCAACTTGATCGCTGGGACCGCACTGGCTCTCAGCGCAACCGCCGCCATGGCCCAGGAGGAGATTGTCTTCGTCTCCTGCGGGTCCGGGTCCGATCCGCAAGCCGCCGTACAAGCCGAGCACATCGCCGACTGGGAAGCGGCCAATCCCGACTACACCGTGAACCTGGAATTCGTGGCCTGGAGCCAGTGCCAGGAACGCGTGATGACCCTCGCCGCCGCAGGGAACGCCCCTGCCGTTGCCTACCTCGGCTCGCGCGTGCTTAAACAGCTTTCCGAAAGCGGCCTGATCCGTCCGATCGACCTGTCGGCCGAGGAACTCGACAGCTACGAGCCCTCCGTGCTCTCCACCGTATCTTTCGACCAGAAGGTCTGGGGCATGCCGCGCGCCTTCTCCAGTCAGGCGCTGTTCTACAACAAGACCCTCTTTGCCGAGGCCGGCGTCGATATGCCCGAAGGTCCCACGACCTGGGAAGAACTGCTCGCTGCCGCCAAGGCCGTCTCCGAGAACACCGACGCCGACGGCTTCGGCATGCCCGCCGACACCACCGATACCGCCATGCATGCCTGGATGAACTTTCTCTACTCCAACGGTGGCGCGATCCTCGACGCCGACGGCAACGTGACCTTTGACAGCCCCGCGGTGGTCGAAACCCTCGCGATGTACGGCGAACTGGCCAAGTATAGCCAGAACGGCCCGCTCGCCTATGACCGCGCAAGCCTCGAGCCCCTCTTCTCCGAAGGCCGTATCGCCATGTATACCACCGGTGGCTGGGGTCGCAGCAAGACCGGCGACGTGGACTACGGCATCGCCTTCGTGCCGCACGGCCCTTCGGGAGAAAGCGGCTCGGTGCTGATCACCGACAGCCTCGTGGTCTTCGACAACACCGGCGTCGGGGATACGGCGGAGGACCTCGTGACCTACCTGACCGCGCCCGAGCGTCAGGCCGACTTCGACCTCGCAGGCGGCTGGACCCCGATCCGCAAAACCGCCGCGATCGACGCGCTGATCGCCGAGGATCCAAGCTGGTCCTACTTCATCGACTCCGTGCCCTCCGGTGGCAGCGAGCCGCTGTTCGTGGACTACATTGGCATGCGTGACGCCATCAACGAGGCAATCCAGACGGTCGTCGTGGGTGACGGCACGGCCGAAGAGGCTGCCGATACCGCGCAGGCCGAACTCGAAGATCTGCTGGACTGACCCAAACAAGCGGAGGGTGCGGATGCGTCCCCTCCGCACCCCTCAAGGACACGAACGGACGAACCACATGGGCAAGCTGACACTCGCGCGGGTGACAAAATCATACCACTCCCACAAGGTCATCGAGCCGACCGACCTCACCATCGAGGATGGCGAATTCGTCGTCTTCGTCGGTCCTTCGGGCTGTGGCAAGTCCTCCATGTTGCGCATGATCGCAGGCCTCGAGGACATCACAAACGGCACGCTCGAGATCGACGGCAAGGTCGTCAATGACCTGCCGCCCATCGAGCGCGGCATCTCCATGGTGTTTCAGTCCTATGCCCTCTACCCCCACCTGAGCGTGTTCGAAAACATCGCTTTCCCGCTGCGTGTCGCCGGACTGGACAAGGCCACGATCCGCAGCCGCGTTGAAAGCGCCGCGCGCACGCTCAAACTCGAAGCCCGGCTCGACCACAAGCCCGGAGCCCTCTCGGGCGGCCAGCGCCAGCGCGTCGCGATCGGTCGCGCGATCGTGCGCGAACCCGACGTGTTCCTTTTCGACGAGCCGCTGTCCAACCTCGACGCGGCCCTGCGCGGCGAGATGCGCGTGGAGCTTTCGCGCCTGCACAAGACCCTCCGGAACACCATCATCTACGTGACCCACGACCAGGTCGAGGCGATGACCCTCGCCGACCGCATCGTCGTGATGCGGGCCGGACGGATCGAACAGGTCGGTACACCTCTCGAGCTCTACCACCACCCGGCCAACCGCTTTGTCGCCGAATTCATCGGCACGCCCGCGATGAACTTCTTGCCCGTCACCAGCTTGGGCACGAGCACCGACGGCGTGCGCGTCCGGCTCGAGGACGGCACCGAGGTCACGCTGCCGGTGGACGGCGACAGCCCCGCCGGCGAGACGCTACATTTGGGCATCCGCCCCATCGAGTTCCGGGTGGACGGCGAGGGCGTCGGCGTGACGCTCGTGCCCGATGTCGTCGAACGCCTCGGCGCGATCACCGAAGTCCACGCTTTCGACAAGGGTGGACGCCTGCATTGCGTGACCGGTAGCGGTACCATGGCACTGCCGCCCGCACAGGAATTCTTGGCACGCTTCCATCCCGAAGACGCCCATCTATTCAGAACCGATGGATCCGCGCTTCACCGCCGTTTCGCCAAACTCGACGAAGACCTGCGTCTCGTCTGAGTGGCCCGCATCTGACCAAGGAGCAAAAATTGACGCCCACCTCTCCCTCGATTCCGCGCGACTGGACCACGTATCTTTGTGACAGCTTGGAAAAGATTTTTCCCGACACCAAACCGCGCCCCCTGCCCGAGGCCTTTACCTTTTCGACCTGGCGCGGCGGGCGGGTGTCCCTCCAGGTCGCGATCCTGCCGCCGGATGTCACCACCGGTGCCGTCGTGCCGCATCCGCCCGAGGGGCTCCTGCCAGGCGTCGTGACGACCCCTCGTACCGGCGCGGGCATCACTGCGAAAGTATCGTCCGTCGATCTGGTGCCGGCCCGTTTTCTCGCGTTCGAGAACCATGACGACAACTACCTGCGCGACGATGCCGGCCTCTGGCCCGATCCGCTGCGCCCGCTGGGCGACGGCGGCGCGACCAAGGTCTTTGTCGGCCAGTGGCAGGCAGTCTGGATCGATTTCATCGTGACCGCGGATGCCCCTCTCGGGCGGCAATCGGTCGAGATCGCCCTTGCGACCAGCACCGGTCAGGACCTCGGCAGCCACACGGTATCGCTCGACATCCACGCCCTCGACCTCGCGCCGCTGTCGATCCCCGTCACGCAATGGATGCACTGCGACTGCATCGCCCAGTACTACGGGATCGAGCCCTTCTCCGGAGCTTTCTGGACCTCGGTCGAGGCCTACGCCAAGGCCGCGGCCGAGATCGGGATCACCTCGCTTCTGGCGCCGGTCTGGACGCCGGTCCTCGACACGGCCGTCGGCGCGCAGCGACTGACCTGCCAGCTTCTCGGCATCGCGGCGGATGCGCAGGGCCACTATGACTTTGACTTTTCCCTGCTGCGTCGCTGGCTGGGGATCATGCACGACGCCGGCCTGCAACAAATTGAAATCGCGCACTTCTTTACCCAGTGGGGCGCCGAGGCGACTCCGCCGATCTACGTCACGCGCAACGGCGCGACGACGCGCGAATTCGGCTGGGACGTGCCCGCAACCGACCCCTCCTACCGCAAGCTGCTCGAACAGCTCGTGCCCGCGCTGCGCGAGGTACTCGACGCCGAATGGGGTCTCGATCGCGTGATCTTCCACATCTCCGACGAGCCCACCGCCGCGATGGCGCCGACCTATCGCGCCGCCAAGAACGTGGTGGCCGACCTGCTCGACGGCTGCACGATCGTCGACGCAATGAGTGCCTTCTCTCTTTTCGAGGAAGGCATCGTCGATACCCCCGTTGTCGCCACGAACCATGCCGCGCCCTTCATCGAGGCGGGCGTGGACAACATGTGGCTCTATTACTGCGTAGGCCAGAACCGCGACGTAGCGAACCGATTCTTCGCGATGCCGCCGAGCCGCAACCGGGTCTTCGGCAGCCAGCTTTTCGTGACCAAAGCGGCAGGCTTCCTTCACTGGGGCTTCAACTTCTACAACACCTACCTGTCCAAACGCGCGCTCGATCCCTTTCTCGAGCCGGACGCGGGCGGCGCCTTTCCCGCGGGCGACCCGTTCATCGTCTACCCCGGTCCCGATTACACCGTCTGGCATTCCACGCGTGGGATGGTGTTCGGCGAAGCACTCGAGGATCTGCGCCTGATGCAGGCCCTCGAGGAGCGCAAGGGCCGCGAGGCGGTTCTCGATCTCATCGATCCGGAGCGGACGATGTCGCTGTCGCACTATCCGACCGACCCTGTGTTCTATCTCGATCTGCGCAACGCGCTGGTCGCGGCCCTCGCAGCCTGACACGGATGGAACAAGGCCCTGCCGGAAGACCCCCTTCCCTCCGGCAGGGCCTGACCGGTTTGCGCGTCGGCACATGCGTTTCCGACGGCTGTGCGGACCGGAAAAGACGAAGGAAATACCGACCTCCAGATATGGCGCAAGATTGGGGAAAGGCTTGCGCGCTCTGCCTCTCGCCCCACGACCGCCTGCTGCTCATCATGGCCTCCTTGCCTCAAAATTAGCAAAGAAGGCGTCCACGATACACGGGGCTATTCAGCCCCGGAAGCTGCCGCGCAAGTAAGCCATTGATATAAAAAACACCGATATAAAAAACACCAGTCACAGCGCAGCCGGTGGTCATTAATCCTGTGCCGGAATGGTCAAATCACGCCCGTAATGACCATTTTGTTGTGGGTCCGACAGGTTGCGACCTCGCCCTCCGCCGCATAGTACACGGGGATGACGCGCTTTTTCCGTATCTTCTTCATCCTTCTCCTCACCGCCCTCTCCGTCTCTCAGGCCCATGCCTATGAGCGCATCCGAAACTTCGTCAGCGAAATCACGGTGGAGCCCTCGGGGGCGCTGTCCGTCGTCGAGACGCTGGACGTGCAGGCCGAGGGCGCGCGCATCCGGCACGGCATCTTTCGCGACCTCCCGCTGAGCGGGGATGGCATCCGGTGGGGCGGGTTCAAGCTCGTTTCGGCATCGCTGGACGGACAACCGGTCGAGACACGCGTCCTGCGCCGGGACGGTATGATCC
Source organism: Celeribacter indicus (assembly GCF_000819565.1). Classification (NCBI taxonomy): domain Bacteria; kingdom Pseudomonadati; phylum Pseudomonadota; class Alphaproteobacteria; order Rhodobacterales; family Roseobacteraceae; genus Celeribacter; species Celeribacter indicus. The sequence goes on from NZ_CP004393.1 coordinate 4,115,605, forward strand.
GCATCTACCTGGGGGATGAGGACAGGCTTGTGCCGCGTGGAGAACGCCGCTTCCGGCTGCACTACCGCGTGGCCCGACAGATCCGCTTCCTTGGCGACCATGACGAACTTTACTGGAACATCACCGGCAATGCGTGGGACTTCCACGTCGACATGGCCGCGGCTCATATCCGCCTGCCCAAGGGCGCGCAGGCGACGGATGTCGCGGCGTATACCGGCCCCTACGGTTCCGACGCGCGGGAGGCGTGGGAGCAGTTGGAGGACGGCGGCCGCAGCGTCTATGTCATGGCAACCACACCGCTGGACCGTTACGAGGGGCTGACCGCCGCCGTCGCCTTTCCCAGCGGCATCGTGGCCCGACCCGGATTTATGGAGCGGCTCCTATTCCCCCTGCGGGACCGCCCGGCGGAGATGACCGCGCTGTTCGGCATGATCGCAATGGCGGCCGGCTTGTGGTGGATCTGGCGGCGCAAGGGGCGGGACGCACCGCTCGGCCCTGTCCGTGAACGCAGCACCCCGCCCGGAGGCGTCTCGCCCGCGCTGGCGCATTATATCGCCGCAAATGGAATGCTCGGAAATTCCGCCATGGTGGCGGCGGCCATACATCTGGGCGTCAAAGGCCACCTCGTCCTCACCCGGTCCGGTACCACATGGTCGATCGCCCGCACGGGGAAACCGGCGGGCGCCGGGTTGCCTGCCGGCGAGGCGGCGATCCTGACGCATCTGAAGGGGCAGGACGAACCCTTTGTCATCTCGCCGGACAACCGGAAGGACGTACAGGCCCTCCTGGCTGCGTTCCGTACCGCGATGGAGCGGGAACACGGGGAAAATTTCCACAAGTCGAACGGCGGCTGGCTGCTTCTGGCGGCGGTGGCCTGCTACCTGCTGGCCTTCGCGGTGAGCTGGCAGGCGATGGCGGGGCAGGCACGACCTCTGAGCTTCATGCCGCTGATTCCGCTGGGCATACCCCTGGTGACGACGATGTTCGGTCGAGGACCGCAAGCTCTGCGCCTCATCGCGACGACGCTGAGCATCGCCTTTGGCATCTCCTGCCTGATGTGGCTGCTGTTCGGTATCATGTCAGGCGGGCTCGGGCTGATCGCGGGCGTTGCGCTTGTCGGCTTGCCGGTGATGCTCGGCGTCTTCGCCGGAGGGATCGGTCTGACCACACCCGACGGACGCAGGCTCAAGGCCGAGATCGAAGGCTTTCGCCGCCACCTCTCCCGCAGGCGCACCCAGGCGCGGTCCCGCCGCAGCGCCCGCCGCCGGTTCGAGGACTTCCTAGCCTATGCCATCGCCCTTGACGTCGAAAGGGAATGGGCGCAGGCCTACGAGATGGCGCTCGACCGCGCCGCCACGCGATCCGGCGCTCCAACCCATGTCTGGAGGCCCGTCTGGTATCAGGGCACCACGGGCGAAGGAGGATCGTTCGGCAGTTCCATCGCGACGGCCTGCCAATCCATGACCTCCGCGGTCACGACCTGCACCACCTCGTCAAGCTCCGGGTCCTCGGGCTTTTCCGGCGGCGGCTTCTCCGGCGGCGGCGGCGGAGGAGGCGGCGGCGGCGGATGGTAATCCGGGGCGGATCGGGAGGAGCGCGACCAAGAGAACGCGACGGAGGGCGTAGGCCCTTCCCCCCCTGCTGTCGCAACGGACACTGACAAAGCCCGGCTCACGGCTGAATCTCCGCGACGGGCGCGACGCCGCTGGTGGTGGCGCCCAGGTCATGCGCACCGCCGCACCGACATCCACATCCCGAGCCGGCCGGTAAGGGACAGGCGGGCGGACGCGCGTCCGGCGCCTTTCAGGATCGGGCGACCTGCCTGGGCGGCGTCTCAGACGTGCTCGGTTTCATGCGGATCGGACGGCTCCAGCCATGGCGCGGCCAGGTTGAGGGCCGCCTGGAGCGCCATCGGCACAAAGCAGAACACCGGCGAGATCTTGAACACCGTGTCGGGTATTCCGAAGACGGGCGTCTTCAGCCCGAGGAATTCCCAGACGTTTCCGAGTTGCACCAGCACGTAAATCGACAGGACGATGGTCGCGAGATTGATGATCGCATCGAACAGCCGATTGACGCGCGGACCAAGCATGTCGACAAGCGCGGTCACCACGATATGCCGGCGCGTCCGGAACAACACGAAGGCCATCAGGAAGACCACCCAGGTGATCGCGAGCTGCGTCAGCTCCGCAGAGCCGACAAAGGCCCGCCCCAGGAAATAGCGCATGAAGACCTCGAGCAGGATTCCCAGGACGAGGGCGAGCAACACGACCTGCGATATACGCAGATAGACCGTGCTGATCGTCCGAAGAAGGTTGTCGATTGATTTCATGGCGTTCTCCCGGAGCCTGGATCGTCAGTCGATGCTCTGAATGGCATCGTAGAGCCCTTCGGCCCAAAGCCCCTCGGCTTCCTGTTCCTCTGCGGCCGCGCGCAGCTTGTCGGCAAATGCGGATCGGTCGACCTCGATGATGGTCGCCCCGTCCGCCTCGAGCTGATCGGACACGGTTTTCGCGGCCTCGGCGACAAGCTCCGCCGAATAGGAGGCGGCATTGGCGGCGGCCTCGAGCATGACCTGCTGCTGCGCCTCATCCAGCCGCGACCAGCGCATCCCGTTCATCGACACGGTGACGGAGTCGTAGACGTGGTCCGTCAGGGACACATAGGGCGCCGCGAGGTGGAATTTCTGGCTCAGCACCGAGTCGTACGGGGCTTCCATCGCATCCGTGATCCCCGTCTTCAATGCCTGGAAACTGTCCGCCCACGGAACCTGGGTCGGATTCGCGCCGAGGGTCTGCCAGGTCTTGATATAGGACGGGATGCCCGGCACGCGGAATTTGAGCCCCGCGAGATCTTCCGGCGTCTCCACCGGCCTGGTCGAAACGACCACGCGCGGCAACTTGGACCAGTTGCTTGCCAGCATCTTGATGCCGGCTTCGTCGAACAGTTGGGCTTCCATCTCCTTCTCGACGTCGGAGGCAAGGAAGCTCTGGAAATGGGCGTTGTCCCTGAAGGTGAATCCCCAGGACACCACATTGAAATCGTCAACGAAATTCCCGTAGTTGGAGAGGCTTTCGACGACGAGATCGAGCACACCTGCGCGCATCTGCTGGATCGCCTTCTCCCCCGAGCCGAGCTGGCCACCGGGAAAGACCTGAATGTCGATTTCTCCGCCGGAGTTTTCCCGGACCTCGTCGGCGAAATGCGTCGCCGCAAGGCAGGTCGTCGAGGTCTCGGCCGATGGACAGGCGAGGCGGTAGGTGGCCGCCGAGGCACAGGTCGCCGAGACGGACAGGGCGACGAGGGCGAGCGTGGATGTGAAAGCAGTTTTCATTGGTTCCTCCCTTTCGAAAACGATCTGGTATCAGCGGCTGGGGAGCAGAAGCTCCCCCGGCAGGAGCACGAGGCCCGGAATATAGGTGATGAGCAGGAGCACGATCAGGATCGGGATCAGGAACGGCAGGATCGCACGCGCCGTGTCGATGAACCGGATCTCGGCGATCTCGGTCACGATGTAGAGGCACCAGCCCAGCGGCGGCGTGATGAGGCCCACCGTGAGATTGAGGACGACGACCACCCCGAGGTGAACCGGATCGACCCCGAGCGCCGTTCCCATGCCGACGAGGGTCGGCGTGAAGATCACGAGGATCGAGGTCAGGCTCATGAACGTGCCGAGCAGCAGCAGGATGACGTTGACCGCGAAGAGGAAGGCCAGATGCCCGTAGCCGGAGCCCTGGAAGAACTGCGCCATCGCCTGCGGCAGTTGTTCGGTGGTCACGAGCCATCCGAAGAGCGAGGACATCCCCAGAATGAACATGATCTGCGTCGTGGTGATCAGCGCTTCCTCCAGCATCGCGCCGAGGTTCGACCAGTTCATGTCGCCGTAAGCCATGGAGACGACCGCCGCATAGAAGACCGCGACCACCCCGGCCTCGGTCGGGGTGACGATGCCGAAGACCAGCCCGGCGAGAATGACCACAGGCGTCGCGAGCGGAGGGGCGTTGCGGATGAAGCTTCTTGAGATTTCCCCGAGGCTCGCGCGCTCGGAGGGAACGACGCCCTCCTTCTTCGACGCGAAATAGACGTAGATCATCATGAACGCGCCGAGCAGGAGACCGGGAATCAATCCGCCGACAAACAGCGCGGGAATCGACACCTCCGACATGGATCCGTAGAGCACCATGAGGATGGAGGGCGGAATGATCGGACCGATGCAGCTCGACGCGGCGGTGACCGCGGCGCTGAAGGCCCGCGAGTAGCCGGCTTTCGTCATCGCATTGATCTCGATCCGGCCCAGTCCGGCGGTGTCGGCCACGGCCGAGCCGGAGATGCCGGCGAAAAAGAGGCTGGAGAGGATGTTCACATGGGCGAGCCCTCCGCGGATGTGCCCCACGAGCAGGCCGGCAAAATGGAATATCCGTGCCGTCACACCGCCGACGTTCATGATTTCGCCCGCCAGCACGAAGAACGGAATGGCCAGAAGCGTCACTCCGCCGAGGCTTTCGACCATCGAAAAGATGAAGATCGAGGGCATGACATCGCCGAGGAGAATGTAGACCATGGAGGCAAACCCCATGGCAAGCGCGACGGGCGCGCCCATGGCCATGAAAATGGCGAAGGTGATCAGAAGCGCGGTAAAGGCCATTTCTCAAACTCCCAGGAATGCGTTCTCCGAGCGAAGCCGTGCCTGCAACTCGGGGATCGACACTGCGCGAACCTCACCTTGTGCGGAGGTGGCGGCAAGCGCCGCGCCGGCCCCGGCCGCATGTCCCATCGCCATGGCGGTGGGCATGACGCGCAGCGCGGCAAAGGCTTCATGCGTTGCCGACACGCCCCTGCCCGCGGTGAGGACATTGCGAAAGCCTGCGGGCACCAGCGCGCGATAGGGTATGGAATAGTGATGATCCTCACCGAACTCAATGAAGGTCAGATCTGTGCCTGTCGGCTTGTGGACGTCAATCGGATAGGCGCCACAAGCCACCGTGTCCTCGTAGCCCACCCCGGCGCTGATCTCATCGCGCGTGATGACGTGATCGCCCAGAACCCGGCGCGTGTCGCGGATCCCCAGTTGCGGAGCCAGTGCCGAAAGGCGCGCCTTCGAGCATCCGGGCATGTTCTGTTTGAGAAATCTGGAGATCTCGACAGCTTGCCGCCTGCCTTCGATCTCGCCCCTGCTGACCGAGAAGGGATCGTCGGGGTCGACGGACACACGCGAGATGTTGAACCAGGCCGCATCAGCACCCGGAACGCGCGAATAATGCAGCGCCGCCCGCGGCAGCGCGCCGGAGCGCAGGCCGGCCTCGATCACCCGGTCGCGGTCGGACCGTGTCATCGCATCCATCTCGGCGAGGTCGACGGGTGCCATCTCGAACATCATCGTGCCGGGCTGAAGCGCCTCGTCATCCCCCAGCCCGAGGAAGGACCCGCCCGCGGCCGTCACGAGAGCCATATCGCCCGATGCGTCGATGAAAATGGATGCGCTCGCCTCGATCGGCCTACCCGCCGTCCAGACGGACACGGCACCGATCCGGTCGCCGTCGCAACGCGCCGCCATGACGAAGGACTTGAACAATATCGAGACGCCTGCCTCGATCAGCATCTGTTCGAGCGAGACCTTGAGGATCTGGGCGTCGTATTCGATCCGGTTCATCTCGTGCCCGGTCGACATGACGAATGTCCCGAGTTCGCCGCACCCACCGTCGGCACGCAACCGCGTCACGATGTCCTCCGCCACTCCGCCCACGACCTTGCGACCGGCGCGGGTCTGCCAGCCGACGAATTGGCCGACCATACCTGCGGTGGCCGCACCCCCTAAAAAGGCATTCTGTTCGACGAGAAGCACATTGGAGCCGCTGCGTGCCGCCGCCAGAGCCGCCGCACAACCCGCCATGCCTCCGCCGACGACAATGACGTCGTAACTGTAGCGGGAGCTTGTTTCGCATGGTGTCACGGGCGTCTCCTCCATCGCATCGTCGCGTTTCGGAGACAGTAAATTGAACAGCCCGCAAAGGTCGATTAACATCTCGGTCGAAATGATTAGCATTTTGTTAACAGGGCGAGGCAAATGATTTCCATCAGGCAGGTCGAGGTCGTACGGGCGGTCATGGTGGCCAGGTCGATCGGCGGAGCAGCGCAGCTGTTGAACGTGTCGGCGGCGGCCGTAAGCCGGATGTTGCGCCACACGGAAGCACAGATCGGATTCGACCTCTTTGCCCGCACGCCCGGCGGCTTTGTCCCGACCGCGGATGCGCTGGCTCTCATGCCGGATCTCGTGTCGATCCACCGCAGCCTCAAACGCATCGAGGACCGGCTGACGCATCAGGAGACGAGCGACATTCCCCTGCGCATCGGAAGCTCGCCGGGACTGGGGCAGAGCCTCATCCCGCAGGCGCTTTCGAGCATGCGCAAGACACATCCCGATATCCGTTTCGAACTGGGCAGCCTGCATGTCGACGAGGTGATCCCGATGCTGGAATTCGACCGCTACGATTTTGCCCTGACGATCTACGAGCTCGAAGACCCGCGCATCGAGACAACGAGAATTGCCGAGGCGCCGCTGGTTTGCCTGATGGCGGAAGACCACCCGCTGTCCGGCGCGGAGAGCGTGACACTGGAGGAGGTGGCGAAATTTCCGATGATCGGCTACGGGACCCATGCGTTTCAGCAACGGATGATCGACGGTATGTTCCGGGAACGCGGTCTGACACCGGACTATCGGGCCCGCTGCCGCCTGATGAACACGGCATGCGCCCTCGTGCAGGAGGAGATCGGGCTCACCCTGCTCGACCAGTTCACGATCTTTGGCCGTATCCCCGCCGGAACGCGGGTGGCCTTTCTGGACATAGATTACCGGTTTCCGCTCAACGTTCTGACCTTCAAGGACGCGCCGTTGTCGAGACTGTCCGGCGCCTTCCTGGCGGAGGTGAAACACGTGCTGTCCGGCAAGGTGTAACCGGTCGATCCTGGTCCATGGGCATTCCACCGTTTCCCGGAGCGTCGAGAAACCCGGCCCCTGCCCCGATCCGCCGATCTTGCTTTCCGGTGAACATGAGCGCGGAGGACCGGCTCCACCGCGATGGGTGCCCGGCCGCGCGCTTGTCCTCAGCCCCCTCCCTTGGCAGCAGACTGAACAGCGACGACGCTTTGCAAGTTCAGGTGTAGTGTCCGAGGCTCGACCCGCCATCGCCGCGGCTTCCGGTCACGCCCTTCGTCGCCGCGCCGCGAAACGGGGCTTGTCTGGTCCCGCTGGAGCGAGCTTGCTAGCATGCTGCCAGGGAAGACGGGACAGGCCGGAGTCAGTCATGAAAAATCTCGAACTATTCCGCGCCTTTGCCGTGCTCGGAGAGCTGGGAAATTTCAACGCGGCCGCAGCGCAGCTGGGAATCGCGCAGCCGACGCTGACCAAGCAGATCGCCCGGCTCGAGGACATGCTGGGCACGCAGCTCTTCCTGCGTTCGCGGCAAGGGACCGAACTGACTGACTTCGGTCGCCAATATCTTGCGGAGGTAAACCCGCTGGTGTGCGAGGCAGAGCGCATTTGGGACCTGGGCCAGCGCATGGCCAGGGGCGAGACCGGGCGACTGGCCATTGGCTTTACATTTTCGGCGCTCGAGGTGGTAACACGGGCGCTGATTGCCTATCGCGAGGCCTATCCCGAGGTCGAACTGACCTTTGACGACATCTCGTCCCAGGCGCAGATACCGATGGTGCGAGATCGTCGGCTCGACGTGGCATTCGCGCGCTGGCCCGGCGCGCCGGATCTCGCCTCGCGCCAGGTGGCGCGTGACCGGCTGGCTTTCGTATTCCCGGTGCGGCTCTCGGACAGGATCACGTCGATAGATAGCCCTGCGGTGCGGGATTTGCCGTTCATCAGGCTGAAGACGTCCGTGGCGCCGGGGTTCGAAGGGGCGGTCGAGCGGCTGTTCGCATGGAAGGAGATCAATCCCGCAGTAATCCATTGGGTCAATGAGAGCCTGGTGCAGCTGCGCATGGTCTCGGCAGGATTTGGGGTGGCGGTGATGCACGAATCCGCGCTTGCAGGGGTTATCGACAGCCATGAGATCATCGCTCAGGGAATCGAGGGGCCGGCCCTGTCCTGGCAGGTCGGTGTGTTCTGGCGCAAGGACGAGAAAAGCCCGGCGGTCTGGAATTTCCTGCGCATCGCTCAGGCGCTTGACGAGCGTGCGCCGCAAGAGTGAGCAGCCCTTATTCCAAAATCTATTACGGGCTCGAAACCTTTGTGCTTCAAAGCGTGGGATCGCGGCGGCATGGTCTTTTCATAGACCTGTGGGCGGGCCAGTGGCACAGGAGCCGATAGCATCACGGACCGGTTTCCTCCCCGACGCTCCGTCCCGCCTGCACGTTGCCGACAGGAGAGGATTGGTTCATGACCAGACAGATGCACCTTGCAGCCTTTATGAACGCGGGGCCGATGGGCACCACCGGCTGGCGTCACAAGGATGCCGATCCGGGGTTCATGACCGCAGCCTATTACAAAAAGGCCGCGCGCATCCTCGAAGCCGCCCGGTTCGACCTCGCCTTCATTCCCGACGCGCTGTCGGTGCCGCGCTCGCTGGGCGGATCTTTCAGGCCGGCGGTGGAATGGGGATCGGGCACACCGCGCATCGATCCGATGACCGTGTTGGGCGTGATGGCCGGGGTGACGGAACACCTGGGCCTCGCGGCCACGATTTCGACCGGCTACCACGAGCCCTACAACCTTGCCCGGACTCTAGGCACCTTCGATCACATGACGGAGGGGCGCGCCGGCTGGAACATCGTGACCTCGTTCCAGGATGCCGAGGCGCAGAACTTCGGACAGGACAAGCTGCCGCCGCGCGAAGAGCGGTATGCCCGAGCCGAGGAAGTGCTCCAGGCGACGACCCAGCTGTGGGACAGCTGGGATGACGAAGTGATCTTCCAGGACAAGGACAGCGGTCATTTCGGCCATCCGGACAGGGTGCGGTCGGTCGATTTCGTGGGCGCACATGTGAAGACGCAGGGCCCGCTGGGGGTACCGCGTCCACCGCAGGGCTATCCGCTGCTGATTCAGGCGGGGGCGTCGCCGCGTGGACGCGATTTTGCCGCCCGCTGGGCCGACGTGGTCTTTTCCAGCGCCGAGTCGATGGAAAGTGCTGCCAGCTTCCATGCCGACATCAAGGCGCGGGCGAAAGCCCATGGCCGGGATCCGGACCAGGTGAAGATCCTGACCGCCGCCACCGTGGTGGTGGGGCAGACCGACGCCGAAGCCATGGCCAAGCACGAGGCATTCGCAGAGCTCGTTCATCCGCTGGCCGGCCTCTCGCGGCTGGCTTATCATGTGAACGTCGACCTGACGAAATACGACCTGGACGGGCCGCTGCCCACGCTGGAAGAGGTCGGCGTGCAGGGTCATTACGAGGAGGTCGTCGAATTCGCGCAGCGCGAGAACCTGACCGTGCGCGAGATCGGGCGTTGGTACGGGGCGCGCAGCGAGGGCAACATGATCGGCTCGCCCATGACGATCGCCGACAACATGGAACGGTGGATGGACGCTGGGGCATCGGACGGCTTCATGGTGCAGGCGACGCATCTGCCCGGTGCTTTCGAGGAATTCGCCGATTTCGTCGTGCCGGAACTACAGCGGCGTGGCCTGCATCGGACCGAATACACCGGCCGGACCGCGCGTGAGACGCTGGGTCTGGAGCGTCCCAAGAGGGACGAATGGAAGAACCGCGCGGCATCGGCCAAGGCATGACACAAGCGCCCGATCTGCCCGTTTCTCTGCTGGTCGATCCTGACTGGCTGGCCGGAAACCTTGACCGCGTGGTGCTGCTGGATGCCTCGGTGGCGAGGATCGACCGGCCAGGCGGGGTGACGGGCTTTGGCTCGGGCGCCGATGTCTTTGCCGGGAAACACCTGCCGGGGGCGCGGCTGGCGGACCTGTTCGGAGGCTTTTCGGATGCGGATGCGCCGCTGTCCTTCACCCGTCCGTCCGTGGACGTGCTGGAGCGCAGTGCCCGCGAATTGGGCGTGAACCGGGACAGCGTGGTGGTGGTCTACGACCGGTTGGGCGGAGCCTATGCCGCGCGGATCTGGCTGCTGTTCCGTAGTGTCGGCTTTGACCGGGTGCGGGTGCTGAACGGCGGATTGCAGGCCTGGACAGCCGCCGGAGGGGCCGTGGAAAGCGGCCCCTCCGCGCCGGTGGCCCTTGGGGATTTCCGCGCCGGACCGCTGCGGGAGGAATTCGTGTCGACCGAGGAGGTCGCGCGTCTGGTGGCCGGCGGCGGCGATGCGATGCGACCGCTGGTCTGCGGGTTGCGGCCACCGCAATTCACCGGCGAGGGCAGCGATGATCCGCGGCTGGGGCATATCCCAGGAAGCGTGAACCTGCCGTTCTCCGAGCTTCTGGATGAGGAAGGCCGGCTGGACCTGAACCGCGTCGAGACGCGTCTGAAGGCGCTGGCTCTGCCCGAGGGCAGTGTGCCGGTTCTCTACTGCGGCGGGGGCATCAATGCGTCGGGGCTGGCGCTTGCGCTGGTCGCGACCGGGCATTCGGAATTCCGGGTCTACGAGGCATCCATGAGCGGCTGGACGTTGGACCCGTCCCGCCCCGTGGCGCGCGGAAAGGCAACTGCATGACGGATCCGACCATGATGAGCAGTTCGGAGCTGACCGCGCTTTATCGCCGGGGCGAGGTGACGCCCCTCGATGTGGCCGAGGCGGCGCTGGCGGTGGTCTCGGGGCCGCTCGACGCGCTGAACGGGGTGTCGAGCTTTGACGCCGGGCTGACGATGCAAGCCGCCCGCGCAAGCGCGGATCGTTGGAAAATGGGCACGCCGCTGGGGCCGCTCGACGGAGTGCCGATCAGTTTCAAGGACAGTTTCCATATCGGGGGACTGCCGCGCTGGCACGGGACGGCGTGCCATCCGGGGACAGTGTCTGGGGCGGATTCGCTGCCGGTGGTGCGGGCGCGGGAGGCGGGGATGATCCCGACCTGCAAGACCAGCATGCCGGATTTCGCGATGATCATGTCCGGGCTCAGTTCGCAGCACGGGGTGATCCGCAACGCCTGGGACCACGGGACCAGCCCCGGTGGGTCATCCTCGGGCGCGGGACCGAGCGTGGTGCTGGGTGGAGCGGCGGTGGCGCTGGGGACCGACATGGTGGGGTCCGTGCGGTTGCCCGCGGCGCTGAGCGGGCTTGCCTCGATCAAGCCGACGCAGGGGCGGATCGCCTATGACCCGCCGGGATCCTATCGCAGCGCGGGGCCGATGGCGCGCTGCGTCGAGGACGTGTCGCGGACGCTGGCAGCGCTGGGACGGTTTTCGCACAGGGATTTCGTGTCGCTAGAAGGGAGGTTTGTCCCTGAAGAGGCGCCCGAGCGGCTGGACGGGAAACGGATCGCGCTGTGGCGGCGGGCCGACTGGGGCGATGCTCCGGATGACCCGAGCAGCGTGGCGGTGGAGATGGCGGCGGCCGTCCTCGCGAACCTCGGCGCAGAACTGGTCGAGATCGAGGACCTGGCGGCAGAGCCCGACGATTACATGGCGATCCACTGGAACATGCTCTACGTTGGCGCGCCCGATTACTTCGGGTTGGATGCCGAGGCGCGGGGACGGATTCATCCGGCGATCGGGACCATGTACGACAGGCTGCTGGGCCAGTCGGCGATCCGGGCGGCAGGTATGATCCGGCGGATCAATGCGGCCGCGATCCGGATTGCCGAACAGCTCGACCCTTTCGATTACGTCCTGTCGCCCGCTCTGCCGGTCCGGTCCTTCCCGGCGGAGCTGACCTGTCCGGACCCGGCTCTGGGGGCGGCCAGCCATCAGGCCTTTGCCTGCTGGTTCAACCAGATCGGCTGGCCGGCCGCGACGGTGCCGGTGCATCAGCCCGAGGATGGGGGCGTGCCGGTGTCGGTCCAGATCGCCGGAAAACGGTTTGACGACACCGGCGTTCTGGGTGTCGTATCGCGGCTGGAGTCCCTGAGGGGCTTCGACATTCAGTGGCCGGAGGCGCGAGCATGACGGTCCTGGTGGTTTTCGACGTCGACGGCACGCTGCTGGATACGGCCGGGCTGCATCACGACCTCGCGACGCGGGTGCTGGCCGGGGACGGGCTGGACGTGACCTTCCAGCCTTGGGGGGCCTACCGGCATTATACCGACTTTGGCGTGCTGGATGAGCTTTACCGCCATATGCGCGGACGTGGCATCACCGCCGAGGAACTCGCCCGCTACGATCGCTTGTACGAGGCCGCCCTGCGCGACCATCTCGCACTCCGCGCGATCGGCGAGATCGCCGGCGCGCGAGCACTGCTGGCGGACCTGGCCGCGATGGAGGGCGTGGCGGTGGCCTTTGCCACCGGATCCCTGCGGCGCATGGCGGCGGTCAAGCTGTCGCTGCTGGGGCTGGATGTCGAAGGGCTGGCGCTGGCGACGGGCGGAGAACACCTGACCCGCGAGGCGATGGTCGAGGATGCCATGGCACAGGCCATGGGCAACGAGACCCCCGAGCGCGTCGTGATCCTGGGCGACGGCAAATGGGACCAGGTGACCGCCGAGCGCCTGGGCTTGGCCTTTGTCGCGCTGGAGACCGGGGCACATGTCTTTGGTCCGGGGCCCGTCCACACGATCACCGATTTCATGGCGCTGGATGGACAGGGGCTTGTCGCCTTGGCCGCCCCGCGCGTCCTCACCGGAGCTTCCGCATGATCCGCCGGACCATTGCCACCAGAAGCGACTACAAAGAGCTGATGAGCTATGTCCATGCCGTGGTACAGTTCGCCCGCACCGTCGAGAACGGCGAGGGCATCCTGACGCAGACTGGAGCCTCGCCGGGCGCCGTTGTCCGCAGCCGTATCTACCTGACCGACGCGGCAGACCGGGATCCGCCGCTCCGCGCCCGTAGCATCGCCTTCGACCCCGTGCGCCCGACCCGCACCATGATGCAGGTTGCGCGTCTGATCGACCCGCACATGCAGGTCAAGCTGGGGGTCACGATGACCCTGCCTGCCCCCGTGACATTCCAAGACCCGGAACGCGCAATCAGAGCGCATCCCCCAACAGGAGCCTTCCATGAAAGAACTGTCCTGGACCGACCCGGAAATCCGTAACGAGTTGGCGCGGCTGAAGCAGATGAAGCCATTCTGCTACGGCCTGACCAACTACATCGCCGCCAACCTCTCCGCGAACGTCTTGCTGGCCGTGGGCGCTGGCCCTGCGATCGGCACGGCGATGGACTGGCCGAGCGCCTTCGGCGGCCACGCACATGCGGTCTGGATCAACGCTGCGAGCCTGATGAGCTGCGGGCCTGACGAGATCCGGCTGGCGGCAAAATCCGCCCATGAAGGCGGCGTGCCCTGGGTTCTGGATCCGGTCGCCGTCGGCGCGGGCGCGGTGGAATACGACGCCGTCGTGCGCAGTCTGCTGGAGTTCAAGCCGACGGCCATCCGCGGCAATGCCTCCGAGTTGATCGCGCTGGCGGGCGGTGACGGCGGCGGGCAAGGCGTGGAAACGACCATGACTTCGGATCAGGCGGTGCCCTTCCTGGCCAAGGTCGCCGGAGAGATCGGCACCATCGCGGCGGTCAGCGGGGCGGTGGATTACATCACCGACGGGACGACGACCTATGCGGTCGGCGGCGGCGATGTGCGGCTGACGCAGGTTACCGGCGCGGGCTGTTCGCTGGGCGCGCTGATGGCGGGTATGCTGGCCAATGCCGAGGATCCGATAATGGCGGTCGTTGCCGCCCATGCGGTGTATGCCGAGGCCGCCAACCGGGCAAAATCGGCCATCGGCACGGGTAACTTCGCCGTGGCGTTCCTGGATCAGCTGTCGCTGATGGATCCATCCGAAGCGTGAAGTGGGCTAGGACGCGGGATGAGCGCCGACGGATGACTTCTCACATGATGCGTGAGGAAAAATCACACATGAGACAGCAATTCACATCGCTCCCCGCGCTCGCTTGTTTTCGGGTTGCTGCCGAGCTTGAGAGCTTCAGCAAGGCAGCGGATCGCTTGAACCTGACGCTTGGCGCGGTCAGCCGCGCGGTGAGGCTGCTTGAGGATGACCTTGGTACGCCGCTTTTCGAGCGCCGCAACCGTGCGGTTTTTCTGACCGATGCCGGACGCAGGCTGGCGCAGGTGGTGGCGCGGGGCCTCGGCGAGATCGAGGAGGAAGCGCGGCGCATCAAGGCCGCACAGGCGCACGCGCCCGTCACCGTCTCGTGCGAACCGACACTGATGATGCGCTGGCTCATCCCCAGAATGCCACGCGGCCATCGGCGTGGACGACATGGGGCGAAATCAGTGGCGAAACCTGTGCGGCTAACCCCGGACGCGATTTCGAGCATTTCTATTTCAGCCTGCAAGCTGCCGTGGCGGGGCTGGGCGTCGCAATCGGGCCGCGGCATCTCGTTCAGGACGATATTCGCGCCGGGCTGCTTGTCGCGCCCAAAGGTTTCCATTCGGATGGAAGCGCCTATTACGTACTTTCGGCGCAAGAGCCGGAAAGGCATTCGACAATAGGCAAATTTCGGCACTGGCTGGCCAACCTGGCGTCCGGTGAAGCACAGGCATAACCACCGCTATTCCCTTCGCACGCGGAATTTCATGAAATCTCTTCATGACTACGTGCCGAACTGACCCTCTAATCCGCATGGTCTTGCGCTCCCATCTTTACCTCATTCGCATTCAAGACGAGGTATCGAAATGGCCGACACCACACAGCCAATCCCCGCAAACGCGGCAGTCGATCCAAGCCGCCGCAATCTTCTGAAGACGGTCGGCATCACCGCCGCCGCATTTGGCGCAGCCTCTGCCTTCGGCAGACCGCTGCGCGCTCAGTCCTCCGATTGGGACAAGACCTTTCCGCAAAGCGACGCGGTGGAGCACAGCAAGGTCGAGTTCACCAATCGCTACGGCATCACCCTGGTTGGTGATCTCTATACCCCCGCCGAGCGGCCATCCGACGCCATGCCCGCGTTGGCCGTGGCCGGTCCGTTCGGCGCGGTCAAGGAACAGGCCGCGGGCCTCTATGCCCAGACCATGGCGGAGCGCGGCTTCGTTACGCTCGCCTTCGATCCGTCCTATGTCGGGGAAAGCGGCGGACAGCCGCGCTCGGTTGCATCGCCGGACATCAACACCGAGGATTTCATGGCCGCGGTCGATTTCCTCGGCCTGCATGAGGGCGTGGACCGCGAGCGGATCGGCATCATTGGCATCTGCGGCTTCGGCGGCATGGCGCTGAACGCCGTGGCGGCCGACAAGCGGGTCAAGGCGGTCGCCACCACCAGCATGTATGACATGTCGCGCGTGATGGCGAAGGGCTATTACGACAGCCTGACCGACGAGCAGCGCGCGGCGGGCCTCGAACAGATGAGCCGTCAGCGCTGGGAAGATGCGGCAAGCAGCGAGCCGGCCCTTGCTGGCGGCCTGCCGGACAGCCTCGACGGCATCGACGATCCGGTCATCCGCATGTATCACGCCTATTACAAGGATTCCGAACGCGGCTATCATCCCCGATCGGTCAACTCCAACGACGGCTGGACGGTGACCAACCCGCTGTCCTTCATGAACATGCCACTGCTGACCTATATCGACGAAATCTCGCCGCGGCCTATGCTGGTGATCGCCGGCTCGGAGGCGCATTCGCGCTATTTCAGCGAAGACGCCGTCGCGGCGGCAGCCGAACCCAAGGAATTGATGATCATCGAGGGTGCCGATCATGTCGACCTCTACGATCAGGTCAACATCATCCCCTTCGACAAGCTCCAGTCGTTCTTTGAGGAGCATCTCGTCGCGTAAGGGACGAGCGTGCGCGCGGGGACCCAAGTCAGGGGGCGAGACAACCGCTTCGCCCCCTGCGGCTTGCGGGGTCAGACGCGCATCAGCCGGGCGACCGCCTGATCGACCGACATGTCGCCATCGGTCAGTTCGAGGATCTCGCGCCGGATTGCAGGCCGTTCGATCAGCGCGGCGATGACGCGGGCAACATTGCCCCGCGCGACGGCGCCGTAGGGGATGGCCGGGCCGAGCGTCACGCGCCCGTCTCCATCCTCGTGAACAAGTGTGCCGGGCCGAATGATGATCCAGTCGAGTTCCGACCGGGCCAGAGCGACATCGGCGCGCTTCTTCTCGGCCATGTAATGCTCGAAACGCGGATTTCGTTCGCGCTGGCGCCCGGCCTCCGGAAACGCCGAGACGAGATAGAAACGCGAGATGCCCAGGTCGCGGGCGGCTTCGGCGGCCTTGCCCGGCCCGTCACCGTCGATGGCAGTGGTCCGGTCCAGCCCGCTGCCCGCCGCCCCGGCCGAAAACACGATCACCTCGCAGCCGCGCGCGGCCTCGATCAGGTCGGCGACCGTCATGTCGATTATGTCGCCCGGAACCGGCGTTCCTCCCGCCTGCGCGATCGCTTCAGCCTGCTCGGGCTTGCGATGCAGGCCCACGACCTCGTGGCCTGCCTCCACGAGCATGGGAAGAAGACGGTGGCCGACGCCGCCGGTGGCTCCGATCAGGAATATCTTCATGGGGATCTTCTTTCTGTCTCCAGTGGGTGTTATCGAAACAAACGCTCGTGAACATTTGGTTGGTTCCTGCAATGGAGGACGCTTCTACGCCCCGCTGGTTTGCGCTGTTCAAATCAGCGCGGATTTCCATATTCAACAGCCGAAGCGTGTTCGTAGCTTCCCGAGGGAGGTACAGAATGCCGTCGGATTGCGGCTGATCCGGATGACCGGGCACCCTTGCATTCGAACCGGGGCGTGCCTCGCAAACAGGTATTCCTCCCCCCGGTTATGCCGCGACGGTCAGTCTCAATTTCGCCACAGCAAGTGCTGCTTCCGCTGCCTCCCGCCCCTTCTGTACGAAATGCTCTCGGTAAATCGCCTGATGATGGTCGGTTTCCTGGTAAACATGCGGCGTCAGGGAAACCGAAAGCACGGGAACATCGGTTTCAAGCCCGGCCTGCATCAAACCGTTAACCACCGCCTGAGCAACAAATTCGTGACGATAGATGCCGCCGTCCACCACGAAGGCCGCCGCAGCAACAGCGGCATAACGCCCGCTGCGGGCGACATCGCGCGCAAGTAGTGGCATCTCGAAGGCGCCCGGAACATCGAAGACATCCACTTGATCGGCAGGGATGACTTCACAGAAGCCATCCAGTGCGCGGTCGACAATTTCGGAATGCCAGTTTGCTTTGATAAAAGCATAGCGGGTGTGTGTCATTGTGATCTCCTTTGATAACAACACGTCACCCAAGGCGTCACTTACGCCATCCGCTCGCGAAATGCGGACTGAACGTAGTCTCTTTCATCCGGACTATAACCGTCGGCTCAGGAGTTGCACCTGATCTGCTGGTCCCTTCCATGGAAGGCGCTCGCGGGCTTCGGACCAGGTCCGTTTACCGCCGGTGAGGACTTGCACCTCGCCCTGAGAACGAGATGACCATAGGATGGCGTTTTGCCGGAGACAAGACCCAAGGATCTGCTGATCATCAAGATCAACAGCCACCTCCCTGTGCAGGCGATGCGTTTTCCAAGCCTTCTGAAATGCCCTGTTCCAGAGGGTTTCCAGCGCGGCGGTCACGGCCCGTTTCAAGAATTCCGATGTCTCTGGTGCGCCTTGCATCCGGACAGGGCGAACATTCCGGCAGGTCTCCTGCCTTGCGGGTCGAAGCTTTGCTGCGCCTTCCCATCCCGTCGGGACGATGGCGTTCGACAGCCTCGCCCACCGCTTGCACTCATGGATTCGGCTCGAATGAGCTCCCTATTGCGACTCTCTTCTAGGCAAAACTCCAAAAACTAGCCTGCATTATAATCAGAAGCTGCCCTCACCGCTAACTTCCCCGCTAATATTTGATCTTATGTTTGCCAGTATAAAAAAGTTATTTTCCATTGGTATTACCAATTTGGAGAGCGTGCGGTGCCTGCCGATAGCGACCTTAACATCATCAACCACAAAGAGACTGCCCGCGGGGACTACACCCGCGTGCTTGCCTTCCTGCGCGACCAACTGCTGACGGGCAAAATCAAGACCGGAGACAAGCTGCTGCCCGAGCGCGATCTCTCTGCGCTCCTGAACGTCAGCCGTCCGGTGCTGCGCGAAGCCCTGCGCGCTCTGGCAATGATCGGCGCGGTGGAGGTCCGGCACGGGGCTGGCACCTATGTCACCACGCCCGACGCCTCATCGCTGAGCGACTTCTTCTCGTTCGTCCTGGTGCAGCACGGAGAACAGTTCGATGACATCCTGGAGGCCCGCATCGCCATAGAGCACCACGCCATCCGGCTGGCCTGCGCGCGGGCCACCCAGTCGGATTACGACAACATGTCCCGCATCCTCGACCGCATCCACGACACCATAGAGGACGCACAACAGGGAGCCGATGCCGATTTTGCCTTTCACACGGCCATCGTCACCGCTGCACGCTCACCTGCTCTGTCGACGATCTACGGCGCACTGTCGCGTTTCCTGACCGACCTGCACTTCGTGCGGCGGCAGCGCATTCTCCAGGTTACGGGCATCCGGAGCTACCTCATCGATCATCACGCATCGCTTCTCGATGCGATCGTGCGGCGCGACCCCGCCGCTGCGGACAGGCTGCTGGCCGAGCATTTCCAGATCGGCGCCGATTTCAACCGGCGCGCCGTGCTCAGTCAGATCAAGCGGCCATCCTCCCCAACCTGAGCAAGGAGCTTACACAATGACAAACGAGGACGTGCTCGCCCTCTTCGAGGGCCTGCGCCTGGCCGACATCCGTGACGGGATGGACTGGGCCGGTCTCCACAACGTGGGCAGCGTCAACCGCGCCATCGGCCCGGTATTCCAGGGCGCCGAAGCGATGGGCATCGCACGCACCGTCCTTTGCCGCCCGACGCAGGTGCGCATCCCCACGATGACGCCCGAGGAATACAGCGACTGGTCACTGCAATACTATCTAGATCGCTACCAGGATCGCAGCGAAATCACCCCGAACGTCAAGCCGGGCGAGTTCATCGTCTTCGAGTCTGCCGGCACTGGCAGCGGCGAGATCGGCTCGGCCAATTCGCTCGAGTGGCACGCGATGGGCGCGCGCGGCATCGTCACCACCGGCGGGGTGCGCGACATCGACGAATGCATCCGCCACCGGATCCCGATCTTCAGCGCCCACCGCGCGCAGACGATGGTACAGGGCTATTCGGAACTGGCCGCGACGCAGGTGCCGGTCAACCTCGATGGCACGCTGGTCAATCCCGGCGACTTGATCGTCGCCAACGGCGACGGCGTGCTGGTCGTCCCGCAAACGCATTTCGAGATCGTCGCCAAGTGGGCGCGACGTGAGTTGGACCGCGACAAGGAATGGCGGACCCAGTGGTATGACAAACTCGGCTGGGACGACTCCCGCCGCGTACTCTGAGCTGAATTCATGGCCAACCTCGCGTTTCGCAATGTCGCAAAGACCTTCGGCGATCAGAGAGTTCTGTCCGACATCAACCTGGAAATCATGGACGGAGAATTCACCGTCCTGGTCGGACCCTCGGGCTGTGGCAAGTCGACCCTCCTGCGCATGATCGCGGGGCTCGAGACTGTCTCGCATGGTGACATCGTCATCAACGGTCGCCGGGTGAACGGACTGCAACCCAAATCGCGCAACATCGCGATGGTCTTCCAGAACTACGCGCTCTATCCGCATATGTCCGTGCGGCGGAACATGGGTTTCGGCTTGAGGATGCTGGGCTACAGCCGCGCGGATACCGACCGGCGCATCACCGACGCCGCCAGGCTCCTGGGGCTGGAGGCGCTGCTCGATCGCAAACCGGGCGCACTTTCGGGTGGTCAACGGCAACGGGTGGCGATGGGCCGCGCCATCGTGCGCGAGCCCGATGTCTTCTTGTTCGACGAGCCCCTGTCCAATCTCGATGCGCAGTTGCGGACTCAACTGCGCACCGAGATCCGCGCCTTGCAGACCAAGCTCGGCGTCACCAGCGTTTACGTTACACATGATCAAGTCGAGGCGATGACTATGGCCGATCGCATCGTCGTCATGCGCGCGGGACGGATCGAACAGGCTGGCTCGCCGCTGGAATTGTTCGACGCTCCCGCCACCCGGTTTGTCGCCGGGTTCATTGGCTCGCCGTCGATGAACTTCCTTCCCGCCACAACATCTCGGTCGGAAGGCGCACGGGTACTCAGGGCGGAAAACGGGGCCGAATTCCCCTTGCCGGCCGGCTACCATGCCCTGCCCGAGGGGCAGCGCGTCACTTATGGCATCCGTCCGCAGCACATGGCATTGTCGGAACGCGGCCCGGCCGGACGTGTCACGGGGGTCGAGACCTTTGGCCATGAGGCCTATGTGCAGGTCGACCTGAAGAGCATCCCCTTGATGATCCATGCGCCCGGACGCACACCGATCGCCCCCGGCGAAACGGTCTGCCTGGAGGTCGATGCCGAGAAGGCGGTGCTCTTCGATCCCGATACCGGCGCTGCACTGTCCCGGAGGGCGCCATGAGCCGGCAAGTGCAAGACGCCGACGAGCGCCGCCTCGCCAGAGCCGAGACGCTGATCGCCGCCGCCTTCCTCGGGCCTTGGCTGCTGGGCCTTGTGGTCTTCACCCTGGGTCCAATCCTTGTCTCGCTGCTGCTGGCCTTCACCGACTACGACCTGAACGGCATGCCGAACTGGATCGGCCTCGATAATTTTCGCGAGATGTTCTTCGAAGATCCGCGCTTCTGGCGTTCCGTGCGTGCCACCGCCGTCTATGTGGGCTTCTCGGTCCCGGCGATCCTTGTCTTCTCGCTCGCAGTTGCCATCGTGCTCAATCGCGGCTCTCGAATGATGCCCGTCTATCGCGTACTGATCTACATG
Organism: Celeribacter indicus; assembly: GCF_000819565.1. NCBI lineage: Bacteria > Pseudomonadati > Pseudomonadota > Alphaproteobacteria > Rhodobacterales > Roseobacteraceae > Celeribacter > Celeribacter indicus. The sequence continues at coordinate 4,136,431 of NZ_CP004393.1, forward strand.
CCCTCCCTGATGGGCAGCAGTGTCGCCGTCGCCATCCTATGGCGCCAGGTCTTCGGACGCGAGGGGCTTCTGAATGCGGCGCTGGCCCCCTTGGGACTGGCCGGAGGATCCTGGATCGGTTCGCCCTCGACGGCGATCTACACCTTGATCGCGCTGTCGGTCTGGGCCTTCGGGTCGACGATGGTGATCTTCCTCGCCGGACTGCGTCAGATCCCCGCGGAATATTACGAGGCTGCAAGGATCGACGGCGCCGGGCCAGTGAGGCAGTTCTTCCACATCACCCTGCCCTCGCTCAGCCCGGTGATGTTCTTCAACGCGATCATGGTCACCGTTCATTGCTTCCAGGCCTTCACCCCGTCCTATGTGGTCAGCCAAGGTACCGGCGGGCCGGTGGATTCCACCCTGCTCTACGCTCTCTACCTCTATGACAAGGCCTTCCGCCAACTGGACATGGGTTACGCGTCGGCCATGGCATGGCTGATGCTGGCCGTGCTGGCCATGCTCACGGGCCTCTTCTTCGCAACCTCCCGCTATTGGGTGCATTATGGCGAACGCTGAGCAGATCTCGGAACCCGGCGTCGCGCAGCGGCTGCTCTTTTCGCGATCGACGGTCGCGAAGAAACTGGCGTTTCACGGTCCGATCGTCGTGCTCATTGTCGCGCTGCTCTACCCGATGCTGTGGCTCGTGGGCGCCTCCTTCGCACCGGGCTCCAGCGCCGTGGGATCGCTGCCCATCCTGCCCGAGCGGGCCACGCTCGACAACTACCGAGACGGCTGGGCGGGGGTGGGCAACATCGGTTTTTCGACCTATTTCGTCAATTCAATGGCGATCTCGCTAATCTCCATCGTCGGCAACCTGTTTTCATGCACCATGGCCGCATATGCCTTTGCGCGCATGGAATTCCCGATGAAGCGGACGCTCTTCGCGCTCCTTCTGCTGACGATCCTGCTCCCCAACCAGGTCACGGTGATCCCGCAGTATATCATCTTCAACGCCTTGGGAATGGTGAACACCTACGGACCGCTGCTAATCCCCAAGTTCACCGCGGTCGATGCCTTTTACACCTTCCTGCTGGTCCAGTTCATCCGCGGCATACCGCAATCTCTGGACGAGGCTGCCCGGATCGACGGGTGCGGACATGCGCGGATCTTCTTCTGGATCATTCTGCCGCTGTGCCTGCCCGCGCTCGCCACCACGGCTGTCTTTACCTTCATCTACAGCTGGAACGACTTCCTTGGCCCGCTTCTCTACCTGAACAGTCCCGATCTCTACACCGTGCCGCTGGGGCTCTCGCAATTCATGGATGCCACTGGCCGCTCCATGATCGGCAGCCTCTTCGCCATGTCGGTGCTGTCTCTCGTCCCCCTCGTCGTCATCTTCGCAGTCGCGCAACGGCTGCTGACGACAGGCATCGCAACCACAGGAGCAAAATGATGCGTATAACCAGACCTACAGGCCGCTCCCCGGCATCCCTTACCAGGACGGCGCTGGCGCTGTCGATGACACTGCCCACCTTCGCGCCGGTCGCAGCCGCCGCGCAGGAGCAGGAGCTTTCGGGCAGCATCCGCTTCTCATGGTACGGCGGAACCGTCCGCAACCAGAAGATAGACGAGATGGTCGCGCTGTTCGAGGACCGCCATCCCGGCGCGACCATCGAACAGGAGCCAATGGACTGGATGGCCTATTGGGAGCGCCTAAGCGTGCAAGCGGCTGGGGACAACATGCCCTGCCTCGTCGGCATGCTGCCCTTCAACCTGCCCGACTATGCCAGCCGGAATCTACTTCTCGACATGCAGCCGCTGGTTGATGAAGGCATGATTGACCTGTCGGAGATTTCCGACAGCCTGATCGAGGCCAGCCGCACCCGCGACGGTGCTTTGCTCATGCTGCCCTACGGCGCGGCACCCGATACCATCACCTACAACGCGACACTTGTTGAAGAAGCTGGCCTCGAAGTGCCAGGTGATGGCTACACTTGGGACGATTACTTCGATTGGCTGGCCTCGAGCCAGGAGCATCTGCCGAATGGCGTCTGGGCGGCCGACAATCCGACCAACAACCCCGACCTGCTGCTGGCCTATATCGGATCGCATGGCTATCAGGCCTTCGATGACGAACAGCTCGGTTTCCCGCGCGAACTGCTGATTGCCTGGTTCCAGGAATGGGCCGATCTTGCCGAGATGGGCGCCGTAATCCCGCCCGACATGCTGTCAGAGGAACCGGGCCCGCATGAGATGAGCTATTTCGCCGAGGGCCGCGCGCTGGCCTCGAACCGCCCGGCGAATGCCCAACCCGCGTTGCACAGCGGTGTGGCGCAATCGGGCAGCGATGCCAGGCTGGAGACCCTGCTCTACCCGCTCGGGCCCGAGGGCGTGGGTGATTTCGTCCCCGTAAATTCACTCTCTATCGCGGCAAGCTGCAAGAACCTGCCGCTGGCGGCGGCTTTCGCAGACTTCTTCCTGAACGATCCCGAGGCGGCAGCCATCTTCGTATCGGATAACGGCGCCGTGACCAATGCCGCGCTGCTGGCCGAGCAGATCGCCGATCCCGAGACCCCTGAAGGCTCCCGCATCCTTCTCGAGGTTTTCGAGGCGGTGAACGAGCGCGGCAGCGTCCCGCAGATCTTCCCCTCCGGCTTCCAGACGCGCTTCACCGAAGTCCACCGCCGGATGATCATGGAGGTGTTCTTCGGCAGTCTGACGCCTGAAGAGGCCGCCGACGCCTTCTTCGCCGAAGCAGAGCAGTAAGGAGACGTCCATGCGTATCGCGATCGGTTGTGACCACGCCGGGTTTCCGGCAAAGCATACGGTCCTCGAGATCCTGAACTCGCTCGGCATGGAGCCGAGGGATTGCGGAACCGACAGCACGGAGCCCGTCGACTTCCCCGTCATGACCCGCAAGGTATGTCAGCTTGTGACTGGAGGCGAGGCCGATCGTGCGCTGCTGATCTGCGGCACCGGCGTCGGCGCGGTCATGGCCGCCAACCGCATCCGCGGCATCCGCGCCTTCGTCGGCCATGATGCCTATTCTGCGGCGCAAGGCGTCGAGCATGATAACGCCAATGTGATGTGCCTCGGCGCCTGGATTGTCGGCCCAGCTGTCATGCGGCACTCGATCACGGCGTTTCTCGCAGCCGAATTCAGCACCGAAGAGCATTTTCGCCGCCGCGTGGCGATGTTGTCTGCCATGGAACACGACTGATCCGTGGCAGTCTCCGGAATCGCCCGCCCCGCGGCGCCACCTTCCTTCGGTGCGGCCTCGCTGCTCGTCCAATGGAGCGGCTAGCCGCCCGTTTTGCCGTCCAGTCCTGCCTCTCCACTCAAGCAGGAGCCTCACAGTCAAACTCAGCATGGCAGGAGGGGTGCGGCGAGGGCTTCCGGAGAACTCCTCATACCCGCATGGTGATCCCGCCCGCAGATTGCCCGCCGTCGCCAGAACCGGACATAAATCTTCCGTGCCTCCCCGCGCAAAGCGACCGGTTTTCCCTGACATCGGCCGATCCCGATGTTGGTCTTCGCCTCAGGGGAGAGAGTCACTTGCTCCCGTCGGCCAAGATCAAGCCCAGTGGAAAAATACCGTCGATGGCCGGCGATACGGTCCGGTATAGGAAGCTCGAGCGGCTCCAGTCCAAGGCTGACCTCCACAGAATGCCCATAAGCCGCGCTGAAACGTCGACCGTATTCGCTAATGGTGAAGCGCTACTTGTCACTCATCTCGAAGATCTCATGCAGCTGCGCCCTATGAATATTCGCTTTTCTTCATCGCCCGGAGCAGGCCGTCGCCCCGAACCCAGCCATTGCGATAGCAGGTGTATTGCACGAACAGTATGTGGCGGGAACCATATCATCCCGGTGACCGATCCGGGGACAGGTCAGGAGCACCGCGGCAACCACAGCTTCCTCGTTTGGTGCGACCGCTGCTAGTGGAATACGACAGGCGGAGTGTCAGCAACAGTTCTTCACGCAGACCTGTCCAAGCTGCGGCCAATTTGCTAATGAAGATAACATAACGAACACCTTGCCGGTGTGCTGCGGATATCGGGACGTTCCCTTTGGACATGAAACAACTTGAAGCCTTTGCTGCAGTGATTTCGACTGGTTCGATTACGGCGGCAGCCCGTAAGCTCGGACGCTCTCAGCCGACAGTCACCCGGCTGATCCGCGAACTGGAGACCTCGTTGGGGCGGGAATTATTCCAGCGTAGCGGACCGCGCGTGTCCCCCTTGGATAGCGGGTATGAATTTTACAGGCAGATCGAGCCGGCACTACAGCGACTGCGTGAAGCCCGCAGCTATGTCGAGGCGGGCGGAACGATCCGAGTCCCGACCCTGCGCGTGGCAGCGACCCATGAATTGGCGGCCAGCCTTTTGCCGGCGGCCTTGGCCAACTGGAATCGTCCCGATATACCGGTCAGCATCCAGGGCCACTCGCCGGAAGTCGTGGTGCAACTCGTGCAGAACGGGCTGGTCGACATCGGCCTGAATAGCCTGCCGCTGGAACATCAAGGGCTACAGATCCACTGGCTGGGCGAGGGGCCGCGGCTGGCGGCTGTCCGTGCCGATGACCCGCTGGCGGCAAAGGAGCGGATCGCTCTGACGGATTTTCATGGGCGGCGGATGATTCTCTTGTCGAACCCACATCGGGCACCAGATGCGTTGCGGGGGCTGATCGAAGACGCCCATGCCGGCGGACTGGCCTCGATTGAGACCAATGTCGCCATTGCGCTTCTGATGGCGGTGCAGGCAGGGCTGGGTATCGCCATCGTGCATCCGACCATTGCCGCCAGTATGTCGCTGCCCGATGTGGTGCTGCGTCCGCTGGAGATGACGCTGCCTTACACCTTCGGAGCGATCACACCAGCGGGCCGGGCGATGGTCCTGCCGCATGTCCTTGATTTCGTCCAAGTCCTTGCCGATACCGCCAGCCGGATCGTACCCGATTTCCGCCTGCACGAGGCGCAGGACCACGCCCGTCTCCTTCGGCACGCCTGATATGGATCAGGCAACCGACATCAGCGCGCGTGTGTAATCATCCATGCCGGCATCGCCGGCGGTCAGGCGCTGGAGGCTGTCTATGATCTTTCCATGCCGCATCACCAGCGTTCGGTCCGAGAAATAGTCGACCACCGCCAGATCATGCGAGATGAAGAGGAGCGAGAGCCTGAACTCCTGCTTCAGATCGGCGAGAAGGTTCAGCACCTTGGCCTGTACCGAGACGTCCAGTGCCGAGACCGGCTCGTCGCAGACCAGAAGCCGTGGCCGGAGGATCAGGGCGCGGGCAATGGCAATACGCTGCCTTTGCCCGCCCGAGAATTCATGCGGCCAGCGGGTCAGGCTGTCAACTGGCAGCCGCACCTGGTCCAGCGCCTCGGCCATCTTGGCGCGGCGCTCGCGCCGGTCCACAACTCCATGCAGACGCAAGACCGCATCCAATGTGTCGCCAATGCTATGACGCGGGTTCAGACTGGCGAATGGATCCTGGAACACCATCTGGATATTACGCCGCACCGGGCGCATACGCCGTTCGGACAGATGAGTAATGTCCTGCCCATCAAACAGGATGCGCCCCGCCTGTGCAGGAAGCAGCCGCAGGAGGGCGCGCGACAAGGTCGATTTGCCGCTGCCTGACTCGCCCACCAGCCCCAGTGTTTCGCCTGGAGCGATGGTCAGCGACACCCCGTCTACGGCGGGTGCGGGAGCAGATTTATGAGTGACGATAAGATCTTCCACCGACAGAAGCGGGGCCGCGGTCAGCGGCATCGTCGGCATCGGCGGCGGGGCGTGCCGGACGTCATAGGCATAGGTTCCATCCGGCTTCTCCTGGATGTCGATTTCGGCCAGCCGTTCCGTGGCATAGTGCCGCCTGTCCTCTAGCCGGATCGACGCCCGGATCAGCCCGCGCGTATAGGGATGATGCCCGTGGCTTCGCAGGTCGGTCGAACTCAGCTCCTCGAGCTTCTCCCCATGGTGCATGACGATGGCCCGGTCGGTGTGGCGGGACACGACTGACAGATCGTGCGAGATCAGGAGCAGGCCCATCGCCATCTCACGCCGGAGACTGCCCAGCAGTTCCAGTATCTCGTGCTGGATCGTGGCATCCAACGCCGTCGTCGGCTCGTCAGCGATCAGGATGTCGGGCGAGCAGGCGATCGCCATGGCGATCATTGCCCGCTGACGCTGACCGCCCGATAGCTGGTGCGGATATTGCGCAATGCGCCGAGCGGGATCGTCCAGCCGCACCAGGTCCAGGAGTTCCAGAACCCGCTCCCGGATGGCGGCGCGCCGGGCGGGCCGGTGCTCGCGCAGAACCTCAGCGATTTGCCAGCCGATCGGATAGATCGGATTCAGCGAGGTCATCGGCTCCTGGAAGACGATGCCCATCTGGTTGCCCTGCAATGCGCGGCGGCAGGCCGAAGGCATGGACAACAGGTCCTCGCCCGCAAGCCGCGCCTCGCCGGTAACTGTCGTGTTCGGGGGCAAAAGGCCCATCACCGCCATCGCCGTAGTCGATTTCCCGCAGCCAGATTCGCCCACCAGCGCAAGGGCTTCCCCGCGGGCGAGTTTCAGGTCCAGCGCCGTTACGGCCGGGGCAGCTGCGCCGGCATGTCGGACCGTCAAGCCGCGCAACTCGAGCAGCGGGATAGTCATGGCCGACCTCCGTGTCGCAAACGCGGGTTCAGAGCATCGTTTAGTCCATCTCCGATCAGGTTGAACGCAAGGACGGTCAGCACGATGGCCAGCCCCGGTATTACGGTCAGAAACCATTCGCTGCGCACATACTCGCGGCCGATACCGATCATCGTACCCCAGGTCATCGCATTCGGATCCCCGAGACCCATGAAGGACAGCGCAGATTCCATGAGCACGGCCGAGGCGATGGTGATCGACACTGCCACGATGAGGGGTGGTAATGCGTTAGGCAGGATCTCTCGCCAAAGGATATGCACAGGGCCGAAACCCGAGGCTCGGGCCGCGGCCACGAATTCGCGCTGTCGTAAACTGCGGACCTCAGCTCGGGTCAGGCGAGCGATATTATCCCATGACACCAGCGCGATCCCGGTAATCACCGTGGCGACCGAAGGCTGAACGAACGCCACCAGAACGACGAGCAGCACGAAATGCGGGATGGTCTGGAAGATCTCGATCAATCGGACGATCAGATCATCTACTAGCCCACCCGCATAGCCGGAGATACCGCCGACGGTGACGCCAATGGCCAGCGCGATGACGGCGGACGTGATGCCCACGAAAAGGGAAACGCGCGCGCCATGCAGAAGCCCGGCGAGTACATCGCGACCGAGGGAATCCGTGCCCAGGGGAAACGCTGGATTCTGGTTTGGCCACTGAAGAGGGCGTCCCACCAGCGCCATTGGGCTGCCGGGCGTAAGCACATCGGCCAGTCCGGCCAGCGCCACGATCAGCGCCAGCAGGCCAAGGCCCGCCAGCGCATTCGGGTTGCGCAAGAGGAGCCGGATCCAGCCCAGCCGGGTTTCAACCGGAGCGACGGCGTCGAACATCAGCGGATCTCCAGCCGGGGGTCGAGCAGGGCCTGCAAGATATCCACAAGCGCGTTGATCACGATCACCGCCATAGCAGAGACCAGAAGGATGCCGAGAAGCACCATGTATTCGCGGGCAAGCACCGCCTCGTAGGCCAGCCGACCGAGTCCAGGCCAAGTATAGACGGTTTCCACCACCACGGCTCCACCCAGGATGCCGGCGGCATGGCTGCCGACCAGAGTGGTGACGGGGATCAGCGCGTTGCGCAGCACATGGCGACGGATCACCCGACCGGGACGCAAACCCTTGGCACGGGCGGTGCGGACGTGGTCCTGCCCTCCAGCCTCCAGCACCGCGGCGCGGGTCAGTCGAGCATAAATCGCCATGAAGTAGAGCGCGAGCGAGCTCGCCGGCAGCAGAAGATAGGGTAAAATGTCGCGCAGCCAGGCAATCCCGCTCAGTCCTACTCCCACCGTTCCCGCACCGCCCGGCGGCAACCAGCCCAACCGGACTGAGAAGAGAATGATCAGCATAAGCCCGATCCAGAAAGTCGGCACCGAATAAAAGAGAAGGGAGACCACCGACAACACCCGGTCAGGCCAACGGCCGGCCGACAGTGCCATGACCGTTCCCATGGCAAGTCCGAGAACCAGCGCGACTGCGATAGCCGAGGCCATCAGGATCACCGTGGCGGGCAGACGTTGCAGGATCAGATCCGCCACCGGCACGTTGTAGCGTGCTGACTGGCCCAAGCTGAACCGGCCAAGATGGCTGTAGTAGGTCCACAACTGCTCGATCAGGGGACGGTCGAGGCCATGTGTCTTGCGGATCGCCGCCAGACTTTCCTCTGTCGCAGCGCCGGCTTCGGCCGCCAGCACGTCGGCGGCATCGCCGGGGGCAAGTTGCATCAGCAGGAAACCCAGCGTCACGATCACCAAGACCGTGGGCACTGCCTGCAGCACATTGCGGGAGAGCGCCCGCAAGATTCTGCGTGAAACGCTCATCTGATCAGGCCTCGAACCAAGCGGCGCCCAGATCACCCTTGGCCCCGTCACCGCTCACGACGAAATCCTTCAGCTTCGCATTGGCGAGGGTGAATTTTTTCAGAGCGACCAAAGGCACCTCGGGCAGTTCCTCGGTCACGATCTTCTGGAACTGCGAATAGAGCTCGCGCCGTTTTTCCAGATCGGGCTCGACGGCGGCGCCTTCCAGCAGTCGATCCACCTCAGGATTGGCATAGCCCGTCACATTCGAGAAGGCGACGCCGGGGCGAATGTTCTTGGACCAGAACAAGCGCTGCACCCCGATAGCCGGATCGTGGTTCACGCTGACGGAGGAGAAACTGAGGTCAAACGCCCGATCGGTGTAAACCGTCCTGATCCATTCGGCGGTGTCGGACACCACATGATCGATACCAATGCCTACAGCGATCAGTTGCTGCTTGATCATCTCCGCGGCGGCGCGGTGGTCGGCACCTTCGGGATAGCCGCGCAGCCGGAGGGTGAAACGGGTGCCATCCGTCGCACGCGGGAAGCCCGCTTCGTCCAGCAGCACTTCCGCCCGCGCCGGATCAAAGGGATGAGTCGTGACATCCGACTCGTAAAACCGTTTCGCGGTCGGGGGCAGAGGACCTGTCGCAAGGCTGCCGTTACCCAGATACGCGATATCGAGGATCGCTTGCTGGTTGATGGCATGGGCGATGGCCTGCCGCACCTTCAATTTGGAGAGGAACTCGTTGTCCAGCCGGAATTCCAGCCGGACGTAGAAAGGTGCCGCCTCATAAGATGCGCTTTCGATCTGTATCGTCGGCAGGGCGCGCAGTCGCTGCACCTCGGAAGGGGCAATGGGCGTTTCCACCCCGATATCGACTTCGCCCGTTTCAAGCGCCACCGAGCGCGCAGCGGTATCGCCAACGAAGCGATAGACGATGCGGTTCAGGATGGGCTTTGTGCTGTCCCAGTAATCCGGATTGCGTTCAAGGATCACATGGCTACCGGGCACCCATTCGCGGAAAACAAATGGGCCGGTGCCGACGGGAGCGTTATTCGCCGGATTCTCCAGTGGATCACCTGCATTCTCATACCGATGAGCCGGCAAGATCGGGGTTTCCGAGGCATGAAGGAAATCCATCAGATAGGGCACCGGATCGGACAGCTGCAGGACAGCGGTGTGCTCGTCCGGCGTCTCGACATCGGTCAGGCTCTTGAACACGACGCCGCCGCGGGGATGCGTCTCGCGCAGGGTGCGGATCGAGAAGGCCACGTCCTTCGCTGTGAAGGGTGCGCCGTCATGCCATTTCACCCCCTTGCGCAGATGGAAAGCGAAGCTGCGGGCATCGGGAGCAATTTCCCAGCTCTCGGCCAGAAGGGGCTGCGGGTTCTGGTCGAAATCGTACTGAACCAGTCCCTCGTTAATCTTCGGTCCGATATAGTAAATCCCGGCGTTGGCCGCGCGGATACCGGTGAGGATGCCGGGATCCGAACCCAGCAGGAAATTCAGTGTATCGCGCGCCGTGGTCGCGGCGCGGGCGGGACCTGCGGCGGAAAGCCCACCGCCAAGGATGGTGGCGCCGAGAAGGGTAGTGAAGCTGCGGCGGCTGATCATGATCGTTGCTCCGGTGTAGGGACAGGTTCGAGGCGCATCCTATCCGTCGGCACGCGCCTCTCGGATTCAGGTTTCGAACCACGCCGAGGCGAGATCGCCCTTCACCCCATCGCCATTGGCGACGTAGTCTTTCAGCTTCGCATTCGCGAGGGTGACATGGGCGAAAGCGACCAATGGCACTTCTGGCAGGTCGCGGGTCAGGATTTGCTGAAACTCGACATAAAGCGCCTGGCGCTTGGTCAGATCGGGCTCAATGGCGGCAGCTTCAAGGATGCGGTCCACTTCGGGGTTGGAATAGCCTGACCCGTTCGAGAAGGCTACGCCGGGCTTGATGTTCCTGGACCAGAACAGCCGGTGGACACCGATCGCGGGATCCTTGTTGGTATTGACGGGCGTCAGGTTGAGATCAAAGGCTGCATCTGTATAGACGGCCTGGATATAAGCTGCCACATCGCCCACATTGTGCTCGATTCCGATGCCCACTGCGATCAGGGCTTGCTTGACGATCTCGGCGGCGGAGCGGTGATCGGGGCCGGCGGGATAGTTCTGCAACCGTAGAGTGAATCGGGTGCCGTCGGCGCCGCGTGGGAACCCCGCTTCGTCAAGCAAGGCCTCGGCCTTCGACACATCGAAGTCATAAAGCGTGACGTCGCGGGTGTAAAACCGGTGGCTACCCGGCTGAAGCGGGCCGGTGGCGATGGCACCCTGTCCCAGATAGGCGACATCTAGGATCAGTTGCTTGTCTATGGCATGGGCGATGGCCTGCCGCACCCGCAGGTCCGCCAGATGCTCATTCGCCAGACGGAACTCCAGACGGGTGTAGAATGGCTCATCCTCGTAGGATGCGCTTTCGACGGCGATGTTCGGCAGTTGCGCCAACCGGCTGATCTCATTGCGCGAGATCGGGGTTTCGACCGCTAGGTCCACCTCTCCCGTCTCGATCGCCACCGCGCGGGCAGCGGGATCGACGATAATCTTATAGACGATCGTGGCGAGGGTCGGTTTGCCGAGATCCCAGTATTCGGCGTTCTTTTCCAGGATCACATGGCTGCCCGGCACCCATTCCTTGAACTTGAAGGGTCCGGTGCCAACGGGTGCGTTATTCACCGGATTGGCTAGCGGATCAGAGCCTTCGTAAAGATGGGCGGCGACGATTGGGGTTTCCGTGCCCTGAAGGAAATACAGGAAGTAGGGAACCGGGTCTTCTAGCGTGACGACCACCTTGAGGGGGTCCGTGGCGTCGATGTCGACCAGACCCGCAAAGACTGATCGACCACGCGGATGATGCTCGCGCAGGGTACGGATCGAATAGGCCACGTCCCGTGATGTGAACGGCGTGCCGTCATGCCACTTCACCCCGTCACGCAGATGGAAGGTATAGATTCTGGCATCCTCTGACACTTCCCAGGCGGACGCCAGCAGCGGCATCGGGTTTTGGTCGTGATCATAGGAAACGAGTCCCTCGTTGATCTTTGCTCCGATATAGAAGGCGCCGATGCTGCCGCCTGACAGGTTCGACAGGGTGCCCGGATCGTTGGGCAAAAGGAAGTTCAGCGTATCCCGCGCGGTGGCGGCGGTAGCCCAATCGGGGCGGGCAAAGGCAAGTGCGAAGGCAGAGGCACCAAATAGGGTGGTGAAGGTACGGCGGGAAAGGTCGGTCATCACAGTTTCCTCGGGATCCGCTGCGGTTGCAACACGGTTTCAAAAGTCTGGGGGTCAGCAAGCGCCGCGGCTATTGTGACAGGGCCGGACAGACGGCCTGCGCGCAGCAGGGCATCGGCGCCGGCCTGCAATTCTTCGGCGATACCTGGGACGATGGCTGGTAGCACCTCCCACGGCAGGCGCGACAGGGCCTCTGCCCAATCCCGGGCCTTGTCGCCCCGGGGGTGGTGCGCGGCGAAGATGGCGGAGGTGCGTTCGGGATCGGCCTGGACCGCGGCCCCGGTCGCGCGTAGGGCCTCAAGGAGCGCTGCAATGGCGCCGCGCTTATCGCGCAGGGCGGAACGATCGGCGAACCAGTAGGAACGATTACCGCGCCACAGCCCTCTCGTTGCGAGTTCCGGGGTCAGATCAGGCAGCAGGCGCACCGCCGGATCACGTTCGGCGGCGACAAGCGCCGCGCCGCTGGCGAACCATGCATCGGTCCGACCGGCGAGAAGCGCTTCTCGACCCGAAAATCCCTCGACCAAAGTAAAATCCGCAAGAGTTCCTCCCACGTGTTCGGCTGCCAGTGCCAAGAACATCTCCTGCCACGACCCCAGCGTTACGCCGATGCTTCGCCCGATCAGGTCCGTCAGATCGCGGGCCGGATCGCCTTTGCGCACCAGAATGCCCGCGAAGGCAGGACGCGGCGCGGTCGCCCCTAGGAGAACGAGTTCCACCCCGTCCGCCAGCGCAAGCAGGAGAGGCAATGCGCCGGATCCGCCGACCTCGATCCGGCGCGAAGCCAGAAGGCCCGGCAGATCCAACCCGCGCGAGAATTCCAGCCACTCGGCTCTCGCGCCGGAGGCGGCAAGGGCGGCATCTGCCGTGCCCAGATGCCAGGCCAGGAACAACGCCTGACTGCCCGGATGCACACCGATGCGCAGTGGAACAGGGGCAGTCATTTCGCCTGTGCCTCCGGCGCGGTGAAGGGCGCCCAGTTCGGAGCCTCGCCTGTCAGCAGGTATCGTCCCGCCTGCACATATTTCCACGTCAGGGAGTCATGCACGCTGTGGGTGCGCGCATTGCGCCAGTGCCGGTCGAGCGCGTGCTTCAGATCGGTAGCCGAGGCACCGACCAGTCCAATGACGGCGGTGGACGTTTCCAGCGCGACCTCGGCCGCGAAGGCCTTGGCCTCTGACACCGCGATCAGGGCCTCACCTACATTGTCGACGTTGTAGTCACCTGTGGCGTGGACCGCGTCGATGATCTCCGCCGCGCGCAGCACCATAGCGCGGGCGGCATGGGTCGAGGTTGCCAACCTGCCCAGTTGGGCCTGCACAAGCAGATCCTCGGCAACTACATCTGCCCCGCCCTCGGTGATGATTTCGGCATGGGGGCGCGCCTTGGTGCGGACGAAATCTGTGCCGTCATGCAGGGCGTTCTCGGCAATCCCTGTCTCGATGGCACCATGGGTCAGAAAGGCCAGAGCCTTGTTGATGTCGCTTTCCGGGCCGTGATAGGGCAGGAAATCCACCAGTTCCGCCGGTACCCGCACCGCCGTGAACGTGGCTGTACCACTGGTGGTGCTACGCTGGCCAAAGCCGTGCCAGTCATCGTCGATCTGGATACCGGGCGTATCGCGTGGCACATAAGCGGTGGCCAGCCGGTTGTCATCCGACAAGGCACGCACCGCGATCCACTGACTCGTCAGAGCACCGGTGGTGTAATACTTGCGCCCCTCGATCAGGTAGGAGCCATCCGTCTGCCGGTTGATGCGGGTGACAAAAGAGGCGGCCGATTTACCGCCTCGCTCGGCCGAGGCATTCGACAGGCGCTCGCCCGCCAAGATGCGGGGATAGAGGCGCCGACGCAAATGTTCAGGTCCCATCACGCGCAGTCGGTCGATCGACGTGAAATGGGACTGCACTGTCTGCGCGATGGAACTGTCCACCGAGGCGAGAATGCGAATGACGTCGATCACCTCTGAAATGGCGACGCCGGCCCCGCCATAGGCTCTGGGAATATTGATGCCCAGAAGGCCGGTTTGCGCCAAGGCACGCAGTTCGTCATACGGCGGGGTGCCCTTCCGGTCGCGCAGACCGGCCCCTTCGCGAATGCTTTCGGCATAGTCACGGGCCACATGGAACGCCTCGGCGGCGTTGTCCAGGACGGGGACAGTCTTGAGTGTGGTTGTCATCGCTGATCCTCTCAGATGGCGGTGGAGAACCGGCCACGCTCAGCGCGGGTCAGTCCGAGATGGTCGCGCAGGGTCGAGCCCTCGTATTCGGTGCGGAAGAGCCCCCTGCGCTGCAGGATCGGGACGACTTCGGTCACAAAGGTTTCCGCGCCTTCGGGCAGCACGTCGGGCATTATGTTGAAACCATCCGCGGCCCCGGCGGCGAACCAGGTTCCGATATCGTCGGCGATCTGCTCGGGCGTTCCGGCTACGATGCGATGTCCCGCCCCCCCGCCCAGGCGGCGGATCAGCTGTCGCACCGTCAGATTCTCCCGACGGGCGATGGCGACAGTGCCTGCGAACATGGTCTGGTTATGATTGACCGGAATGGGCAGATCCTCGGGCAGATGCTCGTCCAGTTTCAGAAGGTCCGGGTCGACCTGAAGTGTGCCGGCCAGCCGTGCCAGCCCGTATTCGGCGGGTACCAGTTCTTCCAGTTCCCTACGGCGGGCTTGAGCGGCGGCCTCGGTATCGCCAATCACGGTGCAGAGACCGGGCAGAATCACGACATCCTCCGGCACGCGGCCGAAGCTTGCGGCGCGGCGCCGGATGTCGGCGGCAAAGTCGATGCTCTTCTCAAGCGTTTGCGATAGGGTAAAGATCACCTCGGCCACGCCTGCCGCCAGGTTGCGCCCGTCATCCGAGGCGCCAGCCTGCACCAGCACAGGCCGCCCCTGGGGTGAGCGGGGAAGCGTCAGTGGACCCGCGACCGAGAAATTTTTGCTCTGATGGTCAATCGGGTGGATCTTTGAGATGTCGAGCAGCAGACCCTGCGCCTTGTCTGCGATCAGCGCTTCATCCTCCCAGCTATCCCACAGTGCCCTGACGATTTCGACGAACTCACGGGCGATGGCGTAGCGGTCGGCATGGGCAGTCACATCACTGCGGCCGAAATTCCTCGCGATCTCGATCTCGGCCGAGGTGACGATGTTCCAAGCCGCGCGCCCGCCCGACAGCAGGTCGAGAGACGCGAAGCGGCGCGCGATGTTGTAGGGGCTGTTGTAGCTGGACGAGGCCGTGCCGATCAGTCCGATGTGGCTGGTTGTCGCCGCGATCCCGGAAAGAACGACCAGCGGATCAAGCGCCTGAAAGGGACGATATTGCGGGTGATCGACCAGTCCCGGCTTGTCAGCCATAAAGACGGCATCGAGCTTGCCTTTCTCGGCGATCTGTGCGCAGCGGATGTAATGCGCCGGATCGACGAAGGCCGCCGGATCAACTGAAGGCCAGCGCCAGGCGGAACCATAGACACCCACGTTCAGGATGTTGAGGTTAAGGTGAATCTCGCGTTTGCGTGCAGCAGTCATGGGATTAGTAACCTACGGTAAAGCGGCGGCGGAGATGGCGGGGACTGTCCAGTTCGTCCACCAGTGCCACGGCGTAATCCTCGAAGCTGATGGCGCTGCGGCCATCGGCACCGATCAGAAGATCGTCAGTGCCAAGGCGGTAGGTGGCGGTGCGCTGACCTGGCTCGAAGTTGGCCGACGGAGACAAGAAGGACCAGTTCAACTCATGCTCGGCCTGGAGCGCGGTGAGGAAGGCGCGTCCGGCGAGCGATTCCGGACGGACAGCGGGGTTGAATTCGGGCTCGTCAACACGCTGAATGCCGGGCCGGGCGTACAAGGTTCCCGCCCCGCCGACGACCAGGAGGTGCGGCACACACGCCGCCTTGACGGCGCGGATGAAAGCCGCCGGCTCGATATCCAGAAAGCGGGTGGCCGTGATCACCGCCTCATGCCCAAACAAAATCGGGGCAATTACGTCGGGATCATTGACGTCGCCTCCTACGACCGAGAGCCCTTGGCGCGGCGTGAGCCGCTCAGCTCGGCGGACGAGGGCGGTAACGGTTCTGCCGCGGCGCAGCAACTCGTCCAGGATACGAGTACCCGCGGCACCTGTAGCTCCGATCAGCAGGACAGACATGAAACCCCCAGAAAGACTACAACCTTTGTCGTGTATTTCCGGGATTTGAAGGCGAGAGTAAATACAATAAGTGAATTCTAAATGAGCAAGAATTCAAAAAACAAATGTTATGCTGCTTGAGCTTTGTTGGGCCGATAAGATGTTTTCTTTGCTTGGCCACCGGTAGAAGAAGTTTTCTGGGCTTGCTGGCCGGAGAGGGCAACCCAACCTGGCTCCCCAATCTCTTTCTCTGCTTACGTGGCGAATCGCCAATCATCATCCGTTTTCATTGAAACCGGAGGCTGCTTCTGTGATGGGGTGAGATTTGCCTTGTTCGGGAGAACCACACTCATGCCCGCCCCGATCACTCAGGTTTTCGACCTTGCCCCTCTCATCAATTGAGAAGTGAACACCTTTTCAGGGCTTCCGCCCTTGGTTCGCGCTCTCCTGCGCGCGCGTGGCAAGATCATGGATCGGGCCCTTGAGCACGAGAAGGGTCGCTTCTCACAACATCGCCAGAAACGTCAGGCGGCGCGCCGGCGTGATGCCGGTCCCGCCGGTTAACTGCAAGTTTCGCCGAATGTTTGCCACGGGGGATGACAGAACGTATCACACCTCATAACGCTGGCCTCGCCTTCAAAAGAGCGGCGCGTACAAGACTCAAAGCGCGGCCACAGCTCCATCCGAGCGCGGGTCTGTTGCACCCATGAGAAGCCCATCAGGGTGACGCAGGATGGCGCCGGCGTGGCCCATGAAATCTTCGTAGGGACCCGTCACCTCGAGGTCGTGGCCCGCGGCCCGCAGTGCCTGAATGGTGGCAGCATCGACACGGTCCTCGACCTTGAGCGTCATGGTGCCCTGGCCCCATGTCTTGCCCAGTAGCCAGCGTGGCGCACTGACCGCCTTTTGCGGAGGCAGCCCGAAGCGGGCAATGCGGGTGAACACCGCTGCCTGGGTCTGCGGCTGCCCCTCGCCGCCCATGGTGCCGTAGGTCAACCGCCGCCCGTCGTCAAAGAGCGCCATGGCCGGGTTCAGCGTGGTGAAGGGCTGCCGCCCAGGCGCCAGCCGGTTCCAGCTTCCCGAAAGCTGGAACGCGGCACCGCGGTTTTGCATGAGCACGCCGGTTTGCGGCGAGACGAGCCCCGAGCCGAATTCGTAATAGAGCGACTGGATGAAGGAGGCGGACCGCCCTTGCGCATCCGTCACCCCAAGCCAGACGGTATCGCCGGGCTGCGCGGGATGGGGCCAGGGCGCGGCGCGGGCGGGGTCGATCGCGGCGGCTTCGGCAGAAAGTGCCGCAGGTTCCAGCAACGGGTCAGGACGCGCCACGGTCCCGCGGTCGGCCACATGGACATCGCGCAGCCGGAAGGCGCGCTTGGTGGCTTCCACCAGTCCGTGCAAATGGGCAAAGGAGCCTTCCTCCCCCAGGTCGAGCTGTTCTGCGATGCCGAGGATCAGCAGCGAGGCCAGCCCCTGCGTCGGAGGTCGCGTGTTCCAAACCGTGGCGCCTGTCCGTGGCAGGCGCAGGGCCAGCGGTTCCAGCCATTCGGCGCGGTGGCGGGCAAGGTCGCGCGCTGTGACCGGGCTGTCGGCGGCGGCGAGATCGGAGGCGAGCATCGCTGCGGTCTCGCCTTCGTAGAAATCGCGAAGGCCGTTCCTCGCAAGGCGGCGCAGAGTGGCGGCAAGGGCGGGCTGTCGCAGCAGTTGCCCGACCTCGGGCGGCTGGCCGCCGGGGAGATACACGTCCGCAAAGCCGGGCACGGGAGCCAATTCATCGAGCCGCGCCCCGGTCAGCCAGGACTGGCTGCGGGTGACGGCGATGCCGGTCTCCGCGTGGTGGATGGCCGCGGCGAGGATCTGCTCCAGCGGCAACGGGTCCTGCCAACCAGCAGAGTGCGCAAGCGCCGCGTCCCAGCCCGCAACGGTGCCGGGGACCGTGCAGGCGGCGGCGGGCCCGCGCCAGGGCACGGCAGAGAGCTGCCGTTCGGCGTAATAGGCATCCGTCGCCCGCTCTCCCGCAGCCCCGGTGGCATGCAGCGCCTTCGGGGGCGCGCCGGTGCCGTCGGAGATCAGCCAGAAGCCGTCACCGCCGATGCCGGTCATATGGGGGTAGACTGCCGAAAGCGCCGCCGCTGTCGCGACGGCCGCCTCGATTGCGGTGCCGCCGAGGCGCAGAACATCGCGCCCGGCCGCTGCCGCGAGGTGGTGAGGGGCAGTGACCATGCCCCCAAGGCTCATCGGAGTTTCGATCATGCGCCGATACTTTGAACCATCTCGATCCGATCCATGCCACCGACGATATCGGCCATATCTTCCCAAACCGGCTTTGCGCCATCGACCCAGGCGTCCATCTCGGTCGGCTGGATCGTCTGGCCGCCTGCTGCGGTCGCCTGTTCCATGGAACTCTTCTCGTCCTGCACCATCAATTCGTTGAAATAGGTGGCGCCTTCGGTGGCGGCGGCCGAGAGGACTTCCTTCTGGTCGTCGTTCAGGCCGTTCCAGAAAATGGAGCTGAAGTAGATTACACCGCCCGCCCAGATATGGGAGGTCTCGGTCAGGCAGGGGACGACCTCGTAGAGCTTGAAGCCGGTATAGGCGCTTTTCGTGAGGTCCATGCAGTCGACAACGCCCGTTTGCAGCGCGTTGTAGGTTTCAACGATCGGAATGCCGGTGGGGTTGGCCCCGTAGGACGCCCAGAGCCTGGTGTGCAGCGGGCTCTGGATGGTGCGCATGTTCATGCCCCTGAGCGGACCGGGAGCAGAGATTGGCTCCTTGGTCAGCAGGTGGCGCGCACCGTAGTTGATGAAGGCGGGAACGACAAAGCCCTGGTCGGCCAGTTGGGATTTCAGGTTATCACCAACCTCGCTTTCGGTGGCAGCCTTCATGTGGTCGGCGTCGCGGAAGAGGAAGGGCAGATCGAGGATCTGCGTCTCAGGCACCCAGCTGGACATCAGCGAAATGGTGGAGAGGGAGGCCTGGACGGAGCCCAGCTTGGCGGCTTGGGCGACTTCCTTTTCGGCGCCGAGCGCGGCGTTGGGCACCACGTTGAAGGAAAACGCACCGGGCATTTTCTCTTCCACGATCTCCGCGATCCTGGTCCAGATCAGCGTCTCCGGTTTTTCCGGCGCCATGAGGGAGGCGACGGTCAGGCTTTGCGCGGCTTGCGCGCGGCCCACGAGCGCGGGCATGGCGAGGGCGGCCAGGGCCAGGCTGCCGGAACCCTTGAGGAAAGCACGGCGGCCGGAGAAAGTGTTGGTGGTCATGGTCTTGTTCCTGTGTTGGTGCCCGTTTGGGACTTTTTGATCAGGTGAAGGCGGCCCAGCCCAAGGCGAAAAGGCAGATGGCCAGGAGCGCGATGCAGAGCGCTGCCACGTGAGGAAGGACCGCACGGAACAGCGCGCCGGTGGGGATGCGGGTGACGCCGGAAACGACGAAGACGAGGACGCCGAAAGGAGGCGTCAGGCCGCCAATCATCAGGGTGACGACCATGATGACGCCGAACTGGATCGGGTCAAGGCCGGTGCCAGTGGCGATGGGCAGCAGCAGCGGCCCAAAGAGCAGGATGGCGGCACCGATGTCGAGGACGAGACCTGCAAGCAGCAGGATACCGACGGAGACGGCGAGCGCGGCCACCGGGCCCGAGCCGAGCGCCGCGGAGATGGAGCCGATCATGCCCGAGATGTTGTCGACCGCCAGCAGGAAGGCGAAGGGCGCAGCGGAGGCTATGAGCAGTGCGATGGCGGCCGCTTCGGTCGCTGCCTGCCGGAAGGCCGCGAGAAGATCCCGCCCCGGCACGCCGAAGAGGAGGCTCAGAAGGAAGGTATAGAGAGCGGCGATGCCCGCAGCCTCAGTTGTTGTGACAAGGCCCAGACGGATGCCGAAGACCACGATCAGGCCGAGACCGAAGGCGGGGATGGAACGCAGGGCAAGCCGACCCCGGTCGCGTCCCGAGGAGCGCGTGGTGACTGGCATGTCGCGGCAGGTGAGGCGGATCACCACGAAGAGCGCGAGGGCCAACAGAAGACCGCCCCACAGACCGCCGAGCAGAAGCTGGCCAACGGAGAGGTTGGTGGCGGTGGCCAGGATCAGGAAAGCGATGGAGGGAGGGATGACGTTGTCCAGCACCGACGTCGACGCGATGATCGCGCCAGCCTTGGCCCGCGGATAGCCCCGCGCCTCCAGTTCGGGCTGGAACGTATTGGCGCCGAAGGCGGCCGAGGCGATCGAAGAGCCCGAGGCACCGGAGAAGAGCACGTTGGTCAAAAGAGTGGTCTGCGCCAGGCCTCCTGGCATGTGGCCCACCACACTATCGGCAAAAGCCACCAGCCGACCCGCTACGCCGGACTTCGTCAAGAGCACGCCCGCGAGCAGGAAGAAAGGGATCGCCAGCAGAAGGAACTTCATCATGCCCGAGAGAGCGGCGTTGATCATCGCGGGCTCCGGCAGCGGACTACCCAGCGCCGAAACGAGAAAGGCGGCGGCAATGAAGGCATGCGGCAGCGGTGCGGCGACAATCAGACCCATCATCACGATCAGGCCAAGGGCGATGCTGGGCGGCACGCCCGGATCGAAGCGGAAGCCCTGGAGACCGGTCCAGAAGCCCGCCAGAGCCAGCACGAGGGCCGCCACCAGCACACCGACG
Organism: Celeribacter indicus; assembly: GCF_000819565.1. Taxonomy (NCBI): domain Bacteria; kingdom Pseudomonadati; phylum Pseudomonadota; class Alphaproteobacteria; order Rhodobacterales; family Roseobacteraceae; genus Celeribacter; species Celeribacter indicus. The sequence goes on from NZ_CP004393.1 coordinate 4,156,957, forward strand.
CGTCCTTCCGCCAGCAGGCGCAGCGCAGCGAAGAGCATCACCAGCCCGCCCGCCAGGCCGAAAAGCGCAAAGGGGATCCAGTTCGGCAGGCCGAGGCTCGCGTTGGTGCCGCCCATGATCTGCGTCGCGATGAAGGAGCCATGCGCCAGCACGAGGCCGGAAAGCAGGGTCAGTGCCTCGCCCACCACATCGGCAATGCTCTGTATCCGGCGCGGCATCAGCGCATGTAAGACGTCCAGCCGCATGGCCAGTGCCGTGTTCAACCCCAGTGGTGCGCCGAAGGCGGTCATCAGGACATAGCCCCAGGTGCCCGCATCCTCGGCCCCCATGATCGACGACGAAAAGCCGTAGCGCAGCACGAAACCCGCCACCACCAGCCCCAGCATCGCGGCGAGGACCAGCGCGGCCAGAAAGCCGAGAGCGCGTCCCAGATGCTCCAGCGTCCAGGCTGCCGCGCGGGGCAGGGCCTGACTCTTGCGGCCGGGATCGGAGGCGGAGAGGGCGAGGCTGGAAGACATGGCGCTCTTTCGCTGTTGGCTCACCCCCCGCTGTGATGCCGGAGGCGCAATGTTTTGATCAGAGCGGACCGCCGGAACGAGGCGCAGGGGCGGTCAGTTCTCGCAAATCTGCCCGGACATGTTCCGGCGACCCCGGAAGGGGCAAGGGACGCCGGGGAGAGCTCAGGCGCCGGCGCGCGCATCCGCGGGCTTGGCATCGAGGTCGCGATCAAAGAGCGTGTTCCAGGTGAACTGCTTCTTCGGCGCAGTCTCTTCGCGGGCGACGTCGAGCTTGGGCAGAACCAGCTCGCCGAAGCGGTACGCCTCTTCCAGCAGCGGCATGCCCGAGAGGATGAAGGTCTCGATGCCAATTTTCCGATAGGCCTCGAGCGTGCGGATGACCGTGTCGGGAGAGCCGACGATTGCCGAGCCGGGGCCGGGGCGGACAAGGCCGATGCCGGCCCAGATGTTCGGCGCAATCTCGAGATCGCGCAGGTTGTCGGGTTTGACCCCGCCGTGCATCTCGCTCATCCGCCGCTGCCCCACGCTGTCAGTGTTGGAAACGAACTTCTGGTTGCCTGCGATGGAGGCTGCATCCATGTGATCGTACATGTCCTGGGCCGCGGCCCAGGCTTCCTCGTCGGTACGGCGGCAGATCACGTAGAGGCGAATACCATAGGTCAGTTCGCGCTCGTACTTGGCGGCGGCAACTTTCACCTTCTCGATCTTCTGGGCCATCTGCTCGGGGGTTTCGCCCCAGCTGAGGTAGGTCTCCACATGCTTGGCCGCGACCTCGATCGCCTTGTCGGAGGAGCCGCCGAACCAGAGCGGCGGGGCGGTCTCGGCCGTGGTGGGCAGTGCCAGCTTGGCGCCCACGGTGGGGAAATATTTGCCGTCCTGGGTGACGCTTTCGCCCGCCATCAGGCGGTTGTAGATGGTCAGGTATTCGTCGGCCATCTCGTAGCGTTCGTCATGGCTCATGGTCAGGCCATAAGCGCCCATCATCTTCGCATCGCCCGAAACGATGTTGAGCATGGCGCGGCCTTTGGAGAATTCCTGAAGAGAAGCCGCCATCTTGCCCAGCAGCGTGGGCGCTACGATGCCGGGGTGAACGGCGCAAAGAAGCTTCAGCCGTTCGGTTGCCGCCATCAGGGCCGAGGCAAGCACCCAGACGTCATGGGCACCGGTGGCGAACAGCGCGCCCGTATAGCCCAGATGGTCATAGGCTTGGGCCAGTTGTTTGTAATAGCCGTAGTCGACTGTGCGAGAGCCTTCCGGGGTCCAGGGGTAATGGCCGTCGGGGGCGCACATGTACCAGAGTACGTTCATGGGAGCGTCCTTTCTTACGATCAGGCCACGCTGATCGCGGGCCGGAAGGAGGAAATGGTGAGGGCCTCGGCAAAATCGCCATGGGCATGGAGAACATCCGCCTCTTCCTGCTGCTCGGCGACGAGCGCCTCGGAGGCGGGCACGACGGTCCAGTCGCGTCCAGAGACGACGCCCTTCCACGCTGCCAGGCTCTTTTCGTCCGCCTTCTCGCCCGCCAACAGAGCCGCGGCACGTTCGGGGTGGGCAGAGACCTCGCGACCGAGTTTCACAAGGCCAGCGACGAAGGCTTCGAGTTCGGCGTCGGAGGCACCCGAAGTGCCCAGCGTCCAGAAGACGGAGCGGTTAGGGATGGTCGAGCCGCAAAGCGACAACAGCCGGGTTTCGCCCTGTGCAATAGTCTGGTCGATCAGCGGCGCCATGGCGATCCAGACATCGACAGCCCCCTTCGCCAGTGCGTCGCGGGAGGCGGCCGGGGACATTTCGCGGCGCTCCACGTCCTTGAGACCGAGGCCCGCCTGCTCCAGCGAGCGGGCAAGCAGATAGGTATGGAAGGAACCGTCGATCAGCGCGATCTTCTTTCCCCTGAGCTGGGCGGGGGTCTCGATCTTGCTGTCCTTAGCCACCAGCAGGGCGCCGTTGGCCGGGCGTGGCGCAGAAGCGCCGAGGTAGATCACCGGGCGCCCGGCATTCTGGGAGATCAGCGGCGGAGTGGATCCGGTGCCGCCGACGTCGATGGTGCCAGCCTCGATCAGCGCGCCGGTGTCACGGCCCTCCTGATAGAACACGAAGCTGGTCTCGATCCCGTCGAAAAGGTCCGGCCAGATTTCTGCCAGCCTGAGATGAAGGTTCATTGGGTGGACGCCGATCTTGATCATCTTCTCGCTCCGGGGGGCGTTGGGGTGGTTTTCAATATATAATTTTGTAAATTGGTATCAGGGAGATTGGTTTTGTCAACGTTGACAGAAAATCTAATAATAATTTACTTTAAATTGGATAAAAACAGGGCAAGTGGCGCGGATCGGCATTCATTATTGGTAATCTGTTCTATGATTATATAGATTAACTACGGAACGAGGTGCGCGGCCGGAGGCCTTGCCAGCCTGCTCCATGGGAGAATCTGCGGTGAGCAAGAGAAAACCGGAAAAGGTCTGTCACAGCGTCGAAGAGGCCAGTGCGCTGATCAAGCAGTTGGCCAACCCCAATAGGCTTGCGGTGATCTGCTACCTGATAGAAGCTCCGCGCACGGTGGCCGAGCTGGAAGAGGACCTCGGCATTCCGCAGCCTACGCTGTCTCAGCAACTGACCCAACTGCGGGAGGCGAAGATGATCATCGGGCAGCGCCAGGCGCGGCAGGTGATCTACCGGATCGAGGATTCGCGGGTCCTGCCACTGGTACAGGCGCTGCGTCTGATTTTCGCTGAACTTAACGATATCCGAATGCAGAACCGGGGTGGCGAGGGCGTCCTGCCCGGAGCCATGGACATGTTCGACTGATGGAGCCTGGCTCTGGTGATCAAGAAAGGATGAGCTGACCCCAAAGTGTGGGGTTCGGTCGAATGCCCGCAATCCTGAGGTGTGTCCGTTCAGTCCCGTCACCTGCGACAGGCGTGCGAACCCTGGCTCAGTGTGAGTTTTCAGGGGAGACTTTGCGCTGACAGTCTTGCGAGACGCCCCTGATTGCCGGCTCACATGTCCCCTGAAACATGGCGCGAGCGCCCGCACTTACCGTGCGTGCCGCGCAGGACGCATTTTGGCTCTCCGTGAGTTCAACAAGTGCTCGAGCAGGCCATCGTTGCCTCTTTGACAAGGGTTCCTTCGCCACAGCGCGCTAAGGATCCGCCGAAACCTGCCTCGGCAAACATGCCGGTTCACAGACCCGAAGACCTGCACCGGTTTTTCCCGTGGCAGGCGAGACCTCCCGAATAGCTTCCGGGGACGCAACCGGTTCCTCCGATCATGACCGCTCATGACCCGCCGATGACCTGCCGTGCGGTGTTCAGCAGCACGGAGCCACGCTCCGGATCGGCGACGCTCGATGCCACGAAATTGCGCATCTGCTTGAAATCGAGATGCGGTGGCATTGGCGGCACCTCGGGGTCGGTGCGCACCTCGATTACCGTTGGCACGTCAGACGCCAGCGCCCTGTCCCAGGCTGAACCGACGCAGTCGGGATCGTCGATGAAGATGCCCTTCAGCCCGATGAGTTCGGCAAAGCGGTGGTAGGGGACGTCTGGAATGGTCTGGCTCGCCTCGAACTTCGGATTGCCCTCCATGATCCGCTGTTCCCAGGTCACCTGATTCAGGTCTTGATTGTTCAGGACGAGGCAGATCCAGGTGGGGTTGCTCCAGTCCCGCCAGTATTTGGCGACGGTGATCAACTCAGCCATGTTGTTCATCTGCATGGCCCCGTCGCCCACCAGAGCGATCACGGGACGGCCGGGATGGGCGAACTTGGCCGCGATGGCATAGGGCACCGCCGCCCCCATCGAGGCCAGGCCGCCGGACAGGGATGCCATCATTCCGGTGCGGATCCTGATATCCCGCGCGAACCAGTTGGCGCAGGACCCGGAATCCGAGGTCAGGATGGCCTTTTCCGGCAGACGCTGCGACAGCTCCCAGAACGGACGCTGCGGATTAACCGGCTGAGCCGGTTGCATGGCGCGGTCCTCGAGCATTTTCCATGACTTCGTCACGCTCTTCTCGACCGTCTCACGCCATTTTTTGTCCTTCTTCGGCTTCAGAAGCGGCAGCAGCGCCCTCAGCGTTCCGGCGCTGTCGCCGGTCAGGTTAACCTCCATGGGATAGCGCAACGACAGCATGGCCGGGTCGAGATCGATCTGCACCCCCCGAGCGGCCCCTTCCCGAGGCAGGAATTCGGAATACGGAAAGCCCGATCCCACCATCAGCAGTGTGTCGCACCCCTGCATAAGATCCCAGCTGGCCGAAGTGCCAAGAAGCCCGATCGCGCCGGTCACATAAGGCAGATCGTCGGAGACCACTGCCTTGCCAAGCAGCGCCTTGGCCACGCCGGCACCGAGCGCCTCGGCTACAGACTGCACCTCCGTGCCGGCGCTCAGTGCTCCGGCGCCGACCAGCATTGCGACCTTCGATCCCTCATTCAGCACGTCCGCAGCGCTCTGCAAATCCTCCTCGGCCGGAATGACCTTTGGTGGAGAATACCCAACCCCGGAAAACACCGCGCCGTGGGCATGCGGAGGCTCCTCGAAGGGCATCTCCTGCAGATCGTTCGGAAAGATCAGCGCCGTCACCTTCCGCTGCGCAATGGCGATGCGCGCGGCGCGGTCCGTGAGGTGACGCACTTGCGCGGGCACCGTTGCCTGCTGCACGAAGGCGCCGGCCACATCCTTGAACATCGAGAGCAGGTCAATCTCCTGCTGGTAGTGCGCGCCCACAGCCGTGCGTGCCTGTTGTCCGGCAATGGCGAGAACCGGCACATGGTCCAGCTTTGCATCATAAAGCCCTGTCAGCAGGTGCGAGGCACCCGGCCCCGAGGTCGCGATACAGACGCCCAGTTCCCCGGTGAACTTGGCGTGGGCAGAGGCCATGAAGGCCGCCATCTCCTCATGCCGGGTCTGAACAAACTCGATATCGCCATCACGTCGCTGCAACGCGCCCAGCAGACCGTTGATCCCGTCGCCAGGATAGCCGAAGACGCGGGTCACCCCCCATGCCTTGAGCCGCTCCCAGAAGAAATCGCCGACCGTCGGTGCCATGTGCCGCCCTCCCCTTGGTTGAAAGGTTCCTCCTCCGAACCGAGCACGGCCGGAGCTGTTCCAGAGAAACACGCGTCACCCGCGTCGGAGACCCGGATGCTCCATCGCGTTCCAGGAGCATCGCGGCGCGTCTGATCACGCCGATGCGGGCCGAAAATGGCCGCGGACTTTCCCCAAGCAGGCGCATAACCTGCGCTTGCCCAGGCTGTTGCAGATGCGTCCGAAGCACGGCTCAGCTCTTCCCGCCCGCTGCTGCACCGCAGAGCATCGCAAGGGGGCGTTCAGCGTCCGAAGTCCGGACGCACGGAAACAGTTTCCGGCAATTGGCTGAACTGGCTCCCGGCTGCCCACGTGCCGCTGACCGCCCAGCGTTTCATCTCCGCACGCGTTGGGCAGGCCAAGCATCCGGCATCGTCAACGTGGTGCGTGATTTTCAGATACCGGCTCCCAACATCTCGATCGCGATCGGTCGATCCATATAGGCGACGCGCGGTAGCACCGGAAGCCATACGGCGGATCCCGGCGCGGCGAACCCTACCCGCCGCACCGTCCTGCCCGGAACGTCTTTCTGTTCCGGGCCCTGTCAGCACGCACCATGCCCAAGACAAGCAAATCTCTTCCGGGACATCCCCCTCTGATCATTGGACCAGTGCAAATGGGAAATTTACCTCAACACGCTCCGGGGAATTCAAAAGGCGCTGGGCAATCAGCAGCGCCAAGGCGCGTGCGCACCGCGATGATGTTCACGACATCGCGGCTCGATACACGGTGCTCTTCAGGGCTTGCCGCCCCGCTTATTCTGGAGCACCAAGGGCGCATGGAAACCTGGATTATAGTTGCCGCCGCCGCCGCGGCATTTCAGACGCTGCGTTTCATGCTCCAAAAGCAGCTCAGCATGGGGACGCTCAGCGCGGGTGGCGCAACGCTGGCGCGCTTTTGGTATTCGGCACCGTTCGTGGTCGTCCTCCTTGTGATCTATCTGGTCGCCCGAAGCGTCCTTCTTCCCGAAATCACACCGATCTTCTGGTTTTATTCCGTCGCGGGGGGATTGGCACAGATCCTGGCGACGTGGTGTGTCGTGGCCCTGTTCGCCCAGAGAAACTTCGCTGTGGGCATCACCTTCAAGAAAACGGAAGTCATTCAGACGGCCCTTGTCGGCTTCCTGGTTCTCGGAGACCGGATATCGCTCCCCGGAATAGGGGCGATTGTCCTGGGATTGACAGGTGTGCTCGTGCTCTCCGACACACCCAGCCTTGAGGGCCGCACCTGGAAGCGTTTGGGGAGCCGCGCAACGATCCTGGGAGTTGCATCCGGCGCGTTCTTCGCCATATCGGCGGTGGGCTATCGCGGCGCCACCCTTTCCGTCGAAAGCGCGGATCCCCTGTTGCGCGCGGGCGTGTCTCTGGCGGTCGTGACCGTGATGCAGTCCGTCGCACTCTCCTTATGGCTCATGTGGCGCGAGCCGGGGCAAGTGACACGAGTCGCCTCGGCGTGGCGCACAGCCATCTGGATCGGCCTGAGCGGCATGGCCGGCAGCCTGTGCTGGTTCACCGCCTTCACCCTCCAGAATGCAGCAATGGTTTTCGCTGTAGGTCAGGTGGAGGTCATCTTCTCCATATTCGCAACCGTCCTGTTTTTCGACGAGCGGATCAGTCGGCGGGAAGCATGGGGAATGGCCCTTGTCACGCTGTCGGTAATGATTGTTGTTGCAGTGCGATAATGGTCAAGCGAAGGGGGAGAATGTCCCTTGGAAGCAGAGCCGGCCCTGGGATCGTTGCCCTCGTTCAACCATCCAGTGCTGTACCTACCAACTCTGGACCGCCCGAAGCTGGAGTTCTTGGGCTTTGCGTCTCGGCTGCTCGACCAGCCCGACCCGAGCAGTTCCCTCATGGAACCTGATGAATCGATTCCTCGCCGTCTTCCGGATTGCCGAGCCAGCGGAAGGCGCTTTCCAGATCCGGTTTCTCGTCAGCGCTGTCCAGTTGCAGATCCTGACGAATGTGATCGAGGTGATGCGCCATCGCGGCAGAAGCCCTTTCGCCATGCCCTTGCGCAATCGCGTCAACGATTTCGCTGTGCTCATCACGCGGGCACCCGAGCTCTCGCTCGGCATGCACGAGAATGGCAAGGCAAGTCAGAACCTGCAGCTCAGTCATGCAACGGATCAGATAAGGATTTCCACTTATCTCGGCGAGCTTCATGTGGAATTCGCCCGTCAACCGGACCAACCGCGCACGATTGTTCGTTACCCGCGCCTCCGCCTCCATTTCTATGTGACGTTCCAGAACCTTCAGATCGGCCTCGCTGCGCTGATCCGCAATCTTGCTCACCATCGGCGGCTCGATCATATGGCGAAGTTCCAGCATCATTCCCGCCTCGCGACGGCTCGGGGAAGCGATTGTATAGCCGATGTTCGGCGTCTTGATGAACACGCCGATTTCGGACATCTGGTTCATTGACAGACGCACGACTGTTCGGCTCACACTGAAGGCCTCGGCAAGCTGCGCCTCCGTGATCCGCGCCCCCGGCGGGAGCCTCTGTTCAAAAATCGCATGGATCAGGCGGCGTGTGATCTCGCTCGCTGCATATCCATGCTTCAGTCGCTGCGGCGTTTCATGGCTTTCGTTTCCTTCGTTTGGACGATCCGATGACATATCCAGATTCACAGAGATCTTTCCTTAAGCATATAGCGAAGGATCTTGCCCGAAAGTTAATCATGGCAGGCCGTTCGCGCCGTTTCAGTCCCTTATGAACGAAAAACTTCTAGTTTTCAATTGACGTATTTTTTGCAGCATTCTTCATTGTATCCAATGATAAAGACAAATATTCATGCCACCCTTTCAAGCCTGCTTCACGGCGCAAATCAAAAAAACGACCAACGGGAGACTAAACATGAGATGCGAACCTGTTTCTTTTGCTAATTCCAGAGATCTGAAAAGCCAGAGCCTACGCTCGACCCTGAAACTTGCAGCCTGTGGCCTGTTCTCACTGGCAGCCTTCCCGGCGTGCGAAGCCTGGGCCCAATCCGCAGCGCAGACGCTCATCGTCGCCGGCCCACGTACGCCGGAATCTCTAGATCAGGAATACCCCCCCACGGAAGCGGTCCACGAGATGCGACGCAACGTCTACGAACGGCTGCTCGCCTATGAAATGACAGAAGGCGACGATGGAGTTCTTTACGAGGATTTCGGGAACATTGGTGGCTCCCTGGCCGAAAGCTGGGAAGTTTCCCCCGAGTTCACCTCCATCACTTTCACTCTTCGCTCCGACGTGGTGAGCAGTTGGGGAAATCCGCTGGATGCGGACGACGTCATGTGGTCCTTCGAGCGAGGATGGAATCTCAAGTCGAATTTCCACTGGTATATGACGCAGGTTCTCAAGATCGAAAATTTCGAGACGGCATTCACAAAGGTCGACGACCAGACTGTCAGGGTAACAGTGCCGGAACCGTCTCCCCTGCTCGAGAAGCTGTGGACGAACAGCGACCTCGGAATTCTCGATGCCGACAAGATGCAAGAGATTGCGACGGATTCCGATCCGTGGGGTCAGCGCTGGCTTGCAACGAACTCCGCATCCTTCGGCCCTTACTCCGTGTCCAAATACGCGCCGGGGCAGGAAGTTATCTACGAAGCCAACGAGGAGTACTTCCGCGGCGCGCCCGAGATCAAGCGCGTGATTTTCCGCGAGATGCCCACCAGCGCAAACCGTGTGGCCGCGCTTCAGGCCGGCGCGGTGGATGTCGCAGAATATCTGGCGCCGCGCGAACTTGCGCTGCTTGGAAACATGCCCGGCGTGCGCATCGAGCAGGTCTACGGGAACTATATCCACCGTGTCGAGATGCAGAACGAGACACCGCCCTTCGACAATCCGAAAGTGCGGCAGGCGATGAACTACCTCGTCCCGCGTGACGAGATCTCGCAGGCGGTGTATTTCGGCACCGCCCGTCCTACGAAAAGTCCCATATCCGAGATCTATCCGGCCTTCACGGACGAATACTTCCAGTACGAGGACAACGTGGAAAAGGCGAAGGAACTTCTGGCGGAAGCCGGCTATCCCGACGGTTTCGAAACCGAACTCGGTTATCGGACCGGCGACCAGATCGAAGAAGAACTGGCTGTAATCCTTCAGACGGCATTCGCGCAGGCGGGAGTGACGGTCCAGCTTTCGAAGCTTCCGGCCTCCACCCTGGTGGAACGATACACACAGGGCGACATCCCCATGTATTTCTTCCGGGACATGGCTATCGTGCCCGACGCAGCCTATGTCGCGAATCTCTGGCTGAACTCGAATTCGCTTATCGACTACTCAAATTTCCACAGCGATGAGGTGAACGAACTTATCGACAATGCACTTTCGTCGACTGACGAGGAAGCTCGTCTGACGGACATGAGGCGTGTTCAGCAAATCACCATGGAAGAGGCTCCTTGGGTATTCCTGTTCAACCCAGGCTACCAACTGGCCATGCGCGACAACGTGACAGGCTACTCTTGGTACACCCCCAACGGCAATGCCTGGTTCGATTTCCATAAGGAATAAGACTCAATAGCCCCTTCCATGCCGTCCGGTCCCACCGGACGGCACTTATTCCTGCGAGGATATCGTCATGACCCTTTCCCCGACATGGCAGCGATTGCCACGCTTTCTCCGCATCCTTCTCAAACGCCTTCCCATGGTTTTCCCGCAGGTTCTGGGCGTGATCTTTGTGACATTCATGCTTGTACGGCTGCTGCCCGGCGACCCCGCGCTGTTGATGCTGGGCAATATGGCGACCGAAGAGAGCATCGACAATCTCCGTGAGCAGCTCGGATTGAACGACAGCCTTCTCACACAATTCGTCGGCTACCTGACTGGCGTCATTCAAGGCGATCTGGGAATTTCGCTCTTCACATCGAACCCCGTGGTAGTCGACCTGATGGAACGTGCGCCGGCCACGCTGGAGATGATCTTCTATGCCATGTTGCTCACCGTTATCCTTGGGGTGACCGTGGCCGTCCTGGCGGTGGTGCATCCCGGCGGCATTGCCGATTACGTCAGCCGTATCTACGGCATGGCGGCGGGTGCCATCCCGGATTTCTGGGTCGGGCTCCTTCTTATCTTTTTCCTGTTCGCGATTCTGGGCGTCGCACCCGCCCCCTTCGGCCGCATCGACCCCATGATTGCCCCGCCCCCGGCCGTCACCGGCTTCTACACTTTCGACGCTCTGATTGCCGGCGATCTCGCCGCGCTGAAGTCCGCGGCCGGCCGCCTGATCCTCCCGGTACTCACGCTCACAATCGTCAATGCCGGGGCGCTGATGAAGATGAGCAAGACCGCCTTCGCGGATATCTGGCGGGCCGAATTCATCCGGCACCAACGCGCCAGCGGCCTGGCCCAGAGCCGGATCATCCGAAACGCGCTGCGCAACAGCTTACCGCCCGTCATCACGCTCGTCGGCTTTCTCATGGGATTCCTGCTCGGCGCCGCCGTTCTCGTGGAAACCATCTTCTCATGGGGTGGTCTCGGGCAATACGCGGTGCAGGCCGTCACCTATTCCGATTACCCAGCGCTACAGGGGTTCGTGCTGGTCGCGGCGGTTTTCATTCTGGTCGTCTATCTAGTCGTGGACATTCTCTACGAACTGACCGACCCGCGGATCCAGACATGAGCCGCCCCATGACCCAAACGACCGACTTCCTTCGCTTCATCCTGCATCGACCTGGGGCAACCTTCGGACTTGCGCTGCTGGTCTTGCAGGTCGTTGCAATTCTCTTTGCACCGCTCCTCACAACACATTCCCCGACGCAGGCAAATCCGCTCATGTCCCTTAAGCCGCCCTCGCCTGAGCACTGGCTGGGCACTGACGTATCGGGGATGGACATCTATTCGCGCATCGTCTTCGCGACGCGGATCAACCTGCTGATCTCGGTAACCGCTGTGGCCACCGCTTTCCTGATCGGCGTGCCAACCGGCCTCGTCGTCGGATATTACCGGAACTGGTCGAGCACGCTGGTGATGCGCGTCTTCGATTTCATCCAGTCCTTCCCGGTGTTTGTTCTGGGCATGGCTCTCGTCTCCGTCATGGGACAGGAGATCTGGAACGTGGCAATCGTACTCGCGGCTCTGTTCGTGCCGGTCTTCGCCCGGCTCATCCGCGCAGAGGCGCTTTCGCTGCGCGACCGCCCCTTCGTGGCGGCAGCCCGCTGCTCCGGTGCGACTGACTGGCAGATCATGTTCCGCCATGTCCTCCCGAACGCCCTGACGCCGGCCATCGTGCAGATCTCGATCTCGCTGGGCATGGCAATCCTTCTCACTGCCGGGCTCTCCTTCATCGGCGCCGGTGTACGGATGCCGACGCCGGAATGGGGTTTGATGGTCTCCGTTGGTTCTCAGCAAATGATCTTGGGAGTCTGGTGGGTCGCACTCTTCCCAGGGCTGGCCATTATCTTCTCGGTGCTAAGCTTTTCCCTTCTGGCAGACGGCTTGCGAGAATACGTGGACCCCCGCAGGGAGCGACGCTGATGATACACTCCCTGAACATCCCGATCCTGACCACCAGCGAATTGAGCGTCGCCTTCGAGGAAAAAACCGTCCTACATACCATCTCGCTCAAGCTGCACCGAAACGAGGTCCTGGGGATCGTGGGAGAAACCGGAGCGGGCAAATCCGTTCTGGCCCGAGCCCTCCTCGACCTACTCCCTGGCAAGGGACGGATCAGCGGCGGACGCGTCCTGATCGACGATCGCGATCCGACCCAACTGTTACCGGAGGAACTCCGACAGTTCCGCGGCGGAAAAATTTCTCTGATCGGGACTGACGCCAAGTCCCTCCTCGACCCGGTCCGCCCCGTGGGCGAGCAGGTGGCCGACGTGCTGCGGGCACACAAGGGGCTCTCTGCCAAACAAGCAAAGGCACGGGCCATCGAAATCTTCACTCAGGTCGGCATCGTGGATCCCGCGAGCCGCGCCGAGGCCTATCCCCACCAGCTTTCCGGCGGGATGGCTCAGCGAGTGATCATCGCAATGGCCCTTATCGCCGAACCTGAGATCATTCTCGCCGATGATGCGACCCTTGGTCTGGACGCAACAATACAGGTTCAAGTGCTCGATCTGCTGGTGGCGCGCTGCCGCGAGGCGGGAATGGCGGCGATGATCATCACCCACGATCTCGGCATCGTCGCGCGCTACTGCGATCGAGTTGCGATCATGCGTGAAGGCCGGATCGTGGAGGAGAGAGAGACGCACGCATTTCTCGAAGCGCCCTCGACCCCCTACGGGGCGGAACTTCTGGGCGCTGCCCGTGCCCGCCCCGTCCCGATGACGAGCAATGATGATCCAACGAAAGGACTGGAACGGCCCATCATCGAAGTGATCAATCTCGTCAAGCACTTCACCACTTCCGCCCGACATGTCGTGAGGGCGGTGGATGATGTCTCCTTTTCCATCCGCCCCGGTGAAACCCTTGCGCTCGTCGGCGAAAGCGGGTCGGGCAAGACGACGGTCGGGCAATGCCTCGTTCGCCTGCTCGGCTCCGACAGTGGCAGCATTCTGTTCGATGGTTCGGACGTCCTCCCGCTTTCGCACTCCATGTTCCGACCGCTCCGCCGTGATATCCAAATGGTTTTTCAGGAGCCATACGTGGCTCTAAACCCGCGATGGACGGTGGAGCGGCTGGTCTCCGAACCGCTGGCGCTCGATCCCGAGATGGAAAACGCGGCCAGACGCCGCGAACGGGTCATGGAGATGCTGGATCTGGTCGGTCTTCGCGCGGATCAGGCCAGTGCCTTCCCCCACCAATTGACGGCCGGCGAACAGAAGCGGGTGGGCATGGCCCGCGCGCTGGTAACGAAACCCCGCTTCGTCGTGTTCGATGAGCCGACCACCGCACTGGATATTCGCGTGCGCGCGCAGATCATCGATCTTGTGCGCGATCTGCAAAGCGAAATGAATCTCGCAACACTCTTCATTACGCACGACCTGAATTCCGTCCGCTCTCTGGCGCACAGGGTCGCGGTCATGCGCCACGGAAAAATCGTGGAGACCGGCGAGACCGAACGCATCTTCTCCCACCCCGAAAATGATTACACGAAAATGCTCCTGAGCGCAGAACTGCCCATCGAGAGCTTTTCCCGATGAGGAAGATATCGGAATGAACCGAAAGACCGTTCTCGTCACGGGGGCCTTGGGCCTGATCGGCCACGCCGTGCGTCTTCGCCTCGAGGAAAGAGGCGACAAAGTTGTTGCGATCGACCGGGTGGCCGGCCAGATTGACGGCTTCGATGTAAGTGAATGTGACGTGACCGATATTCACGGGCTCTATGCATTAGCTCGGCGCCATGACTTCACCCACATCGTGCATTGTGGTGCCTTCTCCGGGCCGATGGTCGCGGCGGATCATCCAAGCCGGATAGTTCAGGTCAATATCGGTGGCGCGGTCAACATTGCGGAGCTCGCCCGTAATATTGGCGGGGCTCGGGTGGCTTTTGCCTCAACGGCAACAGCATACGGCGTCACCCCGCCTGGACCGGTTCCAGAGCATACGATCATGATCCCCGACAGTGTCTACGGTGCCACGAAAGCTTCGGCCGAACACCTGCTCAATGCCTACAAGCTGCAATTCGGGCTGGACACGGTGAGCCTGAGGATCAGCTGGGTCTACGGGCCGCGACGGCGCACCGCCTGCCTGATCCGGGACATGCTTTGCGACGCACTCGCAGGCCGCGCCAGCCACATCCCCTTCGGCAAGGATTTTCCGCGCCAGTATGTGCATGTCGACGACGTGGCACGGGCCATGCTCCTCGCTCTCGACACGCCATTGCTGCCAGAGCAGAGCTACAACATCACAGGCGGGCGCCGACACACCATAGGCGAGGTCGCGGATATCGTCTCACGCGTAATCCCAGGCGCCCGGATCTCCGTCGCTCCCGGAGAAGATCCCGGAGACATGAGGCAGGCATTATTCGATATCTCCGCCGCCGCAAGAGATCTCGGCTACAGCCCACGCGTCACGTTGGAGGATGGTATCCGCAGCTATTTCGACTGGCTTAAAACAGAAAGAAGCACAGAATGATGCAGAGCCCTGACCTTTCCTTCTCTCTTGCCGGGCGCAAGGCGCTCGTGACCGGCGGCAGCCGCGGCATCGGCGCAGCCATCGCAAGGCTTTTTGCAGAGGCGGGCGCGGACGTGGCAGTCTGTCATTTCGGCGACAAAGGAGGTGCAGACGATCTTTCTAAAAACTTCAGGGAGCTTGACCGCGTACTGCACGCGCACGAATGCGACGTCGCCCAAGAGACGGAGGTCGACGCCCTCGCCGAGTGGACAACCGAAACCCTGGGCAAAATCGATATTCTCGTCAATTGCGCAGGCATCGGTGGACAAGACAAACCGTTCCGCGAGGTCTCGGTCGCGGAATGGGATCGTATGATCGGGATAAACTTGCGCGGAGTCTTTCTGGTCACCCGTGCCTTCTTCCCCGGCATGATCGACCGCGGTTATGGCCGGATCGTCAATGTGGCGTCTCAATTGGCCTACAAGGGCGCCCCCGGCCTCGCGGCCTATGTAGCGGCGAAATCCGGAGTGGTCGGGCTGACGCGGGCTCTCTCCTACGAGGGCGCGCCGCATAATGTCATGGTCAACGGCATCGCCCCCGGTCCCGTCGAAACTCCGCTTCTACTCTCGCACAGCGACGCGTGGCTCAAGATGAAAAAAGGCCAACTGCCCGTCGGGCGCTTCGGCCGGACCTATGAAATCGCGCCGACGGCGCTGCTGCTCGCTTCCGAGACAGGCGGCGCCTTCTATTGCGGCCAGACCCTTTCGCCCAATGGCGGCGACGTGATGCTATAAGGAGACCAAGATGAAAAATCTGGATCTGGTGATCCGGGGCGGCGAAGTCATTACCGCCTCCGACCATGCTCGTGCCGATGTTGGCGTTCGGGATGGCAAAATCGTTGCCGTCGGGATTGGTCTACCGAAAGGCAAACGGGAGATCGATGCACGCGGTCTCATAGTGATGCCCGGCGGAATCGACAGCCACGTACATCTCGCACAGCCCTCCGCAGAAGGCACGGTCATGGCGGATGGGTTCGAAAGCGGCACGCGTTCCGCGATTGCCGGCGGCAACACGACGGTCATTCCCTTTGCCCTGCAATCACGCGGGATGTCTCTGCGTGACGCAGTTGCGGATTATCACCGCAAGGCGGACGGGCAAGCCTATTGCGACTATGGCTTCCACATCATTCTGACAGATCCGACCCCCGAGGCACTCGGCCAGGAATTACCCGCTCTGGTGTCCAGGGGCTATACCTCCATCAAGGTATTCATGACCTATGACGACATGGTGCTGAATGATCGCGAGCTGCTGGAGGTATTCGACGCCGCCGGAGATTGCGGCGCGCTCGTCATGGTGCATTGCGAAGGCTATGATGCGATCCGCTTCATGACCGAGAAGCTTGAGAAAGCAGGAAAAATTTCCCCTTATTATCACGCCGTCTCCCGGCCGGAAGCCGTCGAGCGCGAGGCCGCCCATCGCGCAATCAGCCATGCGGAAATCACCGGAGTGCCGATCATGATCGTGCATGTGTCCGGCCGTGAGGCCATGGAACAGATTCGCTGGGCACGCAACCGTGGTCTCAGGATCATGGGGGAGACATGCCCGCAGTATGTGTCGCTTTCCGCGGATGACCTGAAAGGGCTGAACATGGACGATACGGGCAGCAAATATGTCTGCTCACCACCCCCGCGTGATCCTGAAAGCTGGGCCGCCATATGGAGCGGCATACAGACCGGAGTGTTCCAAACCTTCTCGTCGGATCACTGCCCGTTCTACTTCGAAGGCAAGCTGGGAAAAAAATCCGCCGCGGCCCGCAGCAGTTTTCGGTGGGTCCCGAATGGAATTCCCGGAGTTGCAGTGCGGATGCCGCTCTTGTGGTCGGAGGGAGTTATGAAGGGACGCATTTCACCAAACGAATTCGTCGCTCTGACATCGACGAATCACGCACGCATCTACGGGCTTGCACAAAAAGGCTCCATCGCTCCGGGCTTCGATGCGGACCTGACCCTCTGGGATCCGAAGCGTAAGATCACGATCACACAGTCGCTCATGGAACATGGGGCGGACTATACTCCGTGGGAAGGCGTCGAGGTCACTGGCTGGCCTGCAATGACGATCCTGCGGGGCGAGATCATGATGCGCGATGGCGAAGTTTTGGGCAATCCCACGATGGGAAATTTTCTGCCCCGCGAAATTTCGAACGAAGCGCTACGGGCGCGCGAGAGCGGAGATCCCTTTTGAGCGCAATAGATGATGAGCGCAGCGCCGCCTCAAGGGAAAGGTCGGCGACGTCAGGCACTTCACGGACCATCTCGTTGCGCAGCAAAACATGCGGAACGGCGAGGTCGTGCTTCTGCCCTTCTCCGGGGCAACAGGAAAAGATTGAGACCTGCGTCGCGCGCTGAATGTCTCCCGTCCAGAGCAACAGATCTTCGTGCGTCGGCTCCATCACGCCCGAACCGGCCGCCTTTCGTCTACAGATGACGGAACAGCGATGTGGCCCCGATTTGACCGGCGCAGGATTGAGCGCCTCGGCGCCGCCGATCGTCTCCCGCCGACTATGCCGACCTGATGAATGTGGTCAGCGAGATCTACAGGCAGGACGCCGAGCCCCTCCCAACGCACCCTCGACCGGATCGAGGCGGAGGTGACACCGACCGTCCGCCCCTATGGCACGCACTCTCCGCCCAGGCTTCTTACAACACCACAAAAGCCGTCACTTCTTCTTTCCCTGCCCATAGGCATAGCGATAGCTGTAGCTATAGCCATAGGCGCTGGAGGTGGCGCGTTTCGGATCGTAGGCGTTGAGCACCGCGCCGTTCAGCCGCAGGCCAGCGTTTAGATACTGTTTCTGCACCGCCTCGATTTCACGGACAGGCGTTTCGTCGAAACGTGTGACGAGCAGGGTGGCACCGACCGCCCGCGAAATGATCAGGGGATCGGTCACCGCGAGCACCGGCGGCGTGTCCACCAGCGTCAGGTCGAACCGGTCGTCGAGTTCCGCCAGCACCTCCCTGAACCTGTCGCGCATCAGGAGTTCTGACGGGTTCGGCGGGAAGGCGCCCGAGGGCAGCAGGTACAGATCGGGCAGCGGTCCCTCGACAAGCACGTCCTCGAGCGTCGCTTTTCCGCAGAGTACGTCGGACAGTCCGAGATGCACCTTCGGAATTCGGAAATAGCGGCGCAGGTAGCCCATGCGCAGGTCCGCATCGACAAGGCAGACCCGTTGCCCGGCCTGCGCCGCGACCACGCCGAGATTGGTCGAGACGAAGGACTTGCCCATGCCAGGCGCGGCACTCGTGATCGCCACCGTATGCGTGTCCGCGTCGAGCATGCCGAAATGCAGGCTCGTGCGGAGCGACCGGAACCCCTCGATCGCGAGGTCGTTCGGATGCGTGAGCGCATGCAGCGGCAGGTCGCCCTTGATCTTGCGGTGATTGGTCGCGTCGGGCATCAGGTTGATCGTGGCGAAGACCGGCAACCCCGTCGCCTCGATCTCCTGCGCATCGTGGACCCCACGGCGCAGCGCGGCACGGATGAGAACATAGGCGATGCCGAGGATCATCCCCAGCAGAATGGACAGGGCGAGGATGCGCGCGCGCGCCGGCGCGACAGGCTCGACGGCCGTCCGCGCCTGATCCACCACACGCACGTTGCCGATGGTGCTGGCGCTGAGCACCCGAAGTTCCTGCGCCCGGTTCAGGAGTTGGACATAGACCTCCTGGGCGAGTTCGAGATCGCGGGTCAGGTTGATGACCTCGCGCTGCGTTTCGGGCAGGACGTTCACCTCGTTTCGAAGTTCGGCCAGCCGGTCCTCCAGGCGCTGGCGCTCCGCCAGGAGTTGCTGGTAGACCGGGTGGTTCGGCGTATAGCGTTCCGAGACCTCGTCCTCACGCGCGTCCAGACGGCGCAGATCCGCTTCGAGCGTCGTGATCTGCGTGAGCGCACTCTGCGCCTCGAAGCTCAGGTCGATCGCCGATTGTTCGGAGCGATAGTCGTTCAGCGCGGCCTCGGCCGAGCGTACCTCCGCCTCGGCCGCCGGAAGCTGGCTTTCGACGAAGCTGAGGCTGCTGTCCGCCTCCGCGGCGGAGCGCGCGATGTTCTGGCTCAGGTAGGCGTCCGTGATCGCCCGCAATTCCCGCTCCGCATCCTGGCGGTCACGCGACACCATCCCCAGTTCGAGGATGTTGGTCTGCCGTCCGCGCTCACTGACGCTGAATCGTCCCCTGAGCCGTGCGATTGCGCCGTCCTCGCTGAGCTGACGAATGGTGAATTCTCGCCCCGGCTCCCCGATCACCGATCCGACGCGGATGGCGAAGCCCGCCGCCTCGTCGCGCACCATCTCTCCCACCCGGCCTGATATCCGTGTTTCGTTCGGCAGGATCAGTTCGAAGCTGTCCGCCTCCCCGAGCACCAGCTCGACAGGCCTCTCGTCGGGCATCGAGAGCCACTCCGGCGGAACCTCCAGATATTCGAGGGTGAGGCGGTCCCCGGCACGGGCAAAGCTGTCGAACCAGCCCAGGTCGGGAACCGGGATGCCGAGCCGGAACAGGACATTCAGGAGCACCGGAGGCGTCTTGGCCTCCGCCACCCAGTCGAAATGGCCGCTCGCGACCGCCTGCCCCATCACGAAACGCGACCTGAGGATTTCGATCTCCGCCGCGCTGCGCGGCTCCTCCCCGGTCAGTTCCGACAGGCTCGTCGGCAGGACGAGCTGCCCGCCCTTTTCCTCGAGCTGCAAGAGCGCATCGGCGCGATAGGTCGGCGGGGTGCCCATAGCGAAGATGAAGCCGAGGAGGCCAACGACACAGGTGATCGCCAGAACATGAAGCTTGCTGCCCCAGATGCGCCGCGCCAAATCCAGCAGGTCGATCTCGTTCTCCTGCGTCTCATGCACCGTTTCGACGGTCATCGGTTTCATGACGTCCCTATCCCTTGATCAATCGTCCCGCCCAGGCGTCTGCCGCCGTGGCGATCTCTTCAAATACAATTTCATGGACACGCCGCTCCCGCCGATAAGGGTCCGCGATTCCCTGACGGCCTGTCCACTGATCAAAAAGCATCGTCCGGCCTGACAGCTGGGGCGCGGTCCGCAATATGTCCCGCTTGTGCCCCGGCTCCATCACGAGGATGAGATCGAACTGACTGCCGAGCGCCGGGGTGAACTGCTTTGCGACATGTCCCTCGAGCGACAGTCCCTTCGCGCTCGCGACGGCCGACATGGTCTCGTCCGCGGCATGACCGACGAGCGCGCCGATTCCGGCGGAGGAGATCGTCATCTCCGGCAAGGCAGCCTGGAGGAGCCGTTCTCCCACCGGAGAGCGGCAAATGTTTCCGACACACACCACGAGAACCGATGAAAACACCTCACTCCCCAACGACGGTTTCGATGGTCCTGCCGAACCCGATCGACGGCAGCAACTGGCTGATCACGTCGTTCCATTTGCTGACGGGCGCGCGCGTGATGTAGATCACGTCATTGCTCGCCAGCATGAATTCGGTGCCGAGCAGCAGGCCCGCCGGCGAGCCGATCTCGAGCTGGAACACGGTGATGCCCTCGCCGGACTGCTTGTTGCGGAAGATGAAGACGCCTCTGGCATCCGCGCGGCGTTCATCGACCCCGCCCTGCCGGGTGATCGCCTGGGTCAGGTTGATCGGTTCGATCGACAGATCGACCGGCGCGGGATCCGCGATCTGGCCAAGCAGATAGGCTTCACGCGTCGGGCGGCGCGGCACGGAAATCACGTCATTGGCAACGAGGATCGGATTGTGGCGCGGGCCGCTTCCGCTCATGAAGAGCGCGAGGTTGATGTTGTAGGTCCGCCCCCCGCGCTGAAGCTTGACGCGGCTCAGGTCGCCATTCTCGGTGAACCCCCCGGCCGCGTTGATCGCCGCGAGCACCGTCAGCGGCGTCGCGCGCAACG
Organism: Celeribacter indicus; assembly: GCF_000819565.1. Classification (NCBI taxonomy): domain Bacteria; kingdom Pseudomonadati; phylum Pseudomonadota; class Alphaproteobacteria; order Rhodobacterales; family Roseobacteraceae; genus Celeribacter; species Celeribacter indicus. The sequence goes on from NZ_CP004393.1 coordinate 4,177,465, forward strand.
GCTGGGTGTTCGGCGCCTTCACCTCGCCGGAGACGATCACCGACTGGGAGTTGAAGCCCGACATCCGCACCTGCAATTCGGGCGTCGGAATATATTCCGTCAGCCGCTCGGTCAGATCCTCGCGAATGTGATCGGGCGTGCGGCCTGCGGCAGGCACCTCGCCCACATAGGGATAATAGATCGTACCGTTCGCCTGGACACGGAAGCCAGGTTCGGCCTCACTGTTGCCCTCGACCGGCGGGAGGCGCAATTCGGGATGATCGAAGACCTCGATGTTCAGCACGTCCCCGACGCCCACCTGATAGTTCCAGACCTGGGCCTGCGGGACGAAATCGGTTTTGGGTGCAATCTCAGGTTGAGTGTAGGCATCGATGTTTTCGCGGCTAAGGCGAATCACCTCGATCTCCGGCGGCAGATCCGCCTGCTTCGTCTCGGAGACCGGGAAACTAACATGACCTCCTTCGCATCCTGCCAGGGTCAACCCCAGCAAAAACAGCATCAACAATTTCCGCAAACCCGATTCCCTTACCTCAATATGCGCTTTGGCCTTTACAACCCACACCCAAGACTGGTCCCATGTGGCAGACAACACCCTTCTACCCGCAGAGACGGACGAGGCCAACGTACAATATCGCTTACCTCGACGTGTCGCCGCCGAAGGTGTAGTCTGAAAACCGCAGTCTTTCTTTGACCCTGTGCTCACTTTGATCGGGATGCCTGGTATGCATGTCAAAAATATTTTCATTAAGTCTGGTATTGGAAAGAGTGCGCGGTTCTGCGTAACGTACTTAAGTATGGATCAGCCTAAAGTTATGCCAATCCCTACCCAAACGGAGTAGAGGCAATAAAATGGTGGATGGAGTGATGTTGTTTCATGTGACGCTTTCCTTTTGTATCTCGGCGCTTATCTGCGGGATCATTCTTCTGACGAAGTCGCGGCAGATGGCCTATATACACCGGCGGGAAGACGTCAGGGCGGTCCAGGCGGCGCATTCCGTCCCCACACCCCGCATCGGGGGAATCGCCGTCCTGAGCGGCACCGTAATCGCGGGCCTGCTGTCCGAGAACATCTCCGTCCAGACCACATGGCTGCTGGCGCCCTCCCTCGTTCCCGTCGTCTTTGCGGGGCTTGCCGAGGATCTAGGCTATAACGTTCGACCGCGCGTCCGGCTCCTCGCCGCTGCGCTCTCCTCCGCGCTCTGCATCGGCCTTTTCGATGTCTGGATCCCGCGCACGGACATGCCGGGCCTCGATCTCCTGATCTCCCTCGCCCCGGTCGCCATCGCCCTGACCATTCTCGGCGGGGCGGGCATCTGCAACGCGTTCAACCTGGTCGACGGGCTGAACGGGCTGTCGAGCCTGATAGGAATCACCGTCGCACTTTCGCTCGCGGTGATCGCGCAACAGGGCGGTCGGCCGGAGATTATGGCCTGGGGCCTCGTCCTCGCCGCCGCTCTCGGCGGATTCCTGCTGTTCAATTTTCCCTTCGGCAAGATCTTCATGGGAGACGCGGGCGCCTACGGCATCGGCCACCTGCTCGCCTGGCTCTCCTTCCTGCTGCTGGCCCTCCTTCCGACGCTGACGCCCTGGGCACTGCTTCTGGTGTTCTTCTGGCCGCTCGCCGACACGGCGCTCGCGATCGCCCGGCGCAGACGCGCGGGCAAACCGACGGACCAGCCCGACCGGCTTCATTTCCACCAGCTCGTCATGCGGATGCTCGAAATCAGCAAGCTGGGACGGAACACCCGTCACATCGCCAACCCGCTGTCGACCCTCGTGATGGTGCCGATGTTCGTCGCCCCTTCGGTCGCCGGGGTGATGTTCTGGAACAATCCGGACGCCGCGGCACTGGCGCTGCTCCTCTTCTCCGTGCTGTTCGTGACCACCTATTCCACGGGCATCCTCGTCGCACGCTCCTGCCGGCGCCGCTCCGGCCGCCGCTTCCTTCTCGAGCTCGCCCTCGGGAAGGTGGGACTGCTCCGCAAACAGATCCCGGCGCCCACGGGCCGCTGAGATCACGGTGACGTAATGAGTTTCGAGACTTCCGCAGGGCAGGACTGGCGCTGGTACATTCTTCAGCTCAGGCCGAACTGCCTGAACATGGCGATCACCCATCTGAAGCGCCAGTCCTTCCAGGTGTTCAATCCGACGCATGACGTCCCGGTGACCCGCGCGAACAGGTTCGAGACGCGGCGCGAGCAGCTCTTTCCCGGATATCTGTTCGTCGCGCTCGATCCGCTCGGCACGGCCTGGCGCAAGGTGAACAGCACGCGCGGCGTGGCACGTCTCGTGTCCTTCGCAAATCGCCCGTCTCCGGTGCCCTCGGATCTCATGTCCGATCTGGTGATCCGCTGCGACAGCGGCGGGCGGCTGCTGCCGGACGCAGAGCTCGCGGAGGGAGACGCCGTCCGGGTCAGATCGGGTCCTTTCGCCAATTTCACCACGATGGTGGAACGGATCGACAGGGAAAAGCGGATCTGGGTGCTGCTGGAAATACTGGGGCGGGAAACACGGGTTGCATTGCGTGGCTCTGAACTGCAACGTGCCTGAAAGGGTACAGGCGCATAAGCGCAACCGACGGATTTGAAAGGCGCTTCGGGAATGATCCAGCACAAGACGATCCTTACACGCGGGACGCGCACGGGACGGAGCCTTTTCGCAGCAAGCCTCCTGCTCCTCGGACCGGTCACCGGGGCCGCCGCGCAGGACGGACCGCCCGCCGGCATCGCCCGCGCGCCCACCCTGAGCTATAACCTCTTCGGCGCGCCTGGCCTCATCGACATGCCCTCCGCGGAGATGGCGGCGGAAGGCGACCTGTCTGCGACGGTCTCGCATTTCGGTGGGACGACGCGGACAACGCTCAGCTTCCAGATCCTGCCGCGCCTGGCGGGCAGCTTCCGCTATTCCCATATCGACCCCTACAACACGGACGGCGACGAACTCTACGACCGCTCCTTCGACCTGCGATACCTGTTGCTCGAGGAAGGCCAATGGTCGCCGGCCCTGGCCATCGGCCTTCAGGATTTCATCGGGACGAGCGTTTATTCGAGCGAATACATCGTCGCGACCAAGCATATCACACCGACCCTCTCGGTGACCGGCGGCATCGGCTGGGGCCGGCTTGCGTCCTACGGGACTTTCGATAATCCGCTCGGCGCGATCAGCGATCATTTCGACACGCGCGAGGGCGGCTTCGTCGGACGCGGCGGCCGCCCCAAGCCCTCGCGCTGGTTCACCGGCGACGCCGCAGCCTTCGGCGGATTGGCCTGGCAGGTGACCGACAAGCTGGTGTTCAAGGCGGAATATTCCTCGGACGACTTCGATCGTGAACGCCGGTCCGGGGCGAACGACTGGGAGAGCCCGTTCAACTTCGGGCTCGACTACCGCCTCGCACAGAACATCTCTGCCCAAGGATATTATCTTCACGGCACCGAGGTCGGCGCGTCGCTGACATTGACGTTCAATCCGCGGGAGTCCACCGCCTACGGTGGCCTCGAACCTGCCCCACCCCCTGTTGCGGTCCGCGCCCCCGGCGCCTCGGCCGATCTCGGCTGGACCACCGGCGAAACCGTCACGACGGACTCCCTTGCGCAGACGCGCAAGATGATGAACACGCTCGGCCTGGATTTCGAGGCGGTGTCGCTGAGCGCAGACACGGTGACCCTGAAGCTGCGCAATCACCGTTATGGCGCCTCCGCCGAGGCCGTCGGCCGCGCCGCCCGCGTGATGACCCGCACCCTGCCCGCCTCGGTGGAAACCTTCCGGATCATCCCCATCGAGAACGGCCAGCCGCAGTCGATGGTGACCCTGAAGCGGCGCGATCTCGAGGCATTCGAATTCGCAGCGCGCGCCCCTCAGGAAAGCCGCGCGCGGGCACAGATCGACGAAGCGCCCCTCGGCGATGCCGATCAGATCGCGCCCGAGGATCTCTATCCGCGGTTCCGCTGGTCGCTCGGCCCCTATATCGCGCTGTCCTACTTCGACCCTGACCGTCCTGTCAGAGCGGATCTGGGCCTCGAACTGAATGCGCAATACGATCTCTCCCCCGGCGTGAGAATCTCCGGCGCGCTGCGCAAGAAACTCGCCGGCAATGTCGGCGGCAGCGATCCGTCGAATTCGGTCCTGCCGCATGTCCGCTCCGACGCCAGTCTCTATTCCGAGGAAGGCGATCCGGGGATCGAGCATCTGACCGCCGCCCATTTCGGGCGACCGGGGGAACATCTCTACAGCCGCATCACCGCCGGACTGCTCGAACCGATGTTCGCGGGCATCTCCGGAGAACTGCTGTGGAAACCGGTCGACAGCCGCCTCGCGCTCGGGGCCGAAGTGAACTACGTCTGGCAACGGGAATTCGACCAGATGTTCGGTCTCCAGGATTACGAGGTCGCGACCGGCCATGTCTCGGCCTATTACGATTTCGACCGCGGTTTCCTGGCGCAGGTCGACGTCGGGCGCTACCTTGCCGGCGACTGGGGGGCGACCTTCGCGCTCGATCGCGAGTTTCGCAACGGCTTCAGGGTCGGGGCCTATGTCACGCTGACCGACGTGTCTTTCGATGATTTCGGCGAAGGCTCCTTTGACAAGGGACTTCGGTTCACCATCCCCGTCGAGACACTCTTCGGCACGCCGGATCGCAGGGTACAGCAGACGACCCTGCAATCCCTCGCCCGCGACGGAGGCGCGCGCCTGCGCGTCGATGACCGCCTGTATGAAACCGTCCGCAAGAACCACGAAACCGCTCTGACGGAAAGCTGGGGGAGGTTCTGGAGATGACCGCAACCATGAAGCCGCTCGCCACGCTCGGCCTCACCCTCGCCCTTCTCTCCGCCTGCGGAACCGGTGACCGGTCGACCCTCGTCACGGTGGCGCAAACGGTGGCCTCGGGCGTCACCGCCAAGCCGCGACAGCCGACGACGATGGCGGATCTGCGCCGGGACGCGACGCCGGACACGATCGCCGCCCTTGGGGGGACGGTTCTTCTGGTGGAGGCGCCGCAACTCGGGCTGGCCTCCGGCTTCGTACCGGTCGCGCAGAATGGCGATGTGCTCACCTGGCACACCCAGAACGGTCAGTCCGCCGTGAGCCTGCGCAGCGGCGTGATCGTCGCCACCCGCGGCTTCGGCTATGATCTCGTCTCCTCGAGTATCCCGACCGCTCTCCTGAACCGACGGGAGGCGACAGCCGGCACAAAGATCATGCAGCATCTCGACGGCGAGAACAGGATCGTCAGCACGACCTACAATTGCAACTACACGAGAGAAAACTCCGTCCTGCATGAGCGCTGCCATGCGGCGGAGCACGCGTTCCACAACACGTACCAGATCGACGGGTCCGGCCGGATCAAGGCTTCGCGCCAATGGGTCAGTCCGCAGATCGGCTACCTGGTGATGGAAACCGTCACATGACGATTGCGGCCCGGCACAAATCGCGGGACAATAACATCGCGGACCGACCGCATGAGTGTGACAGTCAACTGCAACTTGATGAAACTTCAATTTAGACAGGAAAGTGACCATGAAACGACTTCTCGTTGCCACGACACTCCTCGCCTCCGTCGCGACCGCCGCGATGGCGCAGGAGGAAACCACGGCCACAACCACGACCACGACCACGCTGGGAGCCCCCGCCATCACGACCGCAGAAGCCGTCGGTGGCGCGATCGTCGGCGCGATCATCATCGGGATCGTCGCGAACGACAGCTCCTCGGACTCGACCAGCGGCACCTGAGGGGCGGGATGCGCATAGAACATGCGTGACGCCTCATCAACGTGTCCGAACAACGACGATGGGCGCCGCCCTTCAGAAGCGGCGCCCATCTCACGCCTCGGCCTTCGCCACGGCGACGGCCGACAGGACTCTTGTCCGGCCCCCTGACGCAGGATCGGCGGTTTTCCACCGGGAGGCGGCGGCCTCCATTCCTCCGGCATTTGCGTCTTTTCGCACCCGCAGAAACCTGTTAGCGTTCAACTATGAACGCATTCGCGCGAAACTTGCCGATTGCGGACGGGCGTGGCGCTGAGGCCACCTCCGGTGCGGTAGCCGTGGCGGCCCCGCAATGACGGAGAGCCGGCGCAAGACGATTCAGGAAGACATCCGCTTCCGCATTCTGCGCGAGATCGAACAGAACCCCGAGATCTCCCAGCGCGAGCTCTCCCGCGCCCTGGGCACGAGCCTCGGCCGGATCCACTACCTGCTGCACGCGCTCATCGAAAAGGGTCTGATCAAGGCCGGAAACTTCTCCGCCGCGGAGAACAAGGCCTCCTACCGCTACCTGCTCACCGCCAGGGGCGTGACCGAGAAAGCCCGCCTCACCCGACGGTTCCTCGCGCGCAAGATGGAAGAGTACGAGGCACTAACGGCAGAGATTGCACGGGTGCAGCGCGAGTTGGACGGAAGCGTGGAAGGGTGCAGGAGCGGGCGTGATGAGGGGTGAGGGTGTGGACCTGACCTTCGGAACCATTGAATCCGACGGAACCATTGAATCCGATGATGCAGTCTAGCAAGATCAGAACTCCCGCCAGTTGGGGAAAGCAAGCATGATGTTAGATGCTGGCAGAACCCTTTTCGCCCGCATTTTCGACCGCAATCACGCATCGGGAAGAGCGTCGCGCGGGATGCTCAAGATCATGTCGGGCAGCGTGACTGCGCGGATTGTCGGCCTCGCCTTGATGCCGCTTCTGACGCGGATTTATGCGCCCGAAGACTTCGGCACCCTTTCAGTCTATACTGCCTTCGTCCTTCTGTTTCAGCCGCTATTGTCTATGCGGTTCGTAATGGCCATTCCCTTGCCCCGGCGCGATGCGACAGCGATCAATATCCTCGCTCTGTCCTTGCTCGTTGCGGCAGTCCTCTATTTGTGCCTCTCCGCCGCACTTCTGTTCGCTCCGTCACAGGTGCTCGCCTTGACCGAAGCGGAGTTGCTTCGCCCCTACGTCTGGCTGATCCTCCTGTCATTGCCGTTTATCGTCTTCTCCGAAGCGATGTCCGCATGGGCGACCCGGAAACGTCGCTATGGGGCCATGGCAAAAAGCGAAATCGGATCCAGAGGGATCTCGGATGTCAGCAAAGTCCTGTTGGGGCTTCTGGGAGTAAAGCCATTCGGTCTCTTGCTCGGGCAGGCGATGGTTCAGATCGCGCTGAGCCTTGGTTTCCTGTGTGTGACGTCAGCGCCAATGGGACAGCTTAGGGCGATTTGATAAGAGAGGATTTCTGGCTCATCGTAACCACCAAGGAGTGAAGATGAGACAGAAATCCGTACCCAAACAGAGCCATGGCGAGAAGGTTGTCAAAGACATCCGGCGCGCAACCCGCAAACAGTATTCAGCGGAAGAGAAGATCAGGATCGTGTTGGATGGCCTGAAAGGTGAGGACAGCATTGCTGAGCTGTGTCGCCGGGAAGGTATCGCTCAGAGCCTGTATTACAGCTGGTCGAAGGAATTCCTCGAGGCCGGCAAGAAGCGTCTCGCCGGCGACACGGCGCGAGAGGCAAACTCGACCGAAGTCAAAACCCTGCGTCGTGAATCCCGCGAACTCAAAGAAGTTGTTGCCGAGCAGGCGCTCGAGCTTCGCCTGCTCAAAAAAAGCATTCTCGGGGATGGGGGCGACGACTCATGAGATACCCTGCATCCGAGAAGCTGGAGATCATTCGTTTGGTCGAGCAGTCGCACTTGCCGACGAAGCGAACCTTGGACAAGCTGGGCATCCCCAGGGCTACCTTCTACCGCTGGTATGATCGGTATCTATCGGGCGGCCCCGAAGCGCTGGAAGATCGCAGTTCGAGACCGTCACGGGTCTGGAACCGTATTCCCGAGCCTGTTCGCAAGAAGGTCGTTAGCTTGGCGCTGGAGGAAAGCGAACTGTCGCCGCGGGAACTGGCCGTGCGCTTCACGGACACGGAAAAATATTTTGTATCAGAGTCTTCCGTGTATCGCGTCCTCAAGGAGCACGACCTGATCACAAGCCCGGCTTACGTGGTTTTATCCGCCGCCGATGAGTTCAAGGACAAGACGACGAGACCCAACCAGCTTTGGCAGACCGACTTCACCTATCTGAAGGTCATCGGTTGGGGCTGGTTCTACCTGTCGACCATCCTGGATGATTACAGTCGCTATATCATCGCCTGGAAACTCTGCACCACGATGAAGGCGGGGGATGTGACCGACACGCTGGATCTGGCGTTGCAGGCCTCCGGCTGCGATCAGGCAACCGTCGTTCACAAACCGCGGCTCCTCAGTGACAACGGAGCCAGTTACATCTCGGTTGAACTGGCTGAGTGGCTGGAAGATCAAAAAATGGAGCATGTTCGCGGTGCCCCATATCACCCGCAAACCCAAGGTAAGATCGAGCGGTGGCACCAGACCCTGAAAAACCGGATCCTGCTGGAGAACTATTACCTGCCCGGCGAACTCAGCAGCCAAATTGAGGCCTTCGTCGAGCATTACAACCACCGGCGCTATCATGAGAGCCTGCATAACCTCACGCCCGCCGATGTCTACTTCGGTCGCGGACAAGCCATTCTAAAACAACGAGAGAGGATCAAACGAAAAACCATCGAAACGCGACGTTTGCTTCACCGCAATTCCGCCGCATAATTAAATCAACCGGATGAGCCAGACTGAACCGCTCCGGGTTTGCCGGAGGCTCCAACTCTTGAGTAGGATGGAGCATCATGAGCAAGACAACGAACAAATATTCCCCTGAAGTGCGCGAGCGAGCGGTTCGTATGGTTTTGGACAACGCCGGTCAGCATGAGAGCCGCTGGCAAGCGATCGTATCGATCTCGGCGAAGATAGGCTGTTCGACGAACACGCTGAATGACTGGGTCAAAAAGGCAGAGATTGATCGTGGCGACCGTGCTGGGGTCAGTACCGAGATGGCCGAGAAGATGAAGGCGCTGGAGCGCGAGAACCGCGAACTCAAGCAGGCGAATGAGATCCTGCGGAAGGCGTCGGCGTATTTTGCGATGGCGGAGCTCGACCGCCGACCGAAGTCATGATCGCCTTTATCGACGATTATCGTGGAGAGCTCGGGGTCGAGCCGATCTGCAAGCACCTGCCGATTGCCCCGTCCACATACTACGATCATCTGGCCAAACGGGCCGACCCTGATCTGCGCTCGGATCGGTTCAAGCGCGACGACGAGCTTCGCCCCGAGATCGAGCGCGTGTTCGATGAGAATTACAAGGTCTATGGCGTGCGCAAAGTCTGGCGCCAGATGCGGCGGGAAGGATTTGATGTGGCCCGATGCACGATAGCCCGGTTGATGAAGGATTTGGGCCTGCAGGGCGTCATCCGGGGCAAGCCGCATAAAACGACGATCCCTGACAAGAAGCAGCCGTGCCCGATGGACAAGGTAAACCGGCAATTCCGGGTGCCGGCACCGAACATGCTCTGGGTCAGCGATTTCACCTATGTCGCCACCTGGCAAGGGTTCGTTTATGTGGCATTCGTGATCGACACGTTCGCGCGCCGGATCGTTGGGTGGCGCGTCAGCCGCACGGCTCACACAGGCTTCGTTCTCGACGCTTTGGAACAGGCTGTTCATCAGCGGCAGCCTGGTGTGGGACTGATCCATCACTCAGACCGCGGATCGCAATACCTGGCGATAAAATACACCGAACGCTTGGCCGAGGCAGGAATCGAACCCTCGGTCGGCAGCGTCGGTGACAGCTATGACAACGCTTTGGCCGAGACAATCAATGGTCTCTTCAAGGCGGAGGTCATCCACCGCCGTGGCCCGTGGCGCAGTCTGGACGCCGTGGAATACGCCACTCTGGAATGGGTCGACTGGTTCAACAATCGCCGCCTCCTCGAGCCCATCGGGAACATCCCACCAGCGGAAGCAGAGGCAAACTTCTACGCAGCTCTGGTAACTAAGACCATAGCCGCATAACTTAAACCAAACAGCCTCCGGCAAACCCGGAGCGGTTCAGACCCTCTCTTAGTTCAGCCAACTAACTGCCCCAAATTATCTGACGACGGACAATCGACAGTCTGCGCGACTGGGGCCATGCGAAGGATTATGTGCGCATGCAGTGGATGATGCTCCAGCAGGACGCACCGGAGGATTTCGTGATTGCGACCGGCGTACAGTATTCCGTGCGGGAGTTCATCACCTGGACCGCGCGCGAACTGGGCATCGAGCTCGCATTCTCCGGTTCCGGCACCGAAGAGATCGCGACCGTCACCGCAGTCACGGGCAACATGGCTCCTGCGCTGCGGGCCGGCGACGTGATCATGCGCATCGACCCGCGCTATTTCCGCCCTGCCGAGGTGGACACGCTTCTGGGCGATCCCGCGAAGGCCAAGCAGAAACTCGGCTGGGTGCCGGAGATCACCGCGCAGGACATGTGCGCCGAGATGGTCGCGGAAGACCTGAAGTCCGCACGTCGCGTGGCGCTTCTGAAAGAGCATGGACTCGAACTGCCCGTGGCACTCGAAGGATGAGGCGCGAAGGATGACAAGGATCTATGTTGCAGGACACCGCGGGATGGTGGGCGGCGCAATTCTCCGCCAGCTCGAGGCACGGCACAAATCGGGCGCAGATCTGGAGATCGTGACCCGCACACATGCCGAGCTGGACCTGACAGACCAGGCGGCGGTCAGGGATTTCTTTGCCGGCGAGCGCCCCGATGCGGTCATCCTGGCGGCGGCAAAAGTCGGCGGCATCCATGCCAACAACAGCTATCCGGCGGAATTCATCTACGAAAACCTGATGATCGAATGCAATGTCATCCATCAGGCTTTCGCCAGTGGCGTCACCCGCCTCCTGCAACTCGGCTCCTCCTGCATCTATCCCAAAGCGGCGGCGCAGCCGATGCGAGAGGACGCGCTGCTGACCGGTACGCTGGAGCCGACGAACGAACCCTATGCGATCGCGAAGATCGCCGGGATCAAGCTCTGCGAAAGCTACAATCGCCAGCATGGCACGGATTTTCGCTCGGTCATGCCGACGAACCTCTACGGGCCGGGGGACAATTTCCATCCCGAGAACAGCCATGTGCTTCCCGCGCTGATCCGCCGCTTTCACGAGGCAGCGGTCGGCGGTCGTGAGGAGGTGGTGATCTGGGGCTCAGGCACGCCCCGGCGCGAGTTTCTGCATGTCGACGACATGGCGGCCGCCTCGCTCTTCGTCTTCGATCTGCCGAAAGCGGAGTATGAGGCCAATACCGAACCGATGCTGAGCCATATCAATGTCGGATCGGGCACGGATATCTCCATCCTCGACCTCGCGCGGCTCGTCGCCAAGGTGACGGGCTTCGAAGGGAGGATCACCACCGATCCGGGGAAACCCGATGGCACGCCGCGCAAGCTCATGGACGTGAGCCGGCTCGACAGGATGGGATGGCGGTCCACAATCGCGCTCGAGGACGGGATCGCGGAGACCTACCGCTGGTTCCTCGATCACCAGGCCGATCTCAGAAACTGAGGATAGTCATGACCCACCCCATTCATCCCGTCCTTCTCTGCGGCGGCTCCGGCACGCGGCTCTGGCCCCTGTCGCGCAAGTCCTATCCCAAACAATTCGTCAGGCTCGTCGGAGAGGAGAGCCTTTTCCAGGCTTCCGCGCGCCGCCTGAGCGGCGAAGGCTTCGCGCCGCCCGCAATCGTGACCGGATCGGATTTCCGCTTCATCGTTCTCGAACAGCTCGCAGGCGTCGAAATCGCGCCGGGGGATGTGCTCATCGAGCCGGAGGCGAAGAACACGGCGGCGGCGATCTGCGCAGCGGCTCTCACGCTCGAGGCGCGCGCACCCGGTTCGGTGATGCTCGTGGCCCCTTCCGATCACGTCATTCCGGACGCGGAGCGATTCCGTGAGGCCGTCAGAGCGGCCACTCCCGCCGCGCTCGACGGGGATCTCGTCACCTTCGGCATCCGGCCGGATCGACCCGAGACCGGCTATGGCTGGCTCAAGCTTTCCCAGGAGCCTGACGCGGAGTTCAGTGCCGCGCCGCAACCGCTCAAGGCCTTTGTCGAGAAACCCGACCGCGCCACGGCCGAGGCGCTTTTGGCCGATGGCATGCATCTCTGGAACGCCGGCATCTTCCTCTTCACCACCACCGCGATCCTCGAGGCCTTCGCGCGTCATGCGCCGGACACCCTGGCCGCGACACGGGCCGCGGTCGAGGGCGCCGAACGCGATCTCGGCTTCACCCGCCTCGCCCCCGCGCCCTGGTCGGATCTCGAAGACATCTCCATCGACTATGCGGTGATGGAGCGGTCCGAAAACCTTGCGGTCGTGCCCTATGCGGGCCGCTGGTCCGATCTGGGGGACTGGCATGCCGTCTGGCGCGAGGGCGACGCCGATCCCGCAGGCGTCGTCACCACGGGGCAGGCGACCGCGATAGGCTGCACCAACACGCTCTTGCATGCGACGAGCGAGGCGCAGGAGATCGTCGGTATCGGCCTCGAGAATATCGTCGCGGTTGCCATGCCCGATGCGGTGCTCATCGCGCACAAGGATCAAGCGCAGGACGTGAAGACCGCCGTCGCCGCCCTCAAGTCCAGGGATGTGCCTCAGGCCGAGACCCTGCCGCGCGACTTCCGCCCCTGGGGCTGGTACGAAAGCCTGGTCGTGGGGCAACGCTTTCAGGTGAAACGGATCCATGTCCACCCCGGCGCGGCGCTGAGCCTGCAAAGTCATCACCACCGCGCCGAGCACTGGATCGTCGTCGCAGGCACCGCGCAGGTCACCGTCAATGACGAGACGAAGCTCGTGACGGAGAACCAGTCCGTCTACATCCCCCTCGGCGCGGTGCATCGCATGGAGAACCCCGGCAAGGTGCCGCTGACCCTGATCGAGGTTCAGACCGGCAGTTACCTCGGCGAGGACGACATTATCCGCTACGATGACGTCTATGCGCGGGGGCAAGGCGCGAAGGGGTGAGGCAGTAGAAAGCACCATTATACTAGACCATGCGACACTGCCGCTGAAGCGATCCCCGTGTTTGGACCAGCAGCGGGCAGAGTTTTCCGGCTATGGTCGGGGTGACGGGCTGGTTGCGTTTCGACATATCTGCTCTCCTTCTCGTCGAAAATCAGCAGATTGCAGATCGTAGCTTAGGTCAGTGTCCGAATTGCGGGCGGGAGCTCAAACACAGGGGATAGACGGTCTTACGAAGCACCATCGTCCCTGGCCCATCATTAACCAACAGCCGCAATCGGTTTCTCGCCCTTAACCCAAGAACGGTGGATCAGGCGCCGTTCCGTCTTCGTGTCGTAAGGTGTCCCGATGTGGAGAACGATCCGGTTGTCCCAGAGCAGCACATCCCCCGCCTCCCATTTGTGTTCGTAGACATGTGCGGGATCGCAGGCAACGGCGAACATGCGATCCACGAAGTCTTGGGCATCCTCATCCGAAAAGCCGTCGATCCCGATGCAGTCGCCGCGATTGATGTAGATGCATTCCCTGCCCGTCTCCGGATGGATACGGAGGATCGGATGGCTCGACGGCGGGCGCTGCGCCTCCTCTTCAGGCGTAATCTCGCGGGCGTCGGGACGTGCGCGGATCAGTTTCCAGATACTGTAATGCGCCGATTTTCCCCGCAACGACCGGATCTCCTCCGGCGTGAGGCTGTCATAGGCGCGCCGCAGACTGCCGAAGGCGGTTCCTCCCCCTATCGCAGGCACTTCAAGGCCGTGGAGCACCGTGATCGAGGTCGGCTGCGCATTGAACGCTGCGTCGGTATGCCACGTCCGGCCCGCGTCGGTGCTGCCAATGGGTTTTCCATCAACCTTGATGTTGGAGAGGATCGCAATCTGTTCATGACCGGGCACCGGAAATTCCCGCGCCGTGGTGGGAACCGGTTCACCGAACAGGGAAGTGAGGGCCACCTGCTCGGCGGGCGTGATCTTCTGGTCCTTGAAAACCACCACGCCCCTGTCCGCAAGGAGCAGCCTCAACTCCTGGGCGAAGGTTTCGCTCAGGCAATCGGGCAGAGACAGCCCCCGGATGCTGGTTCCGAGATCCGGACGCAGTTGCGTGAGTTCTGCACTGTCGAAGATGGACATTGTCATTCTCCTCTGATGATCTTCGGGACTTGCTCGGCGCACCCTGAGGACAGCCGGTGCAGAGGAGTTGACCAATCCGGAGGCGTTTCGTCCATTAGCATTTGCCGCTCGAACAGTTCGCAAGAATAGAACGCCGCCGCCCCATCTCCGTTCTCGTTTCACGAACAATCCGGTCCATATTTTCTTATGGAAGAAGGGGAACGGTTGGTTCTATCCATGGATGGATCGCTGCGCCTGCAAATGTGTCGCGGCGGGTTCAAGGGGAAGGCATGCAGACACGAGATCGACATCTTCGGCTGCCGGCGTCGGCAATCGCGCCGTGCGAGCGCGCGTCGTCCTTGTCGGAAGCGCCGGTTTCCATTCATTTGCGCGGGGTCGGACAGACCTTTGCCGGGGCACGGACCAGGGAGGCATTCGTCGCGCTTGACGCCATAGATCTGGATGTCCATCGGCACGAATTCCTGGGTGTGATCGGTCCTTCCGGCTGCGGGAAATCAACGCTGCTCCGCTTGATCGCGGGCCTGCTTCAACCAACGGAGGGGCGTGTCGAGATCTTTGGCCTACCCGTCTCGCGCCCGCGCGACGACGTGGGCCTGGTGTTCCAGAGGCCGACCCTCCTGCCGTGGCTGACGGTCTTGGACAACGTCACATTCCCGGCACGGCATCAGAGAGGCCGGGTCAGCAGCGCGGAGCGACGGAAGGGGCTGGATCTGCTTGAGATGGTCGGTCTTGAGGATTTCGCACACCGGCGGCCGCCACAGCTTTCAGGGGGCATGCAGCAGCGGGTGGGTATCGCACGCGCGCTCTTCCAAGATCCCGACATCCTTCTCATGGATGAGCCCTTTTCCGCCCTCGACGCGCTCACACGCGACGAAATGAGCATCGAACTCCTTCGCATCCTCACCGCGCGACCGAAGACCGTGGTATTCGTCACGCATTCGATCCAGGAGGCGCTCCTGCTTTCGGACCGCATAGCGATCATGGCCTCCCGTCCGGGACGGATTACGGAGATCAAGACGACAAACCTTCCCCGGCCACGGAGCCTCGACACCCTCACGGACCCGAACTTCAGTCGCATGGCTGACGATATCCGCCGGCATGTCTTCAGCAAACGGAAGGTTACCGAATGAATGCCCGGTTCGCCTCGGCAGTCCCACCAGTCCTGGCGCTCGCGCTCTTTCTCGTCATGTGGGAAACGGCATGCAGGGCACTGCAGATTCCAAGCTTCGTCTTGCCACCCCCCACCGCCATCCTGTCAGCTCTGGCGGGAGCGGATTGGCAAATCATGGCCATGCACACCTGGGCCACACTCGAAATCGTACTGGTGGGCTTCGGGGCGAGCGTCCTGTTCAGCATCCCGATCTCGCTTCTGCTGGCCGGATCGCCATTGATGAAGAGCGCTCTGATGCCCCTGCTAATCATCATTCATTCGTTGCCTATCGTGGCCCTTGCGCCGATCATCATCGTGGCTCTGGGTGCGGATCTGACCTCAAAGGCGGTCATCACCTGTCTCATCTCCTATTTTCCCATGGTGATCTCGGCGACGACAGGACTCCTCGCAGCGCCCCCCGAGATGATCGAGCTGTCTCGCTCCCTTCGCGGCAGCAAATTCCGAGAGCTCTGGGACATCCGCCTGCCGTCCGCCATCCCTTACGTGTTCGCGTCGCTACGGGTCGCCTCTACCCTCGCCGTCATCGGCGCCGTCGTTGGGGAATTCGTCTCTTCCGAGCGGGGCCTGGGATACCTCGTGCTCTTTTCCACATCGCTGATGCGGCTGCCGCAGAGTTTTTCTGCCCTAATCATTCTGATCCTGATGAGCCTCACGCTTTACTGGCTTGTCACGCTGGTCCAGCGCATTTTCTTCCCCTGGAGCATTACCGCAAAGACTTAGTTTTGCGGTTTCTCCTCGTTCATCAGTTCTTCCTTGATGATTTCGATAAGCGCATCCAAGGCGTGATGCGCGGACCTTCCGCTGCGCGTGAACACGTCGAAGTCACTCGAAAGCGGATTCGGGGCATGCAGAGGCACATGAACGAGTGTACGACGCATCAGTTCGTGCTCCATTCCGATCCGGTTCTGAAAACCGATCGCGCCGGTCTGCTTGACCAACCGTCGCACCATGGCAATGGAGCTGACCCGCGCAACCACATTCAGCCGCTCTTCCACGGTTTGAAGCAGCGGCAGGATGACGGCATGGTTCGAGGTAGGGCTCATGGTCGCGGCCGGGGCGGGAAGAACCATCGGGAAATGCACACATCGACCGACGGATAAATACGGCTCAGCAGCGAGCTCATGATCCGGCCTCATCACCACGCCGAAATCGCACCGCGTCGTGCAAACCCGGCGGAATTCGGGGCGTCTGGGAATTCCGAAGGAAAGGCCGATATCCGCTTCTGCAGATTGCACCGCGTCGGGAACCGCACTGGCTGCCATTGTCCGGCACAGGATCTCGACCCCAGGGAACCGATCCCGCATTCGCATCACTGCCCGCGGCAAAAGGTCGAATTCCGCTGATTCCACCGTCGCGACTACGATCTCGCCCGCCCGGACTCCGCGAAGGGCCTGAAGCTCACGTTCGGTACGGCGGGCATCCTTCAAAATCGTCTGGACGTGCCGCGTCAGCACCTCACCGGCCGAGGTAAGTTTGAGGCCGTCCGGCAGGCGATCGAACAACGGCGCGCCGATTTCATCCTCAAGATTGACAATCTGACGATGAACCGCCGAGGCCGCGACATGGAGATGGCGCGCAGCTTCCCGGATCGAACCGCACTGCCGCACCTTGTCAAAGTAGAGAATGGATCGGGTTTGCAGACGCAGCATATTCGGGATCCCCAGCGAGTCGTTGAAGGATTGTCCCCGCCGTTCCGGCCGATAGCAAGAATTGTGGCCGGGACCCTGTTCTTTTTTTGAGAACGATTTAGCCGGATTTTACTGATTTGCCATTGTCCCGGCCTGGGTCAAACTGCTGACGTGGCGCCCGGTACTCCCGCCAGTCGCGCCGCTAAACCCATTGCAACGGAGAAACATCATGAAGTTCCTGGCGGCAGCCGGATTGGCGACTATTCTACTCTCACCGGCGGCATCGCAGGCCGAGGACGTCACCGTTCAGATCGACTGGCTTCCGGCGGGAGACAAGGCATTTGTCTACGCCGCCCTCTACCAGGGATACTTCGAAGAGGAAGGTCTCGACGTTACGATCGTCTCCGGACGCGGTTCGTCCGACGCGCTGACCAAACTCGCGACGGGATCTGCCGATTTCGCGACCGGCGACATCTCCGCCCTGTTCAGCGCCGCAGCCGAGCAGGACATTCCCGTCAAGGCGATCTACTCCATCTTCACGAAACAGCCGAGCGCCACGGTCGTTCTGGCGGAAAGCGGTATCGAGTCGATCGCGGACCTGAAGGGCAAGACAAACGCTTTTGCCGCGCTGTCGGGTTCCCAGGCCGTGTTCGACCATGTTCTTGCAAAAAATGGAATCTCTCGCGATGATATCGAGCTCCGTCAGGCAGAACCTGCCGTGCTCGCACCTCTCCTCTCCTCGGGGCAGGTCGACGCCATCGGCGCCTGGGTGACGACGGCGCCGCTCGCACTCGCCTTGCTGCAAGAGAATGGAAAGGAAGGAAGGGTCCTTCCCTGGGCGGATTTCGGCCTCGAGGGCTACGGGCTATCGCTCTACACATCCGACCGTATGATCGCGGAAAACCCCGAAGTGGTGTCCAGCTTCGTTCGCGCATTCGGGAAAGGTGTGGAGTTCTCGATCCAGCATCCGGAGGAAACGATCGACGCCCTGATCGCCAGCGCCCCGGAAATCGATCGGGAAATCGCCCTTGCACAACTCGAGGCCGCCATCCCGCTCATGAGCAACGAGATCAGCGACGCCGACGGCATGGGCGCGTTGCGATCCGAACGGCTGAAGGCCGGCTGGGAGGTCGTTGCAGCCTCACAAGGTTATGATCGGGAAGTCATTGACCCGGATGAACTGGTGGATCCTAGCTTTCGCTGATCGGCGGCGCCGGTGCGCACGAACACAGCGCCCAACGGATGAACCGGCGCAATGGAGACCGGTTCCGAGCCTGGGAAACACGTGCCGGGACGGTCGACGTGAAGATCCCGAAGCTGCGCAAGGGCAGCGACTTTCCAGCATTCCTGGAGCCGCGCCGAGCGGCAGAAAAGGCCATGACGGCAGTCATCCAGGAAGCCTATGTCCAGGGCCTCGACACGATCGGTGGAGGATCTGGTCAAAACCATGGGCATGACCGGCGTGTCGAAAAGCCAGGTCTCGAGGCTTTGCGGTGAGATCGACGAAGGGGGCGATGCCTTCCTGAGCCGACCGCTGGAAGGCAAATGGCCCTACCTCTGGCTCGACACCACCTACATCAAGGCCCGCCGCTCTGGCCGGTTCGTCAGCGTCGCGGCCGTGGCGGTCAACCTGGATGGTCGCCGCGAGGTACTGGGCATCGCCGTCCAGCCGAGTGAGACAGAGGTCTTCTGGGACGAATTCCTGCGCTCTCTCGCAGATCGCGGCCTGCGCGGTACATGCCTGATCATCGCCGATGACCCCAGGGGGCTGAAGGCTGCGGCAGCCAAGGTGCGCGGCGCGACCGTCCAGCGCTGCCGCGTGCATTTCATGCGCAACGCGCTCGCCTGCGTCGGCAGGAAGGTACTGCCCGATCATCACCGCCGCGCTCAGAACGCCTTCGAGCAGGACACGCTCGCGGCATTCAGAGAGCACTGGGGCAAGCTGGTCGACGCCTTCGAGCCACGCCATCCCAAGCTCGCAGATCTGATGCGCCGCGCAGAAGAGGACGTCCTGGCCCACAAGAGCTTTCCCAGGGAACATTGGCCGAAAATTCACTCTACGAATCCACTTGAGCGCCTGAATAAGGAGATCAAGCGGCGCACCAACGTCGTCGGGATATTCCCAAACCGTAGAGCCGTCATCCGACTCGTCGGCGCGCTGATGCTGGAACAGAATGATGAGTGGGCGGTCTCACGCCGTTACGTGCCGGTGGAAAAGCTGACCGCTCTATGCAACGATCCAGACGCGGCGACAATGATCGACGCGAAGTGAACGAGCAACACCAGCTATGAAGAAGCAGGTGGACGCCAGTTCCTACATCACTTCCCTGGGCACTATCCCCATGCCGCTTCAATACTTCATTGTAGGCTGACCAGTTCGTGCTCTTGCATTTCGCTGGGCCCCGACTGCTCATCACACCCCGCTATCGTGCTGGATCCACACAGTGAATCCTTCACATGATTTGTGCTACGACGCCCCGCTGAACAGTTCGCGATGCAACTGTCATGGCAGCATGAGGATCAGTCTCCGGATCTAAGTCGAATCACGATTAACATGATCAGATTTATGAAGATCGTAGAGGGGCGGATGCCTCTGCGTCAGCAGCTTTCTTCCAATTTGCAGCAGACGAGCGGAGTATTTCTTCCTTCCCGCTGTCTTACAACAGACGCCCATTTTCCAATGGGTTTGCTAGAAATACCCGAGAAAGCCGACGCGGTCTCCAATCCGGCACAAGGTACGGCCAAGGTACGGCACCGCGCTCGACGTTCGTCGATACGCAAAGGAGAGACGGAATGAGAGAGGAGACCTGGGGTTCTGCCATCCGCACCAGCCAAGGCAGCCGAAACCTCGTCTCGACGGGCTCCTCCGGGGCGGTTGCGTTATACGCCGGCCGCGATGGCGATCGAGACGACGAGGTTCCGGACCGATCGATGGCGCTAAAGCGTTTCGGCTTTAACCCGAGACATATCCAGCAGCCTTGAAGTAGTTCCAGCACTCTGTTGGGTCGTAGAGCTCGCAGATTGCGCCGATGGCGTCGAAGACTTCGGTGAAGGTTCTGGCGCCGATCTTTCGAAGGTGAGCTTTCAGTTTGGAGAATGCTTGCTCGATGGGATTGAGATCCGGCGAGTAAGGCGGGAGGTACAGAAACCAGCAGCCGTGGTCGTGCAAGGCCTGAGCCGCCTCCTTGTTCCGATGGGTCGCCAGATTGTCCAGGATGACAACGGTGCCGGGGGCGATCTCCGGGACAAGCACTTCTCGGATGTAGACGGCAAAGGCGGGGCCATCCATGGCACCCTTGATGACCCATGGTGCGATCAAAGCATCCGAGGCCAGCCCGGCGATCAGCGTTTGGGTTCCCCAACTGCCAAACGGTGCATCCATGGTCAGGCGATGACCCCGCTTGGCCCGGCCACGCAGACGGGTCAGGTTGGTCTTCACTGCCGTTTCATCAATAAAGACAACGCGTTCGGGAAAGGCCGCAATGGCAGGCAGCCGATGCTTGAACCACTCAGTCCGCTGCTGTCTTACCTTGGCGCGACCGCGCTCGGTGGCGACCAGCGACTTTTTTTGTATGTGAAACCGAGCCGGGACAGCAGGTTGGCGATGGAAGAATGATGCACCCGCACGCCTGCCGCGGCCGCCAGCGCGTCGCGCAACTCAAAGAGCGTGATGTCGGGGTCTTGCGCGACCAGTTCCTTCAGGAAAGCCTGATGCGCTGCCAGCTTTCCCCGACCACGTGGCGGGCCTTGCGGTGCGGGCTCCGCATGGCCCTTGGTCCGAACCTGACGCGCCCACCGCGCGCCTGTCGCCGCAGACACTTTCAGGCGCAACGCCGCCGCCCGCCCGCTTAACCCTTCCTCAATATACTCCTGAAACCGCGCCCGAAGCGCATTCGGCAAAGGTGCTGACATGATCCATCCTCCCAAACAGGATGAATCACATCAGCCACCTCAAGGAAACCCCCGCCGATTCAAATTCAAGCCGAAACGCTTTAGTGTCGCTGTCCGCGCCGCGGCGGCGAGCGGTGGGCGGCTGGCTGCGCGGTTTGTCCCTGCGCGCCGCTGTCGTTTTCGGCGTCTTGGCGTTCTGGCAGGTCGCCGGATACTACGGAGTCATCCCGGCCACGACCCTGCCGGCCTTCACCGATGTCATGCGCGCCTTGGCGGATCTGATCACGTCCGGGGATCTGAGCGAAGCTCTTCCCATTTCTCTCCAGCGGGCGTTGCTCGGCTTTACGATCGGCTCCGCGATCGGCGTATTTCTCGGCGTATTTTCCGGGCTGTGGAAGATCGACGAGGAAATCGTCGATGCTCCGATGCAGATCTTTCGCGCGATTCCCTTCATCGCCCTGCTGCCGCTGTTCATTACCTGGTTCGGTATCGGCGAGCTTTCAAAGATCATCCTGATCATCTTCGCGACGATTTTCCCAGCCTATATAAACACTTACGGCGGCGTGAGGAATGTCGACCGCAAACTGGTGGAATCCGCGCGGGTCTTCGAGCTTTCGCCGCCCCAGATCGCCCTGAGGGTCATCCTGCCGACCAGCCTGCCCTCCGTGATCGTCGGGCTGCGCTACTCGTCATCGACCGCGCTGCTGGCCCTGGTGGTCTCCGAGCAACTCAATGCCACATCGGGCATCGGATACCTGCTCATGACGGCCAATCAGCAACAGCATTCCGCCATCGTGATCGCGCTGGTCATTGTCTATGCCATGCTGGGGATCATGCTGGATGGAATCTGGCGGCTGTTCGAGCGGCTTTCGCTGCCGTGGAGGGCAGATGTCAGAGTATGATGCAGTCGGGGTCCGCGAGGCTCCCCCAATCGGCCAGAATATCGCCGTTGATGTCGATGGCCTCACGAAGATCTATGATGGACGGGCCGTGCTTGATCGGCTCAGTCTTCAGATCGGACAAGGGGAATTCGTTGCGATTCTCGGCCCCTCCGGCACCGGCAAGACGACCCTTCTTCGCATCTTGAGCGGGTTGGAAGCGCATGACGGTGGAAAGGTGACTGTGCCGAAGGTCCGCTCCGTCGTGTTTCAGGAACCGCGCCTCGTGCCGTCCCAGCGGGTCTGGCGGAATGTCGTGATCGCAAACGGCCGGTCGGGAGCCGCCCGCAGGGCAGCCATCGCCGCCCTGGAGGAGGTTGGATTAAAAGAAAAGGTGGAGGCATGGCCCTTGGCATTGTCGGGAGGCGAGGCACAGCGCGTGGCGCTGGCCCGCGCCCTGATCCGGGAGCCGGGCCTGCTTCTTCTTGACGAGCCCTTCGCTGCGCTGGACGCATTGACCAGGATCCGGATGCATAGCCTCGTGCTGCAACTGTGGCGCGTCCACCGGCCCTCGGTCCTGCTGATCACTCATGACGTTGATGAGGCGATCCTTCTCTCGGACCGTGTTCTCGTGCTCTCCGACGGCAAGGTGCGGCTCGACATTTCCATCGACCAGGACAGGCCGCGTGATCGCTCCGCGCCTTGGTTCGCGGACCTCCGGCGCAAGCTGCTCGACCAGCTCGGCGTGGTCGAAAAAACTTGATAAGCTCCCAAAAGGACATGCAACTTCTATGAAATTCCCGAACCGCACCCATCCTCTGGGCACGACAATAGCTGCTATCTTGCTGGTTGCTGCGCTCGCTGCAACCGCGTTTATTGCCGTGACGCGCCGATCAGGCGGCGAGGCAGCCAATAACGTTGCAGGTGCGCAGCGCCCGACCCTGATCATCGGCATCCAGGATCCGGCGACACCGGAACTCGTGAAAGCTTCCGGCGTGTTCGATAGCGCCTCCTTCGATCTCGAATGGGGCGTTCTGACCGGCGCGCAGGCGCAGTTGACCGCGCTCTATTCGGGAGCCATCGATATCGGATATGTCGGCGATACTGGTGTGCTCTTCGAGGCGGCCAATGCCGCGAGCGACTGGAGCAACGGTCCGCTTCTCCAGAACTTCGTCGCATGGGATTACAATTGGAAATCGCCCTTCCCCAGCCCGATCACCGCTGTGCGTGCCGAGGCGGGAATCGAGGGGGCAGAGGATCTCAGGGGCCGGAAGTGGTCCTACAGCTTCGGAGGCGCCGCCTACGCGCAATATGTCGGATCTCTCACGAAAGCCAATCTCACGGCCGCCGATATTGAGCCGATCCAATTGGCCGATGCGTATACCGCAGGTGCGGCGTTCGAGCGCGGCGAAGCCGACGTGTTTTCCGGGCCCTATGTGGTAGTCAGCCGGTCGATCGAGGCGGGGAAGACCAAGGTGCTGTGGACGCCCACGGACACACAGGTTCCGAACCTCGCCTGCCTGACCGCCAAGCCCTCCGTCCTCGCCGACAAGAAGGCGGAGATCGAGGAGTTCCTCAAGCGATGGGGCGCTTACCAGGAATGGCTGAAAGACAATCCCGAGAAGGCCACGGAGATCTTCGCCAGAGTGCTTAAGCTCGAACCGGAGGCTGCGAGATCGTGGTGGGAGAACAACCGTTGGAGCTACATCAGGATCGATGACGCCGTGATCGCAAGGGAACAGGCGCTTGCCGACGGCTTCTATGCGGCCGGGACCCTGAAGAAAGAGGTCGATGTTTCGGCCTTGTGGAATCGAGACTTCGAACCTGTCCTAGACGAGGTGATCAACTCATGGTCCAAGTAGCAGAGAAGACTCTCGCGGGCTTCGCCGTTTTGCCCGGACGTGCCTGGCTTGCTGGAGAGGGGCGTGAGCAGAGCGTTCGGGACGCCCTGGCGGAACTGCGGTCCACGTCCGCCGACCGAGATCGCAGAAGCACCAGCGACAGGGAGGCCGTCAACCGACTGAAGAGGCTCGGCTTCGGTGCCCTGCGGTTTCCGGACACCGATGGCACGCCTGCCCTCGACCTGCCCGAGGCCATGTCCGTCGTGATGGATGTCGCGGCCGCCGACTCGAGCATCGCACATGCGTTCCGCTCGCACTTCGGCTTCCTCGAGGGATTGCTCCTGACGCCCGCGAGCGAGGCCCGCTCCACCTGGCTCCAACGGATCGCCGCCGGCCAGACATGCGGGTCCGCAGTCACCGAACGTGCCACCGCGCGCCCGATGGAGATCGAGTCGACCTTGCGGCCCGATGGGGACGGCTACACGATTGACACAGAGAAATACTACACGACGGGCACGCTCTATGCCGACTGGCTCTTTCTGATGGCCAGGAGCGAAGACCGGAGCCTCCAGCTCGTCACGATTCCGACCCTGCGCGAGGGAGTGGAGCTTCTCGACGATTTCGATGGCATCGGTCAACGCGCCTCCGCAAGTGGAGGCGTGCGGTTCACTGGCGTCCACATCCGGAAATCGGAAGTGGAACCCCTCGAGGACCTGCCAGAGGTCAACCGCTACCGCTCCTCGCTTCAGCAGCTGTATCTTGCGGCCCTGCTTGCCGGGATTGCCTCCGCCGCCCTCGAGGACGCACGGAGCTTCGTGCTCAAGCGCGCGCGGTCCGCTGCCCATGGACATGCAGACCAGCCCAGGAACGACCTCTTCGTCCAGCAGATCATAGGACGCATCGCGGCCCGCGCCACGATCGCCCGTGCCGGCGTCCTGTCGGCAGCTGCCAAGCTCGACCGCACCTTCGAGGCGCTCCGCCGCGGCGACAGTCTGGGCGACCTGCTTGTCGAGGGCGCTGTGGAGGTGGCCAAGATCCACTCCATCGTTGCCGAACTTGTCGTCACCAGTGGCGATCTTGTGCTGGAGACCGGAGGCGGCTCGGCCGTGTCCAGGTCCACCGCTCTCGACCGCCACTGGCGGAATGCGAGGACGATCGCTGCCCACAGTCCAATGTACTACAAGTCCCAGGTGGTGGGCGATGCCATCCTCAACGACACACCGCCGCCTACGAACGGCTACTTCTGATCGCAAAAGCCTGCTCCCCCTTGAGAGAAAGACATGTCCATGACCAAGCGCAACCAGATGCACCTGATGCTTCAGACGGGCATCGTTGGTAACCACCACGGCGCCTGGCGCCGTCCGCGGAGCCGGGTAGAGGATGCTCATGGCCTGGCCTTCCATGCCTGGATCGCCCGACTTGCCGAGAATGCGAAGCTGGACGCGGTCTTCGTCGCCGACGGCCTCTCCACCATGGGCGGCCACCGATATGCGCCACGGTCGTTTCTCGAGCCCTTCACTCTGCTGGCGGCGCTTGCGGGACAGACATCGAAGGTGGGCCTGGTGGCAACGGCATCGACCTCGTTCAGCGAGCCTTATAACCTGGCCCGGCAGTTTGCATCGCTGGATCATCTCAGCAACGGCCGGGCGGCGTGGAACATCGTCACATCTTTCCTGGGGGAGGAGAACTTCGGCAGCGAGCCGCTGCCTCCCGCGGAGCAACGCTACGCCCGCGCGGCAGAATACCTCGATGTCTCCATGGCCCTGTGGGACAGCTGGAAGCCCGGCAGCCTCGTCATCGACCGTGACAGCGGGATCTATGCGCGGGACGATCTGGTACGCGAGATCAACCATGAAGGCGAGTTCTTCAGCGTCAAGGGTCCGCTGAACGTGGCTCGTTCTCCCCAAGGACGGCCGGTGCTGGTTCAGGCAGGCTCCTCGGAGCTAGGCAAGAATCTCGCTGCCCAATATGCCGAGGTCGTCTTCACCGCCCAGCAATCTCTCGAGGGCGCCAAGGCCTTCTACCGTGACATCAAGGCGAGGGTCGCCGCCCACGGCAGGAACCCGGACACCGTGAAGGTGCTGGTCGGTGCAACGCCGCTGATTGCGCCGACGAAGGAGGAGGCGGGGGATCTCAGGCGGGAGCTGGCGGCACTGATTCACGAGGATTTCGGCCGCGAGCGTATTTCCAAGCGTCTCGGCGGCGCCGACCTGTCCCAGGTGGGGCTCGACGAGCAGATTCCTCCCTCGCTGTTGCCCGGCGGCGAAACCGTGGAAAGGATCAAGAGCCGGTTCGACGTATACCGACGCCTCGCGGTCGACGAGAAGCGGACGCTGCGGGAACTGATCGAAGTGGAGGCGACGTCCTCCGGCCATTGGGTTTTCGAGGGGTCTCCCCAGTCCATCGCGGAAGAATTGATCACCATCTTCGATGCAGGCGCAGCCGACGGGTTCATTCTCTTGCCGACCTATGCCCCCGAAGGGATCGAATTGTTGACCGGCGGCGTGGTGCCGCTGCTCCAGGAAAGGGGCTATTTCAGGACGGAATATCAAGGGGATACCCTGAGGTCGCATCTGGGACTGGACGACTTCCCGGATCAGTTCCTGCACGCGCAGCAGCATCGGAGCGGTGCGAATGCCTGATCGCAATCCCAACAAAACCGTTCCGACGCAGGTTGCGTCCATTGTGTCCGATGAACATGCGCTCGCCGTCGCCCGCGAGTTCGTGGAGTCCATCAGAGGTGGTGCGGCCCGTCGTGATCTGGAAAAGGTTCTGCCGCATCAGGAGTTTGCCGATTTCACGCGATCTGGCCTCGGCATCCTGAACGTGCCGCGCGATCTGGGTGGCCCCGAAGTCAGCTACCGCACACTTCTTGAAACAATCAGGCTGATAGCCTCGGCCGATTCCTCGATCGCGCAGATCGCGCTCACGCATTGGTCAGGGATCGAGATGTTGCGGAGATGGGCCCCGCCCGCTTTGCGGGAACGGCTGCTCCGCAGGGTAATACTCGGAGATCTCCTCGGCAACGCCTCGAAGGATGCCCGGCCCAGCCGAAGCGGCGACCGGCACGGCACCTTCCTCAGCTTGGACGAGAATGGCGCCCGCATGTCCGGGGAAAAGGCGTTCGCCACGGGTTCGCTGTTGGCAGACTGGCTGTATGTTATGTGCAGCAGTGGAAAAAGTGCCGGCTCCGATCTCGTCGCCTTCATCGATGTGCGCCGCGCGGGTCTGGCCATCCACGACAACTGGGATGGTGTCGGCCAGCGCACGACCGCAAGCGGCAATGTGACACTGGACTCGGTTTTCCTCGACCCCGGCGAATATTTCGAGATGACCCTGACGGACTCCGGGGAATCCGCCCTGTTCTCGGGGGTTTCCCATCTGCTCCATTCCGGTATCGAGCTTGGGCTGGGAGATGGCGCGTTGAGGGAGACTCTGGACATCCTTCGCACCGAAGCCACACCTCCACGCGGGAGCGATGCGATGGCGGCGGTGGAGGATCCGCTGACGCTGAGCGCGGTGGGCGAACTCGTCATCTCGCAGCATACCGCCGAGAGGGCCGCCTTCCGCGCGGCCGACACGCTCGACGCCGCCAAGGCAAGCGACCGGCCGCACGCCGGAGAGGTGCTGTTCGCCGTTTGCGAAGCGAAGATCGTCACGGAACGCTTCGCCCTGAACAGCGCGACCACGCTTTTCGAGCTGTGCGGATCCCGTGTGGCCACCAGGAGCCGAAACCTCGATCGCTACTGGCGCGATGCGCGCACACATAGCCTGCACGATGCCTCGCGTTGGAAGACGGTGACCCTGGGGCAGGCGGCCCTGAACGGGCGCCGACCGGATGCCTTCACTCTGGGTCATCCCTTTACCGCAATCACCCCACAGGAACCGTCTGTCGCTGCCGTGGCGGATTGAGGAAGATCCCGCCCGGAGCATTTTCGCGGGAGCCGGATTAGGTAAATTCAGACGTGGCCCCAGGCAACCATCCAGGTGCGATCCGGATGTGCAGTCCGGTCCCGGCCAGTTGGTGCTGGCACTTGAAAACCCCGGCGCGACATCCACCATGTGAGGACGTCGCTATCCCGCATCCTGAACTGTTCCAAAACATTTGATGATGAACTGGAAGGTCGCTATCCGAGATCAGCGCGATCCTTAAAGCGCGTCAACTACCGTTCACTTTTCGCTCGTGTTCACGCCTCGCGTCCTCTCAGCGCCAAAAGCCTCCGTAAAAGCGCTTTATCATGAAGATGACGTCTGGTGGTTCCGAGGCGACTGATGGCACTCAGGATTTCTTTCTTACCCAGAGGAGAGGCTTGCCGTTGCATTACGCCTTCAGAGTGCCCATTCTCATCGCACCACTGAGTAAACAAACGCACGATCATGCGATAATTTCGTAAAGTTGCTGGTGCGAACTCGGCTTCAGATCTACTTCGATATTCCGCGCCGCGAGCCTTGGGCGCGAATGGCGTTGGAAAAGCGAGCGGCTCCCGGCCATTGGCTTGATGTGACTATCTTCGACCGCTCACGTTTCAGACCTATGGGGGGTACATTGATCGACCATTGATCCGCCCACACCCCATGCCCTCTTCACCCGGTCATGCCATCGAGCAGTGCGAATTCATCTTCCGGCAGCTCCATATGCGCAACCTCGAGATTCTGATGCAAGTGCTCGATCGATGAGGTGCCGGGTATCATGAGAATGTTGGGAGAGCGGCGCAGCAACCACATGGAAGCGACTTGCAGCGGCGTCGCCCCCAGCCGCGTCGCCACCTCCGTCAGCGTCGCGGACTGGAGGGGGGAGAACCCTCCCAGCGGGAAAAATGGCACGAACGCAATGCCGGCGGAGGCTGTCTCATCGATCAGCGGATCGTCGTTGCGCAGGGCGATGTTATACATGTTCTGAACGCAGACAATCGGCACGATGCCACGGGCTTCGGCAAGCTGTGTCGCGGTGATGTTGCTGAGACCGATGTGGCGGATCAGCCCCTGCGCCTGCAATTCTGCAAGAGCCGTGACCTGCTTCTCGATCGGCCCTTCGGTGGATGTGGCCATGTCGAACATGACACGCAGGTTGACGACATCGAGAACCTCCAGCCCAAGGTTTCGCAGGTTGTCGTGAACGGCCTGTTCCAGTTCGCCCGGCGTGGCGGCCGGCAGCCAGTTGCCTTCGGCGTCGCGCCTCGCCCCGACCTTGGTCACGATAGTCAGATCGTCGGCATAGGGGTGCAGGGCCTCGCGGATAATCTGATTGGTGACATGGGGGCCGTAGAAATCGCTGGTGTCGATATGGTTGACACCCCATTCGACGGCCTCGCGCAGAACCCCCACCGCCGCGGCGCGATCCTTGGGAGGCCCCATCACACCGGGTCCGGCCAGTTGCATCGCACCATATCCCATGCGCCGCACACGCCGATCGCCGAGCGTGAAACTAGCTGTGTCTCGAATATCAGCCATCCTGAACTCCTTGTTCCTTGTCGCCACACAAGATATGAAGAATCACTCACATTTGGAATTCGCGTTTGATGGACAGCACGACTGCCGCGTTAAAGCCCAGAAAACATCCCGTTCAGCGTCGCTCCATGGCGACGATCGACATGCTGCATGCCGCGACGATTCAGGTTTTGACGCAGGGGGGATTGAGTCGTTGCACCACCACCCGCGTCGCCGAGCGGGCAGGCGTTTCCGTCGGCAGCCTCTATCAGTATTATCCGAACCGCGACGCTCTGCTTGCCGCTGTGCTCGAACGGCACCTGAACGGTGTGCTTGCCGTTGTGGAGGAAACCTGCCGCACTCAGAAGGGCATGCCGGTTTCGGTCATGGCCTCCGAACTGGTCACGGCCTATCTTGCCGTGAAGTTGCGCGATCCTGCGGAGTCGAGGGCACTCTACGCCGTCGCCGGAGAGCGCGGAGGCCCGGAACTGATGGCCGACCTGCAAAGCAGGATCATCAAGGCAGTCTCGGCGATGTTGGAAAGCGCCAGCGATGTATATTTTCCGGCGCCCGATGTCACCGCCGCGGTCGTGCTGCATGCCGTGGCGGGCCCGGTGATCGCCTTGCTAAATGGCGACACGCCGACGGGGTATGGCGATGCGTTGAGGGAACAGCTTGTGCGTCTGGTCACGGCATATCTGCACAGTTCGTCTCAAGCCTAGCTGCCGTGGGTCGGACAAGACCTGTTCCGGCCTCGTTCAGACATGCTGCGCCACGTTCCTCTGGCCTCTGCCTCATTCTCCCTCTGTCAGGTGTCGAAACGGCCAGTCCCGGTGTTTTTATCCAGGGCCTCCGCGGCGAAGACACGTCCGTTCATGACGCCCCAGACGCCTTCGGGAAGATGCTGTGCCGCAATGACGGCTCCACCGAGATTGAACGGGCCGTCAGAGGCGCCGAATGAAAAGGGGCGCATCGCGCCGGTAAGAACGACCGTCTTGCCAGTCACCTGCCCGGCGAGCTCCCGCGCGGTCCGGCCAATAGTGCCGGTGCCATGGGTCACGACGATCGCGGTTTCCGGCGCATTGCGCACGGCAAACAGGATCGCGGCGCGGTCGGCCTCATCGAAATCGAGGCTATCCTTGAGCAGGATCTCCTGAACCTTCGGGAAAAAGCACCGGGCCTGCTCGAGGAGCAGGGGGATGTGACTTGCGCCGGACGGCGCGAAGCCCAGCCCCTCCCCTTGCATATCATGAACCTTGTCGATCGTACCCCCGGTGACGATGATCCTCACATCTTTCATGCCGCCTCGGTCTCCTGTCGCTGAAATGGTCGCGCACCTGTTCGCGTTGTTGGCGGCATCGGGGATGCTCCACGCCGCCGCTCAATCCGCCAATAACGAGGTTGGGCAGAAAGAGCGACAGGTGCGGGCAGAAACTCGGCAGGATGAGGCGGTCGAGCACCGGCAGAAGCACTGGCACGCGAATGATCGTCGTGGGAACACGCCCCATGAAACCGCCGGATGTCAGAACTTCGGCAGGCCGGGCGGGTTGACCTGCGATTGCTCCAGGGCCTCCTCACCCACATGCCAGCGCTCCAGCGTGCGCAGGTAGACGCCATCCTCGATCAACCCGTTGATCGCGATGGACACCGGCTCGGCCAGACCGGACCCTTTCCGGAAGGGTGCCGCCACGTCCGAGCGCTCCGGCCAACCCGCCGACAGGGTGCCGACGCTGCGGAAATCGCCGTCCCGCGCAGCGATGAAGACCAGTTGTGCATTCGGCTGGACCATCACATCGACGCGCTTCGACCGCAGCGCCAGAAGCTTGGTGCCCTCGTCATCGTAGTAGATCAGTTCAGCGGCAGGCAGCCCCGCCTCGATATTGATCTCGTTCCATTTGTTCAGGATCCGCTCCTGATTGGTGCCGATGCCGACGACGACTTTCAGCCCGGCGATGTCCTGCGGTTCGGCAATGGATTGGATCTCGCTGTCCTCATGCACGAAAAAGCCGTGCAATCCCTGGCGATAGGTGGCGAAGTCGAATTTTTCCTTGCGCTCCTCGGTCACGCCGACATTGGAAAATACGGCGTCCACCTTGGCCGATTGCAGGGCCAGGGGCCAGTCCGCCCAGGCGGTCGGGATGATCTCCAGTTCCAGCCCAAGGCTTTCGGCGATCAGCAGGGCGACGTCGGCATCGGCGCCCACGACCGTTCGGGTATCGGTGGCATAGGCGGTCAGCGGCGGCCCACCCGCCGGGTTCGAGCCGACGGTCAGCTTGCCCGGCGTCACGAAAGGGAAATCCGCCGGGATCGCCGCGATGGCCTCGGGGTTCGGTTCGACATGCTCGCGGCCCGGCTGATCCGGGCTGAGATCGAAGGGGCTTTCCTGCGCCGCCGCGCCGAGGGACAGGAGCGCGCCGGTCAGCAGGGCGGGAATGGTCATACGGTTCATCTTGAGGCTTCCTGTGGGTAAGGTCCCGATCCCTCGGACCGGGGGATATGGTGAGTTATTTCTTCGGCAGGCCCGGCGGATTGGTGCGCGACTCTGCGATCGCCTCCGCGCTCAGGCCCCATTTGCCCAGCACTTCTCCGTAAGACCCGCTCTCGATCTGGGCATTCAGCGCGGCCGTGATCGCCTCGGCCAGCCCCGCCCCCTTCCGCGTGGTCACCGCGATTTCCGCGGTTTCGGGAAAGCCGCCGGAAAGGGTGCCGACCAGCCGGATCTTGCCATCCTGCGCCGCCTTGAAGGCCGAGGTCGCGTTCGGTCCCAGATAGAAGTCGATGCGCCCGGACTCCAGCGCCAGATCCTGCACCACCTCGTCGTCGAAATAGGAAACCGTGGTGTCAGCCAGCCCTTCCGCGCGGTTCTCCTCGATCCAGCGCAGCAGGATTTGTTCCTGATTGGTCCCCGATGCGACCGCCCCCTTCAGGCCGGCCACGTCCTCGCGCGTCTCGATCGACCGGATGTCGCTGCCGGTGGCGACATAGAAGCCGAGAAGGTCGCTTCGATAGGTCGAGAAATCGAATTTCTCCTTGCGTTCCTCGGTGACGGTGATGTTGTGGATCGCCGCGTCGTATTTGCCCGAGGTGATGCCAAGCGGCCAGTCGGCCCACGCGACCGCAACCAGCTCGAGATCCAGCCCCAGGCTGTCCGCGACCAGTTGCGCGATGTCGGGTTCGGCCCCGACCGGGGTGCGCGTGTCGGTGGCATAGACCGCGAACGGCAGCCGGTTGGGAACCGAAGCGACGGTGAGCTTGCCCGGCGTGACCCATTCGTACTCCTCGGGCAGCAGGTCGACGGCCTCCTGCACCGGCTCGACACGAATGCGGTCAGGCTGCTCCGGGCTGAGATCGACCTCGGCCGCAACGGCGCCAGGGAACAGCAGAGCGGCGGTCAGGCCGGCAACGACAAGCCGGCGGGGATCGGGATATGTCATCTGATCTTCCTTGTGTTGGGATCGTGCGCCCCCGGCCCGGTGCCGAGGGCGAACCGGAACAGGGAATATCGGGGATGCCGGGATGCGCGAGGACCGGAAGGCGGGCGCCCCTTTCGCCAGTCCGCGCGCGCCTGCCCTACAGGACCTTGGCGAGGAACGCAGCGGTGCGGGAATGTCTTGGATGCGTCAGGATCTGCGCCGGCGCGCCGGTCTCCACAACCCGGCCCTGTTCCATGAAGACGATGCTGTCGGCCACTTCTCGGGCAAAGCCGATCTCGTGAGTGACGATGATCAGCGTGATGCCGGAACGGGCAAGCTCCTTGATCACGTCCAGCACCTCGCCCACCAGTTCGGGGTCCAGCGCGCTGGTCGGCTCGTCGAACAGCAGCACCTTGGGCTTCAGCGCCAGCGTGCGGGCAATGGCCACCCGCTGTTGCTGGCCGCCGGATAGCTGGCGCGGATAGGCATTGGCCTTGTCGGCCAGGCCAACGCGTGCCAGCAGGTCGTGCGCCTGTCTTTCCGCCTCGTCACGGGACAGGCCACGGACGGCAACGGGCGCCTCGGTGACGTTCTGCAACACCGTCAGATGCGGGAAGAGGTTGAAGTTCTGAAACACCATCCCGACTTCCGTGCGCCGGGTCAGGATCTCGGCCTCCTTCAGTTCGTAAAGCGTGTCTCCTTCACGGCGATAGCCGATCAGCTCACCGTCGATGGCGATGAAGCCCCGATCCACGCGCTCAAGGTGGTTGATCGTGCGCAACAGGGTCGATTTGCCCGATCCCGAAGGTCCGATGATCGCCGTCACGCTGCCCGCGGGCATGGTCAGGGTCACGTCGTCCAGCACGGTCAGAGCGCCGAAGGACTTGGTGACGCCGCGGATCTCGACCGTACCGCCCTGCGGCAGGCTTGCGGTCCAGTCCCCGGCGGGCTGCACGGCCTGCCCGCCATGCGGGACCGGCTGCGGCAGAGGCGCCGCCGAAGGGTAGAGGCTCACCAGTCCCAGCCGGGCAAGGACCAGACGGAAGGCGTTGGGCGGCAGGGTCCGCAGGGCGCCACGGGCATAGTGACGCTCGACATGATACTGGATGACCGACAGGACCGAGAGGATGATCAGATACCAGACCGTCGCGACCATCAGCAGCGGAATGACCTCCAGGTTGCGGCGATAGATGATCTGGATGGTATAGAACAGCTCCGGCAGGGCCAGCACGTAGACCACCGAGGTGCCCTTCGCCAAACCGATGATCTCGTTGAAGGCCGTCGGCACGATCGAGCGCATCGCCTGCGGCAGCACGATCCGGCGCGCCTGGTGGCGCCGGGGCAGGCCAAGGGCGGCGGCGGCCTCGTGCTGGCCCTGATCGACCGACAGGATGCCGCCGCGGATCACCTCGGCCGAGAAAGCGCCAAGGTTCAGCGTCAGCCCCAGCACAGCGGCCAGGAAGGGCGTCATCAGTTGCGTCGTGGACCAGCTTGCAAAGGTGATGTCGGTGAAGGGCACGCCAAGCGCGACGGTTTCGTAAAGATAGCCCAGGTTGTTCAGGATCAGCAGCAGCACGATCAGCGGAATCGAGCGGAACAGCCAGATGAACCCCCACGCCACCGCGACCAGCAGGGGCGAGGACGACACCCGCGCCAGCGCCAGCACCGTCCCCAGCGCAAAGCCGAACAGCGCGCCAAGCGCGGTCAGCAGCAGGGTGCGCCCCAGCCCGACCAGAACGGGTTCCGACAGGAACCATTCCGCGAAGACCGGCCATCCCCAACGCGGATTGCCAAGAACCGAGTTCAGCGCCGCCAGCAGCACGATTGCGGCAGCAATGGTTCCCAGCGTGCGCGCCAGGTGGCGTTGCGGCACGACATTGAGACGCGAGAAGTCCTGTCCCAGCCGCGCCTTGGTGCCGTCGGGGGCGGAGGAGCGGCACAGATCGGTAATGCTCATGCGATCCGTCCCGCCGGTTGCGCCACAGCGCCGGCTGTCGAGGTCGAGGCCGCCTTGCGCGCGGCAACGGCACGGATCGCGGCCTCCGGCGTTTCCGCAGGCTGGCGCAGCGGTGCTCTGCCCGGCTGACCTGCAAGGGCACCGATATGTTTTTCAAACGGCAGGGTGCCGTAAAGCTCGGGCGGAACCTCCGGGTCGTAAAGCGGGCGGTAGCCGAGCCGCAGGTAAAGCGCCTGAGCCTCGGGCTGGCGGAAGCCGGTGGTCAGGTAAAGCCGCGTATAGCCCAGTTCGGCCGCGCTATCCTCGAGCGCCTCGACGATGCGGCGTGCAAGGCCCTGCCGGCGCAGGTCACTGCGTGTCCAGATGCGTTTCAGCTCCGCCGTATCCTCGTCGAAGCGCATGAAGGCACCGCCGCCGATCGTCTCGGCGTCCCGGATCAGCAGGAGGAAGGCGCCATGCGGCGCGGCGAAGGCCTCGGGCGGATAGCGGAACAATTCTTCCCGCGCCCCGCCCTCGCTGAACAACGTGCCATAGCGGCTGTCATATTCGCGGATCAGATCCTCGACCAGGGGTCGGGCGCGGGGGTCCAGGGGGCTGGACTGGATGATCTGGTCAGTCATCGGTCTCTCCTGTCAGGAAGCGCTCGGCCAGCGCGACCCAGAGGGCGGCGGCGGGCGCGATGATGTCGTCGTTGAAACGGTATTCCGGGCTGTGCAGCGGGGCGCTGTCGCCATTGCCGACGAAGACGAAGCTGCCGGGACGGTGGTGCAGGTAATGGGCGAAATCCTCGGAGGCGGTGCGCGGCCGGAAACCGGGGATCACCGCATCCGCGCCGAAACTGTCCTGCGCGACCTGCCGGATCAGCCGGGTTTGCGTGCCGTCGTTGATGACGCTTGGAAAACCCGGTATCTGGCGGATATGCGCCCGCGCGCCATGCGCGGCGGCGGACAGTTGCGCCAGTTCCTCCACCCTGTCGCGCAGGCGGATGCGCAGATCGGCGTCGTAGCTGCGCAGGCTCAGGCTCAGATCGACATGGTCCGGGATGATATTCGAGGCGCTGCCTCCATGGATCGAGCCGACCGTCACCACCGCCATTTGCAGCGGATCGACATTGCGCGACACGATGCCTTGCAGCGCGCCGACCACCTGCGCCGCCGCAACGATGGGATCGACGGCCAGATGCGGCTCGGCACCGTGGCCGCCCCGGCCCGCGATGCGGATCTCGACACGGTCGATCGCGGCCATCGCCCCGCCCTCGACAAAGCCGAAGCGCCCGGCCGGTTCTCCTGGCCAGTTGTGCAGGCCAAAGATCGCATCGACCGGATGATCGCGGAACAGGCCCTCGTCGATCATGCGTTGCGCGCCCGCGCCGATTTCCTCGGCGGGCTGGAAGATCAGCCGCAGCGTGCCGCGAAACCGCCGCGTCTGAGACAGATGCCGCGCCGCCGCCAGCAGGATCGCGGTATGGCCGTCATGGCCGCAGGCATGCATCACCCCCGGCACCCGGCTGGCATAGTCCAGCCCGGTGGCCTCGGTGATCGGCAGCGCATCGATGTCGGCGCGGATGCCAAGCCGCGGACCGGAGCCGTTCTCCAGCGTGGCGACCAGTCCGGTTCCGGCGAGGCGGGAGACCCGGAACCCCCATTGCGACAGCAGCCCGGCGACCAGTTCCGCCGTCTGCCTTTCGTGGAAGGCCAGTTCCGGCTGGGCATGAATCTGGCGGCGCAGCGCAACGAAATCTCCGATCTGCGCGGCAATGGCGGATGGAACGGCCGGTTCGGCCCCTGCGGCAAGCGGTGCGGTGACGGTCATGGTCGATCCCTCAGCCTCTCGCGGCGCGTGCCTGCGCCTGGGGCCCGGCGTGACGGCTGACCTTGAACGGCAGGCCCAGGTGGTCGCGCAGCGTTTCGCCCGGCAGATCGCGGCTGTAGCGGCCGCGCGCCTCGAGTTCCGGGATGACCAGCCGGATGAAATCCTCCAGTCCCTCGGCCGCAACCGGAAAGCCCAGGATGAACCCATCGGAAGCGCCCGCATCGATCCAGCCGATCATCTTTTCGGCCACCTCTGCGCCGGTACCGATGAAGGTCGGGCGCGGCGTGGCGGTGGCCAGCGCGACCTCGCGCAGGGTCAGTCCCTTTTCACGCGCCTCCGCCTTGATCCGATCCGTGGTCGAGCGGAAACTGTTCCGCCCGATTTCGCCCAGGTCGGGAAACGGCGCGTCCGGGTCATACTGGCTGAAATCGTGGTGGTCGAAATAGCGGCCCAGATAGGCCAATGCCTCGTCGAGGGTCAGCAGCGCGCGGATCGCGTGATATTTCGCTTCGGCCGCCTCGCGGGTTTCGGCCACGACGGGACCGATGCCGGGATAGATCTTCACGTCGTCGCGCGACCGGCCATGCGCCACCGCGGCATCCTTGACGCGAGTGGTAAAGTCCCGCGTTTCCTCGAGCGAGGGCGAATGGGTGAACACCGCATCGGCATATTTTCCCGCCAGCACGATCCCGGCGTCGCTGGAACCCGCCTGGAAGATCACCGGCTGCCCCTGTTTCGACCGCGGCGCGTTCAGCGGCCCCGCGACCTCGAAGAACCTGCCCTTGTGGTTGAGCGCATGAAGCTTCGCAGGGTCGAAGAACTGCCCGGTCTGCCGGTCGCGGATCACCGCATCGTCGTCCCAGCTGTCCCATAGTCCTTGCGTCACCGCGAGATATTCATCGGCGATCTCATAACGCAGCGCGTGTTCGGGATGGGGGCGGGAATAATTCAGCGCCGTCCCTTCCAGTGGCGTCGTCACCACGTTCCAGCCCGCGCGCCCGCCCGAGATCAGGTCCAGCGAGGCGAACTGCCGCGCCACCGTGAACGGATCGGAATAAGAGGTCGAGACCGTGCCCGCCATCCCGATCTTCCGCGTCGCCACCGCCAGCGCCGACAGGATGGTCAGCGGCTCGAAACGGTTCAGGAAATGCGGGATCGACTTTTCGTTGATATAAAGCCCGTCGGCCACGAAGGCGAAGGCGATACCCGCCTCTTCGGCCTTGCGCGCCTGGCTGACGTAGAAATCGAGGTTCACGCTGGCATCGGCGGGACCCGCGGGATGCTTCCACGAATTCATGTGGCCACCGGCGCCGTGCAGCATGATGCCAAGGGAAATCGGTCTTGCGCTCATGTCACTCTCCTGTTCAGGCCGCGGCCTGCCTGGCGTCCCGCGCGATCAGTCGGATCGAGCGCAGCCGCGCCTCAGCCTCGGGTACGGGCTGGTCTATGATGAATTCCGTAACGCCCAGATCCTGCGAAAGGGCGTGCAGTTCGGCATGGACCTCATCGGCGGTTCCGGCGATGACGGTCGGGGTCTTGGCCTCGATCCGACGGATCCCGGCCCCGTATTGACGGGCGTATTCATGCGCCCCCTCCTCGGATTGCAGGTTGACGGCATGTCCGTCCTCCAGCGTCAGCCGCACGAAGCCCAGCCCCGCGACACGGTCCTCGGCCTCGGCACGGGTCGGCGCGGCGAAGGCCTGCACCGCCAGCAGCGGACGATGGCCCGCGATCGCCTCGAAGCGGGCAAGGGCTTCCAGCGTATTGGCGCGGTCGCCGTCCTGATGGCCGGCATGGACAAAGTTCCAGCCCAGCCTTGCCGCCTGTTCGGCGCTGGCGGGGCTGCCGCCCAGCAGGAAGGGTGCGGCGGTGGTCGTGGCGCGCGGGTGGATTTCCGTCCCGTCGCGCTGACCTTTCAGCCACTCGCTCAGCTCCTCGATCTTGCGGGTGACGGCCTGCGCGCTGCCCTCGGCCAGTTCCGATTGCAGCGCGCGCGTCGCCAGCGGCAGGCCCCCCGGCGATTTGCCGATGCCGACGTCGATGCGGCCCGGCGCCAGCGAGGCCAGTATCGAGAACAGCTCGCCCAGCTTGTAGGCGCTGTAATGCTGGATCAGCACGCCGCCGCTGCCCAGGCGGATGCGCTGCGTCAGCGCGGCCACATGGGCAATCAGCAATTCCGGCGCGGCGCTGGCCAATCCGGGCTGACCGTGATGTTCGGCGAACCAGTAGCGATGATAGCCCAACTGATCGGCCAGCCGGGCGGCCTCTGTCGAAACTGCCAGGGCATCCGCGCCGCTGCTTCCCGGTGCGACAGGGGATTTGTCGAGCAAACTCAATCGGTAGGTCAATTTCTTCTCCATCAGAGCGCAAATAAACGATATTGTCGGTCGATTTTTTGTAAATAGACGGAAACCTGCCTTCTGAACGCCGAAACAGGAAGAATCCTGTCGCCTCGGGCTGTGGGGCAGAAGATCTCCTGAGAGTGCCGGATAGCGGGTGGACAAGGCGCCGTGAGACATGAAGCGGGACGGCGCGCTTTCAGCCGCAGGTGAGTCGCGACCGACGAACGGGGTTGGAACCACGACTGAGACCGCAGCTACCGTGGTCGAAAAAGGACATGATGGAAGGTGTGGCGGCCGGCTGGCTCCCGATCCATCCGCGAGCAGACCAGCGCCTGCTCCGCTACAACGGCGCCGCCTGTTCGATGAGGCATCGGCACCAGCGCAGGATTATGCCGCAAAACCCGAGAGGCTTTGCCATAATGTCATCCCACGAGTCAGGACCAACCGTCCCGAAGGAAGCCTGTTGCGAAACGGTTAACAAATGCGTTAAGCCTTATGCGCACAACAGACCTTCCGAGACAGTCGAAAAGGCGGGCGCTCCGCGCCTCCTGCGAACGATCCAGGGAAATTTTATTTCTCGAGAGTCGCAGGAGACGATAATGTCGCATGTAATGCGTCCGCTTGGACGTGCCCTCTATCTTGCCTCGGGCGCAAGCCTGCTGGCGCTTTCCCCTTCCCTCCTCATGGCCCAGTCGTCCGGTGGTTCGGCCGTCACGCTCGATCCGATCGTGGTCGACGGCGACGCAGACACCGCGGACACCGAAATATCCTCCGAAACGCTTCAGACGAGGTATTCCGGCAATGCGCAGAATGCGCTGAACGCCATCCCCGGCGTGTCCACCCGTCAAAGCTCCAGCCAGCCGGGGATCGAGGTCAACATCCGCGGCATGTCTGGCTATGGCCGGGTGAACGCGATGATCGACGGGGTGCCGCAGAGCTTCAAGAACACGGCAGGGCATGAAGCCTCCGGCGGCAGCCTGCTCTATGTCCATCCCGAATTTCTCAGCGCCCTCGAGGTCCAGCGCGGGGTCGTCGCCGGCGCGGCCGGATCCGGCACGCTGACGGGCTCTGCCGACTTCCGCACCCTCACACTCGACGACGTCCTGCTGCGCGGGCGAACGGAGGGCGGGATGGCGCGCCTGAAATTCGGCGACAACGGATACAACTATTCGGGCCTCCTGAGCTACGGCAAGCGGTTCGGCGGGCTCTGGGGCGGCGACGGGCATGTCGATGTGCTGATGGGCTACGCCTATACCGACGAGGACGACTATGCCACGGGAGACGGCGGGGAGCTGAGCAGCGACCGCTCCTCCGTCAACACGCCCGAAGGCAAGCTCGCCAAGATCGAAATCGCGCCGAACGCGGCGCACAAGCTGAGCTTCGGTGCCCGATGGTATGAGAACACCTTCGAGAATTCGAGCTATACATGGGATGTCGACAACCGGACGTGGACGGCGGATTACGAATACGCGCCAGGCAGCGATCTGGTGAACCTGAAGCTCTCCGCCTATTACAACGAGACCACCCTGTTCTATCCCGGAACCGGCGGCTCCTATGCCGGTCGGGAGACCGAGGAGGAAACCACCGGCATCTCGCTCACCAACAGGAGCCGCTTCGGCCTCGCCGGCGGCGCCGATCTCGTCCTCGACTACGGCCTGAGCTGGACACGGGACGATTTCCAGACCCATGCGATGCGGGGCGGCAACCATCCGGGCAAGCTCGACAAGGCGAGCCTCTTTGCGGAGGGCGAGATCGACTACGGCCGGACGGTCCTGTTCGGCGGGCTGCGCTATGATCACTGGCGGGTCGATGGCTACCGCCCGCCCTATCCCTCCGGCGTGGCCGATTGCCCGGCGGGCGGTCCGTCCTGCGGCGATGAATGGGTGACGCGCGACGGCGGGGAACTTCTGCCGAATCTCGGCATAAGCCACGACCTGACGCCGGATTTTACCGTAAGCGCAAGCTATGCGCAGACCTTCCGGCCGCCGAGCACGCATGAGATGTTCTATTCCCTCGTTCCCTTCGGCGACGGGGTCGGCTCCGGCATGACCAACAACCTCTCCCTCGACCCCGAACGCAGCCGCACCTTCGAACTGAGCGGGGAATACCGGCAGACGGGCCTGCTCTCGGCGGGCGACGAAGGCTGGTTCAAGCTTTCCGCCTTCCGCAGCAGGATCGAAAACTATATCGTCAACGATTTCGTCGAGATCCCCGGCGATCCGAGCAGCCGCGCGATGTGGATCAACACCGACGGCACCACGACGATGGAGGGGCTCGAATTCGAGGGCGGCTATGACAGCGGCAGGGTCTACGTCAACCTCAGCTTTTCGATCAGCGACACGGACGACCAGCCCGTCGCGAACGGCACCGGGATGGGCAATGGCCTGACCTCGGCTCAACCGGACCGGATGGCGACGCTCGATCTCGGACTGCGGGCGCTCGACGAACGGCTGACCCTCGGCAGCCAGATCCGTCACACCGGCTCGACCGTCCAGGCGGCCTTCGACTGGACGAGTTATCCCGACGGGGCCTACCTGGAAAAGACCAGGAGCTACACGCTCGTCGATCTCTACGGCAGCTACGCCGTGAGCGAAGGGGCTGAGCTGTTCTTCTCCGTCGAGAACGTCTTTGACAAGTCCTACGGGTATCCCGGCGGAAGTGCCGCGGGCTATCAGGAAATGGCGGGACGAGGACGCACCTTCATCGCTGGCCTCACCACGCGGTTCTGATCCGCCGGGCGCGCTGCCGCCCGGCCATGGCGTCGGGCAAGCCAGCCGGAAGGCCAGCCAGCCAGACCGATACAGGAGACCGATCATGTCGCACTCAATGCATCTGAAACGCGAAGCGCCGCTCGACACGGCCCATGTCGAACCCTTCGGTGCGAAGGCCCTGGCGCAGCGGATCCTGCGCACCACGCGCAACATGGCGCTGGCCACGCTGGACCGCCACGAGGGGTTTCCCTACAGCACCGTGACGAATTCCTCCGTCGAACCCGATGGATCGGTGGTCTTCTATGCCTCCGAACTCAGTCACCATACCCGCAATATTCTCGCGGATCGCCGCATTTCGGTGACGCTCTGTCAGAGCGAGGGTCTGGATGTGCTGAGGGACCGGCGCCTGACCCTGATCGGCGAGGCGCACCTGCTGGAGGGCGAGGCCTTCGACCGCGCAGGTCGCCGATACCGACGCAAATTCCACCGTTCGTCGAAATACATGGATCTCAGGGATACGCGGCTGTTCCGCCTCGACGTCTCCGCGACGCTGCTGAACGGCGGGCCCGCACGCTACGCGGATGACCTGACTGCGCAGGACCTCCGCGTGCCCCTGGAAGGTGCGGAAGAGCTCCTGCGCGCGGAAGAGGATCTGATCCGTCGTCTTGAAAGTCCGTCGGGGAAAAGCCACGCGATAACGGCCAATATGCGGGGAGCGAAGGGACGGTGGCGCATCGCGACGATTGATCCCGAGGGCATTGACCTCGCCTCGGAGAGGGAATTTCATCGCCTCCTGTTTCCTGAACGGGCCAGAACCCCGGATGACGTGCTGGCGATGCTGCACTGACCGGCGGTTTCGCCTGTGGCGCAGGTCTTTCCCGCGGAGCGAAACGAATGGCGGACCGATCACCGGCTCTTCATGCGCGGTCACGGGAAGGCACGTGCAGTCGGATCGACCGTTCCTCACGCCGCCACATTGTCGTGTGGACGCTTGATTGTGATCAATCCAGCCCCGACGGCGGTGGTATACAGCACGACTGCCGGTAGGTGAGAGAGAGATGATTCGGCTCGTGACACTCATGGGATACATGCAAGCGGCGCTTGTTACCGCCGTTGTATTCGCGCTGCTCGGGCTCGGCGCGGCGAGCGCCCGGACGCCGCGGTGTGACGATGTCACCCCATCGTCCGGCCATGTGAGCCACCTCCCTGCGGGTCACGATCACCGCGACCTTGCGCGGCCGGACGGCGGGACCGGCAAACCCGATGTCCGTCACCCCGAAGGAAGCTGTGCATCTTCCTGTGCCCTCTGCCTTGAGGCGCTTGACATGACGGGTCTGCATGCCCCCGAGCCAGCCGCCACACCGCACGACATGAAACTGCCCGATCATCGCAGCGGCATCGCGCTCGGCCCGCCTCACCGGCCTCCTCGAACCTGATCCGACGAACGCCCGACATGCGCGGGTTTCCAGACGCGCCCCATGGCGCAGTTGATCAGATCGCCTGTGCAAACAGGCACCAAGAGGACCAGACCCATGAACAGACGTGATTTCCTGACGAGGACGATGACCGGCGCAACAGCCCTGATGGCCGGCGGAGTCCTTCGCCCCGGCCTCGGTTGGGCACAGCAGACCGGATCCGCACAACCGATACGACTTGCCGTTGCGCGTCGGACGATCGAGGTGAACGGCCGCGCCGCGGAGGTTTTCGGATTGCTACAGCCAAACGGCATCCACGGGGTGACCCTGGACGCCGGAAAAGCGTTCGACGTCGAGCTTGTAAACGAGATCG
Organism: Celeribacter indicus; assembly: GCF_000819565.1. NCBI lineage: Bacteria > Pseudomonadati > Pseudomonadota > Alphaproteobacteria > Rhodobacterales > Roseobacteraceae > Celeribacter > Celeribacter indicus. Next base: position 4,220,332 of record NZ_CP004393.1, read on the forward strand.
AAGACCCCACCCTCATCCACTGGCACGGCCTCACCCCGCCCTGGGAGGCGGACGGTGTGCCCGACAATCCTCTGCCCCAACTGGCCTCCGCGAACCGTCACCGATACAGCTTCCCCGTCGGGCGTGGCGGCACGCACTGGATGCACGCGCACACGTTGCAGGAACAGAACCTGCTCGCCGCGCCGCTCATTGTCCGCACCGCGGAGGACCGGGCGCGCGACGAACAGGAGGTCGTCATTCTCCTGCATGACTTTTCCTTCGTGCCCGCCGAGGAACTTCTGGCACAGCTTCAGCGCGGCACGGGACATGGCGCCGGGCATGGTGCAGCCATGAACCACTCCACGATGGAAGGCATGCCGGCGATGGATCATTCCGCCATGGGCCACATGCCGACGCACGGTATGACGGATAGCCCGACCGCCGGGATGGACCTGAACGACATCGACTACGATGCCTATCTCGCGAATGACCGGACACTTGACGACCCGGAGGTCGTCCGTGTCGAGAGGGGTGGCCGCCTCCGGCTTCGGATCATCAACGGCGCGACGGCGACCGGCTTCACCATCGACACGGGAATCGTCGAGGGAACGCTGATTGCCGTCGACGGTCAGGATGTCGAGCCGATCGTCGGCACGAATTTTCCAATCAGCATGGGACAACGGCTGGATATCCTCCTGACCCTTCCGGCGGGCGAGGGCGCCTATCCCGTTCTGGCGCTGAGGGAGGGCGCGGTCGAACGCACCGGCGTGATCCTCGCGACACCCGAGGCCACCGTTCGCCGGATCGGAAGTTCAGGCGAGACCGCCGGCCCGATCGTCGGCAGCGCACTTGAGAAGCGGCTGCGGGCAGGTGTTCCGCTCTCGGCAAGACAACCCGACCGGCAGTTCAGCCTGTCCCTGACCGGTCAGATGGAGGGATATGCCTGGGCCATCGAGGGAGGAGACGATCTTCGTGTCGGCCAGGATGAACGCATCGAGATCACGATGCGAAATTCTTCCATGATGTCTCACCCCATGCATCTGCACGGTCACCACTTCCAGGTGATCTCGATTGACGGTGCCAGGCTCTCCGGAGCGGTTCGCGACACCGTTCTCGTGCCTCCCGGCAGCACGATGACGATTGCCTTCGACGCTGACAATCCGGGGAAATGGCCGTTCCACTGTCATCATCTGTACCACATGGCAACCGGTATGATGTCCTACGTGATTTATGAGGATATGAGGTGATGTGCGCTCCGCAATAGCGCCTCGTTTACCCGGAAGAACGGGTCCGGCGTCCTTCGGGACGCCGGCTGCTCCGAGGGCACGCTCATGGCAGGTTGACGATCACGTCGCGGGAGATGTCCGTCCTGATCGCTCAGTGGCTGATCTCCGGCCGGATCGCTACCATAGCCGTTACTCCCGCCCGTCCGAGCTCTGCCACCGCGCGAAGATCGTTCTCGGTCGCGCCATCCTTCGCCTGCACGGCGATGCCTTGAAGGACAGCGCACAGGAACCGGGCCGCCTCGGCGGACCGGGTCGGCGTGAACCAGCGACGCAATTCCTGATCGAGGCGCACGGCCGTGTCGCGGCGGCGGGTTGCCAGCTCACCCGCCAGGTCGCAATGATCGGGGTGGCATGCGAGCAGGCCCGTGGACACCATGCAGCCGCGCTCGCCGTCTTCGCCCGCCGCCGTGTCGATCGCCCGGTCGAACAGACGCGACAGAGCCTGATCGAGGGTCAGGTTTTCCCCCTCCTCCTGCAACGGAAAGAGTGCGGTCCCCGTCGCGTAGCGGTCCACGGCTTCGCGATAAAGTCCGGCCTTGCTGCCGAACGCCGCATAAAGGCTCGGGGGCGCCACGCCGATCGCGTCGGTCAGCATGGCCAGCGAGACGCCTTCATAGCCGTGCCGCCAGAAGAGGCGCATGGCAGTCGCGATCGCCTCATCGCGGTCGAAGCCGCGCGGGCGACCGCCCTTGTTCGCCTTCTGTTTCATAGTGACCACTAAAAATCCGTTGACCGGCAACCGTCAAGAGGGATATTTTTTATCGAACGCTAAACAAGGTGCAGCATGATCCTAAAGACCTATGCACGGATGTTTTCCGCCGACTGCGACGCGACTCTCGCCACGCTCGAACGGCTTCACGGGCGAAAGCCGCATATCCGCTTCCGCTTCGGCGCGTGGGACCTGGCCGGGATCGGCGACATGTTCGTCGTGGCCGGAACCGAAGAGTCACTGGCGCCCATCCGGGACAGTCACGGCCCGGTCATCGTGCGCGACATAGAAGCTGTCGAAGCGGAATTGCTCGCCTGCGGTGCGACGATCACCCAGCCGATCGTCGATGTGCCGACAGGCCGGATGCTCTACGCACGCCACCCCGACGGCCTTCACGTCGAATATGTGGAGTGGACGGATGACCTCGTCGAACGGCTTGTTCGCGCCCCGCAGCGCGAAGGGCGATTGTCGTCGGAACTGTAACGCGCGCTCCTGTGCCGTGAGGAATGTGCGGGCAGGTCGCTCCGTTTCCGCCAGATTGCAGCCGCGGCTGGACATTCGCTGACGGCTCGGCCATCCTTGAAACGATTGTTTCAGGAGGGTCCGTTGGAGAATTCGAAGCCGTTCACGAACCGTCTGAACGAAAAGCTCGAGACCCTGCATCCGGCCGAAAAGCGCCTCGGGCTTTTCCTGCGCGACTTTCCGGGCGAGCTGGCCAGCTACTCGGTCGCGGAACTCGCGGATCTCGCGGAGGTGTCGAAGGCGACAGTCTCCCGCTTCATCCGCAGGCTCGGCTATGCGAGCTACGAAGAGGCACGGCACCAGGTGCGGGCCGAACGGGAAACCGGATCCCGGTTCTACCTCTCCTCCCGCGAGCAGGGCGAGGGCCCGCGGTCGATGTCGAAACATTTCAACCAGGGCATCCGAAATCTGGAACGGACCTTCGCCGGTCTCGACGAGCAGACCCTGACGGACATGACGGCGGCCTTCTTCGGGGCGAGAAAGATCTGGGTGCTCGGCTTTCGCGCCAGCAGACCTCTGGCAGCCTACCTCACATGGCAACTCTTGCAGGTTTTCGAGAATATAACGGATATTCCGGGTCAGGGCGAAACCCTCGGGGAGCATCTGATCAGTCTCGATCCCGGTGACCTTGTGGTGATGTTCGGGCTCCGGCGCCGGGTGGCGATACAGGAGAAGATCACGAGGGCGGTCGCCGCAAAGGGCGCGACACTCCTCTACATCACCGACGAGGGCGCACCCGATGAGCCTGCGGCCAGATGGCAGGTCAGATGCCATACGGCCACCGCCGGCTCCCTCTTCAACCATGTCGCGGTCATGGCGGTCTGCCATCTGATCGCGGACCGGCTCATCGAGGCCTCGGGACGCGAGGGGCTGTCGCGGCTGCGCGGCATCGAATCCCTGAATACGTCCTTCGCTGAACTCTAAGCGCACAATCTTCGTGCATTCATGCCGGAGGAGCGCCCGGCAAACAGGCGGCACATGTATCCGGCCGTGAAACAAATGTTTTTCGCCTGCGTCCACCTTGCACAATAAGAAACAAATGTTTCACATCCTCTGTAATGGAAGAAACGAATGTTCCGCCATCAGAAGGGACGGGACATCCGAAGCAACCGAACGGAGTACGTGCATGAAACCTTTCCTATTCGCCTGCGCCGCGGCGGGGTCGACGCTGCTCGCCACCGCAGGCCACGCGCAATCTGCCGACGTCACCCTCAGGGTGGTCGGTCAGCCGGTTCAGAACATCCTCTACACCCAGGGGGAAACGCCCTTCTTCGCCGAAACGCTTCCGGCGCTGTCGGACGGCAGGATCGCGGCCGAACTCATCTCCGCGGAGCAGCTCGGTCTCTCCGGCGGAGAGGTCACCCGCATGTTGTCGAACGGCGCGATCGAGTTCGGGAGCGGCGGCCTCAATCAGGCGGTCGGTGATGCGCCCAGGTTCGAAGGCTGTGATCTGCCGGGGCTCACCGGCACGCTCGAGGAAGCGCGCGCCGTCTGCGACGCCTATCGCCCGGTGCTCGAGAAGACGCTCGAGGAGGATTTCGGCATCAAGCTTCTCGCGCTCGCGGCCAATCCGCCCCAGGCGATCTGGTGCAGCGATCCGGTTTCCGGGCTTGACGATATCCGGGGCAGGAAGATCAGGATCTTCGGGCAGGCGCTGACCGATTTCGTCAACGGTATCGGCGCGACGGCGGTCGCCATCCCCTATGCGGATGTCGTGCCGGCCCTCCAGAACGGGGTCATCGACTGCGCGATCACCGGCACCCTGACCGGCAATACGTCCAAATGGTTCGAGGTGGCAGGCTATCTCTATCCGATGAGCCTCGGCTGGGCGGTGCAATACTGGGGGGTGAATCTGGACCGCTGGAACGCGCTGAGCGAAGACCAGCAGGAGCTGATCGAGGCAGCCTATGCCGATCTCGAACCGGTTCTCTGGGACCTTGCCGCCAGGGCCACCGCCGAGGGGATCGCCTGCAACTCCGGGGAAGGCCCCTGCGAACTGGGCATCGAGGCCGACATGACCGTCGTGGAAATCAGCGAGGCCGATGCCGAAACGCGGACCGCCGTCATCCGTGACAGCATCCTGCCGGCCTTCGCCGGACGCTGCGGGGCCGACTGCGTCGCGGACTGGAACGACACCGTCGGCAAGGCAACCGGCTTCGAACTCGCCGCAGAGTGACTTGCACAGGCCCGAGCCCGGCCATCCCGGCCGGGCGGCGGCGCCATCAACGGAGAATGGATGATGGATCGCATCGCAAAATCCGATCTTGCCCCGCCGGAACGGCCGGACACGGAGGACGTCCCGACCGAACGGCTCCTGTCCCTGACGCAGGGTTTGTCCCGCACCCTCGCCCTGGCGGGCGGCTTCCTGATCCTCGGCGCCGGCGCGCTGGTCGCCGTCGAGATCTTTGCCCGCAAGGTGCTCGGCGGATCGACGGGGATCGCAGACGAGCTCACGGCCTATGCGCTCGCCATCGGCTCGACGATGGCATTCCCCTACTGCCTCGTCGAACGCGGCCATATCCGGGTGGATTCCGTGGTCCGGTTCCTGCCTCGCCCGCTGCGCACGGCGCTCGACCTTCTGGCGCTCGCCTCCATCACCGGCTTCTTCGCCGTGGTGGCCTTTCATGCGGCCGAGACCGCGCTTGTCTCGTTCGAACGCGGCGCGCGCGCAGTCACGCTGCTTCAGACGCCCCTCTTCATCCCGCAGGGTATCTGGGCACTGGCCTACGTGATCTTCGTGCTCACAGGCATCGCCATCTTCCTCGTCGCGGTCTCCCGGCTGATCCGCCGCGATCCGAAAGGCGTCAAGTCACTGATCGGACCCCGGTCCGGCAAGGACGAAGCGGAGGCACATCTATGATACAGGTCACGATCATCCTGCTCCTGGTCCTGGTCGGGCTGAGCCTGCCGGTCGCCGCGGCCATGGGCCTTCTCGGCCTCGCCCTGACGGAAAGCTACAGCTTCCTCCCGCTCGCCTCCGCGATGGGCGACATGGCCTGGTCCACAAGCACGAAATTCATCCTCCTGGCGATCCCCCTCTACATCCTGATGGGAGAGATCCTTCTCCGCGCCGGTGTGGCTGACAGGATGTACGGGGCCATGGAGGCCTGGATGTCCTGGCTTCCCGGAGGGCTGATGCATTCCAACTTCGCCTTCAGCGGGATATTCGCCGCGACCTCGGGCACCAGTGTGGCCACGGCCGCGACCGTCGGGACCGTGGCGATCCCGCAGATCGAGAAACAGGGCTACAACCGGTCCCTGTTCCTCGGCACACTGGCGGCCGGCGGAACGCTGGGCATCCTGATCCCGCCCTCGACGAACATGATCCTCTACGGCCTGCTGACGGAAACCTCGATCCCGCGGCTCTACCTGGCCGGCTTCCTGCCGGGACTGCTTCTCGTGGCATTGTTCATCGGCGCCACCCTCATGATCTGCTGGCTGGTGCCCGGCACGCGCGGGACGCGGACACGTCACGGCTGGTCCGAACGGTTCCGCACCCTGCCCTCGCTGATCGCGCCGCTCGTCATCTTCCTCCTCGTGGTGGGTTCCATCTATGCCGGCATCGCCACGCCGGCGGAATCCGGGGCGCTGGGACTGATCGCGGCCCTCGGCATGGCCTGGAAGAACCGCCGCCTGAACTGGCCGATGCTCTGCGAGGCGCTGCTCGCGACGATGCGGACGACCGCAATGTCGATGGCCCTGCTCGTCGCGGCATATTTCCTGAACTTCGTGATCGGCAGCATCGGGCTCACGGCGCGGATCAACCAGCTCATCGTGGATCTCGATCTCACCCCCTACGCGCTTCTTCTGGTCGTCGTCGTCTTCTACTTCGTCCTCGGGATGTTCATGGACACGCTGACGATGATGGTCGCGACGATCCCGATCATCGCGCCGAGCATCTTCGCCGCAGGCTTCGATCCCGTCTGGTTCGGCGTCCTGATGATGATCCTCATCGAGATGGCCATGATCACGCCTCCGGTCGGCCTCAACCTCTTCGTCATCCAGGGCATCCGCGAAGAGGGCGAGATCTCCGAGGTCATGATCGGCGCGCTGCCCTACGTCTTCACCATGCTGGCCTTCATCATCCTCATCACAATCTTTCCCCAGATCGTCCTGTTCGGCCCGGATCTCCTGTCGAACTGAACGGTCATGTCGCCAAACCCGGAGTCTCCATGACGATTGAGAATGAAACGCCGGACTGCCGGTCCTACGACCTGCCGGACCGGTTGCTGCACGGCGCGATCGACACCCATATCCATAGCGGGCCATGGCTCAGATCCTGCCCCGGCCGCATGGATCCCTTCCAGCTCGCCGTCGCGGCGAGAGAGGCCGGACAGCGCGCCGTGGTCTTCTACGACCATACCTTCGGCAACAGTGCCGGCACGGCATGGATGGTGTCGCGCCAGGTGGATGGGATCGAGGTCTACGGCGGCCTCATCCTGACCACCTGCCTCGGCGGGATGAACCCGCGCGCCGTCAAGACGGCGCTGCATTACGGCGCGGGCGCGAAATTCATCCACTTCGGCGCGCATTGCACCTATTACATGGCAAGCCACGAGGGCCGGATGATCAACGGCGCGCCCGTTCCCTTCAAGGATCTCTATCCGAAATTCGCGCAGGAAGAACTGTCCCGTGCGATCCGCATTCCGCTGGAGGATCCGATCTCCCCGGAACTCGACGAGATCCTCGACCTGATCGCGGAACGGCCCGACGTCTACCTCGTCACCGGCCATCTGTCCGGTCCCGAGGCCATCCGCCTCTGCCGGCTCGCGCGTGACCGCGGGATCGCCCGCATTCTCGTGTCCCATCCCGCACGGGCCCGGCTGTCGCTGGCCGAACAGAAACAGCTTGCTGCCGAGGGCGTGTTTCTGGAGGCCTGCTGCTCAGATTGGCTGTTCCACAAGGGGCTGCGCCGCACGAATTACTATGTCGAGCCGGAATGGGCCGACGAGATCGCGGGCATCGCCAGCGAACCGGCTTTCGACGGCTTCGTCGGCTGGGCGAAACAGATCCGGGAAATCGGTGTGGAGCACTTCGTCGTCGGCACGGATTACGGCATCCGTTCGGCCCCCGCGCCGGTCGAGGGCATGAGGCTCCTCGCGAGCTCGCTTCTCGATCTCGGCTTTCCGGTGCAGGACATCCGGCGCCTGATCCGGGACAACCCCGAGCGCCTCCTCGGCCTGTCGCCGGAGCGCGACACCGCATGACCCGCACGCACTCGCCCGCCCCCGCGGATCTCGCCCGACAGACGCTCGGACATCTCCTGCTCCTCAACCCGAACACATCGCGCCTCACCACCCGCCGCATGCTGAGAGCCGCGCGGCAGGGGCCGGGCGCCGGCCTCACGATCACGGCGAGAACGGCCGCCTTCGGCACGGCGCTCATCACCGATGACGCCGCGCTTCGGACGGCCGAGGAGGCGGTTCTGGACATCGCCGCCCTCCCCCTCGATCCGCCGCCCGATGCGGTGGTCGTCGCCGCATTCGGAGATCCCGGCCTTGACCGGCTCCGGTCGCGGTTTTCCTGCCCGGTGATCGGTCTCGCCGAAGCCAGCATGACCGAAGCCGCAGCCGGGGACAGACGGTTCGCCGTGGCGACGACGACGCCGCTGCTTGCCGAGGCGATCCGCCGATCTGCCGTCCACTACGGTTTCGGCGCGCTGCTGACCTCCGTCCGCACAACGAAGGACGATCCCGACCGCCTGATGGAGGATCCCCCCGCCCTTCAGGCCGCATTGTATCGGGAGGTCGACCGTGCCGTGAACGAGGACGGCGCCGAAGCGGTCGTCGTGGGCGGCGGCCCGCTCGTCAGCGTGGCGCGCTGGCTGTCACGGGAATTCTCCGTCCCGGTGATCGAACCCGTTCCGGCGGCGATCCGGGCCGTCCTGCGAGCACTCGGCTGAGGTGCGGGTATGAAGCAGCGGGGCCGGTCGGATCGAAATACAGCCCGGCGACCGGCCATCGAGCCGGCGCTCACGCCGTATTCCCGCCGTCCACCGGATAGGTATGCCCCGTGATCCAGTCCGCCTCTCCGGACAGAAGGAAGAGGACCGCCTTCGCGATATCCTCGGGTTTTCCCAATCGCCCGAGGAGCTGTTCCGACGCCCGCTCCCGCAAGACGGCATCGGGGTAGGCCGCCGATTGCACATGCGCGCGGAATGCGTCGGTCATCGTGGGCCCCGGCGCGACGCAATTCACGCGGATGCCGCGGTCCCCGAAATCCGCGGCCATGGCGCGGGTCAAGGCCACGATCGCCCCCTTGGCGGCGGAATAGGCGGCAAGGTTCCTCCGCGCGGCAAGGCCAGCGGCGGAACTGAAATTGACGATCGCTCCCGACCCGGAGGCCAGCATCGCGGGCAGCACCGCACGGCTCACCAGATAGGTGCTTTTCACGTTCAGAACGAAGGTCCTGTCCCAGTCCTCTTCGCTGCAATCGGCGACCGAGGTGGCGCTCACGATCCCCCCTGCCGCATTCACCAGTCCGTCGATGCGACCGAACCTCCCGGTCACGCCATTCACAAACGCCTCGACCAGTTCGGACGACGTGACATCCACCCGCCCGGCCAAACCCCGACCGCCGGCCTCCTCGATCGTCGCCAGCGTCTCCGCGGCCGTGCCGGGGTCGATATCCCCGACCGCGACCGTCGCCCCCGATGCGGCCAGCGCCACACAGCAGGCCCGGCCGATGCCGGCCCCGCCGCCGGTCACCACAACGACTTTTCCCTCTAAGGACATGTCCTTCCTCCCTCGCTCCAGCTCGCACCCCATGCCCTGACCGGGCACAGGCGCCGTCATTCGAGCAGCCGCATGATCAGCGGATCCGGCCAGACGACATGCATCAGCGTGTCGTAGAAATAATAGGACGCCGCCACCAGCAACACCGCCGCGATCGCCGCCGGCAGCCAGCGCGCCGTTCCGAAGATCCGCAGGAATGCGATGGTCGCGATGGCGACCGCCGGCAGGAAACCGATGATCACGATCCCGATGTAGAAGGCGACGAGCCAGGAGAAGAACATCAGCATCGGCGGGACGAATGCGCCAAATGTTTCATCATACTCGTCGGGCCCGGCATCCTCGCCCTCTCCCTCCACCGTGTCGATATCCTGCGCAGGACCGCCCTCGGCCCGCCCGGTCTCTCCGCCTTCGGGAACCAGAAGATCGCGCAGCACGACCG